>CAYSIQ010000001.1:0-8889 GCA_964431195.1 uncultured Bacteroides sp.
CTACTTAATATGTATTATATCGAACTCACGTTGGGATTAGGCCTTTCTTATCCTAAACTTACGTTATGATGCATGAATGCATAGGCACTTTTTGGCCAAATCCAAACAGAGCGGGACACGGTTTGCCGCTTAGAGCGGATTACCAACCCGGGTTCTGCTGCATGTTTTCATTCAGGGTCAACTGTCCCGTCGGAATCGGATAGAAGTAATGTTTTGCCTCATAAATACGGATTTGCCCGTCGGACGCATCAATATATCCGTCTTTGGTCGCTTCTTCACAGTCGGGCACATTGCTTACGTTGGCGCCCAGCATCACGTTCGGATATTTGGTCGAGTCCAATTTGTCGAGCTGGTGCCAGCGGATTAAGTCCCAATACCGGTACCAGTTATCCATAATCAGTTCGCAACGGCGGCAACGGCGTATCTCCCAAATCAGGTTGCTTACTTCCATATTATTGGCAGGGTCGGCATCCGGAGTGGTTGTCATGGCCGGCAAGCCGGCACGATCCAGCAGTTTGTTGACAGAATTGTTTAGGTCGGCTTGCGTGAGAGAGCCCGTTTCGGCTTTGGCCTCCGCAAAGTTCAAATAGATGATTGAGAGCCAATAGAGCGGGCAATCCGTGAATTGGCGATTGGTGTTGTTCCTGTCACTTACAGTCATTTCATTGGGGTTATCATACTTGGCGATGCCATAACCGGTCGATGTGGTGAAAGGCGCTACACCTGCGCGGTTGTAGGAATGGCCCCTGAAGGAAAGCACCGGGTCAAGGATATCGGACAGGCGCTTGTCGCGCACGGCCAAAAGATGCTTTATAGAGTAGTTGCCGTCTTCATCCAGCACGGCTGCATCGTCCTTGTTCTCTGAAGTTGTCGCCAACGGTTTCCCGTCAAGGAAAAGAAAGCTGTCGAACGCATCCTTTGAAATGCCATGCGCGCCGCTCGTGTTGACCGTATAGTCCACAGTGGAATGCATCAGCGTGCCTTGCGAATAAGGCTTATAGAAAATCATTTCCGGGTTGTCCGCCAAGCTGACAGAATTATAGTTGGCTTTGTAGCTGTCGCTTAGCGTGTAATCCTTGGCCATAAGGTATTCGCAGGCAGATACGCATTCAGCCAAGTATCTGTTGGCACGGCTTTCATCGGCGGCTTTTCCGTTCTCGGCCTGGGTGCGGTATTTGCAGTAAGTGCCTTCATACAACGTTATGTCCGCCTTCATGGCGTATGCCATGTCGGTACTGAAGCGTTGGCGGTTGCTGTTCGCGGTAATGTGTTCGCACGCATAATTAAGGTCTGCCAGCACATTGTCCATTACTTCATCCCTGTTGGTACGCGCCCCGTAAAGGGTTTCGTGGTCGGAGGGGTCGACAACCTTGTCTATCCATTGCACATCGCCGTACATGCGAACCATCTGATAGTATTCCCATGCACGGTTCAAGCGCGCAATGCCTTCATAGTGAGCTTTCGTCTCTTCATCAAGGGAGGAAGACTCCACACCGGCAATGATGTAGTTGGCACGCCGGATTTCCGTGAGAGGGCTTGACCAGTTTGTGGAGGATGCGACCACGTTGGTATAAGTCCATTCATGGCTTTCCGCATCCACTTGGTCATCGCTCAATGTCTTGAAGTAGAACCAGCCGCTGCCGTTCCCGTTCCCGTAGCCGGTATAGTTGTTATAAAAGGTATTGCACTGATTGTCCAAGTTATCGGTGTTGCTCCAGTATTCCGGAGTATTCGTGAAAGTATCCAAAGGAGGTTTGTCCAGCAGATCGTTGCAACCGGACAACATTGCCATCATTGTGACCCCGCATACAAGTAATTTCTTCATTGTTCTTAATTTTTTGAGGTTGTTATAATGTTACCTGAACGCCAAAGGAGAACGTCCGCGTGATAGGAGCAATACGTCCCCATCCGCCGGTACCGGTACTTTCGCCCGTGCTGATTTCGGGGTCGACCGGAAGGTCATGCCCCTTGTGGAGCAGGAACAGGTTGCTGCCACTGAAGTAAATGCGCGCATTCTCTATATAGGCCTTGCGTGTCCACTCTTTCGGAAGAGTATATCCCACCGTCACGTTCTTCAGGCGGAGATAGGACATGTCTGTCAAGTAACGGGTCTGAGGATAGTAGTTATTGGATCCTGAAGCTATGCCCGACACGGTGCCGCCACTGTTGTTTGTTCCACGATAAAGGCGCGGATAACGGTTGCTTTGATCTATTTCATAACCGGTTATCGCGGTATAGTCTGAATTCCAAAGCACCTTGTTATAACTAGTCTGATGAGAGTAAACGGCTATGTCGGCGTGTACCATGGCGGGGAGGTTCAAGGAGGAAGTCGTCCAGTCCTCGCGCTTGCCTACGCCTTGGAAGAAGAGATCGAGGTCAATGCCTTTCCACGCTCCGCCCAAGTGGAAGCTGTATTCATAGCGCGGCATGGAATTTCCGATGACTTTCAAGTCGCCGTGGTCGTCCGCCGTACCTTTTCCGCCGTCAATCTTGCCATTGCCGTCCAAATCCTTGAACTTGATGTCGCCCGGGCCGTAGTGGAAGTTGCCGGTTTCCAGCCCTTCCTGGCTTGCGACGCCGTCTGCATAATTCCAAGAACCGTCCGCATTTTGTCCCGTGAAGTCTTTTTCCTCGAAGTAACGGTCGGTTTCAAAGCCGAAGATGTCGCCGTAGGTCCTGCCGGAATAATAGGAGCTGAGAAGCTTGGTGTCATTATCCCACTTCGTCACGACTGCCTTGGAGTCGCCGATGTTGAAGTTGGCATATACATCGAAGTCGCCGAAAGTATGGCGCCAATCCAAATTCAACTCCCACCCGCGTGTACGCAGAGACCCCGCATTCTGGTAAGGAGCGGAAGCACCCAGCGTATTCGGCAACACCTGTGCCGGCGCCAGCATGTCACGGTTCTCGCGCTGGAACCAGTCGATGCCTACGGTCAGCTCATTATTCATAAAGCCCAAGTCAAGAGCGACATTGAGGGTACGGATGCGTTCCCACGTCAAGGAGCTTGACACCAGCTTCGGCATGTCATACATAGTCAAGGTATTGGAATTCGGATTGTTGTTTTCAACCCAATAGCGGGAACTGGTCTTTTGGTTTATCAATTGCTCGAACATGTAGTTGCCCACAGCCTCGTTGCCGATCTCGCCGAAAGAGGCACGCAACTTGCCGTTGCTGACAATACGTTTCAGCGGGGCGAAGTAGGCTTCCTCTGAGAAGCGGTAACCAACGGACGCGGAAGGGAAGAAAGCCCACCGGTCAGTATGGGGGAAACGGGAAGAACCGTCGTAACGCCCGTTCACTTCCAACAGGTAGATGCCTTTGTAGTCATAATTGATACGGCCGAAATAGCCGGCGGATGCGCGGGAGGTATGCGACCAGTTCAAGTCTTGCCCGTTCGTGCCGGCCATGTTCAGTTCAGGGTATCCTTCTTGGTCATACATCACATTACGCGTTCCATACAGGTATTTGTATTCCTGCTCTTCCGCGTTGACGCCTACCATTACGTTCAGGTTATGGCTTTGGGCAAATGTCCTGGCGTAGTTTGCGTATGCGTTGGCCGTCCATGTATTCCGTTTGGAGAAGTCTCTCCAGATGGTGCTTTGTCCTTTGGTCACGATGTAGGTTGGAACCGGGGTGCCGCTCCAGTTAATGCCATAGATCGAATTGTCCTGCGAGCCGCTGTTCATGTTCTCGATGGCGTATGTAAAGTCTGCGTTGAGGGTCAGCCCCTTGACGATTTCAGCCTTCAGGAAAGTGTTCATGCGGGTCAGGTCTCTTGTCACCTCACGGTCGGCAGCTTGTTTCAGCATGGCCATGACGCGCGTATCATAGCCATCGATTGTGCCCGAAGGAATGAAATAAGACCCCCACCGCCACAGGAATTGGTAGGTGTTGCTGTATGTGTCCGGACGCTTGTAATTCCTGCGGCTATAGTTGAATCGCGCGCCCACTTGCAGCCAGTCGTAAACATTGGTGGTGACATTGACTGAGGCATTGTACTTCTTCAGCTTGTTCGGGTGGATCTTCAGCTGCCCCTGCTTTTCGTTGTAGCCGAAAGAAAGGTAGTAGTTGGTCTTGCCCGATGTCCCCTGTATCGAGACGTTGTGGCTCATGGAAGGAGCCGCCTTGTTGAAGTAAATGTCCTGCACATCCCAGTCGGCGTAATAATAAGGAGTACCGTCCTCAAGCACGATGTAGTCGCCTACGTTATTTTCGTTTTGGTAGAGATTCATGGCACGGTATCCGGTCTTGCCTCCGTTCTGCTGCTGCCACTTTTCGGCGTAAGGCAACAGCTTGTCAAAATACATGCCGACATATTCAGGCATGCCGGCGCCGCCGTTCATGCTGGCTTCGATGCCCATCTTCAATTGGGTGGGCACATCGGGATAGTCGGGCAAGAAAGTCGGCTGGTCCCATGCGAAGTTGTTGCTGTAATTGATGGTGACCCTTTCGCTGGGCTTCGCGCTCTTGGTATTGATCAGGATTACGCCGAAAGCGGCGCGCGTCCCATAAATGGATGAAGCGGAAGCATCTTTCAATACGGAAATGCTTTCGATATCCTGCGTGTCAAGGTAAGAGATGTCGTCCATTGGAACGCCGTCCACTACGATCAGCGGATTGCTGACTTCGCCGTTGCTCAATGTTCCCAAGCCTCGGATACGCATGGAAGCCGCCCCGTCGATGTCGCCGCTTGAGTTGAGTATGCTCAATCCCGGAACGGCTCCCTGCAATGCCTTGGCCACATCCTGTTGCGGGCGGCCTGCCATTGTCTTGCTCAAGTCCACCGTAGAGACCGCTCCCGTCAGGTTGGCTTTCTTCTGTACACCGTAGCCGACGACCACCACTTCATCCAGCAGTTCGGTGTCTTCCTTCAGCACGACCCTCATTGTCCTGGCAGCTTTCACTTCCAAGGCTTGGTATCCCACGAATGATATGACCAGTGTCGCTCCAGGCTTCACGGTCAATGTAAATCTGCCGTCCGCATCGGTAATCCCGCCATTGGCAGTGCCTTTTTCCACTACGCTGGCGCCGATGACCGGTTCGCCGGCTTCATCTACCACCAGACCGGTGGCGGTAATGGTTTGCATCTGTTCGGTTACGCCTAACGAACTTTCCGGGCCGGCTTGCGTAGCCATCACGTTGCCGCCGATCAATAGCAGTGGGCTGACCGCCACTGCCGCGAGGAACCGGCGAGTTAGTCCCCGCTTTTTGCAATCTTCATTCATATACGATTGATGATTTTGTTGTTGGTTAAATAATTCTGAAAATTTAAGGTTAGAAAACGAGTGCCGGACAGCGGCCACTTTCTACATGCAGGATTGTTTACTTTTCCATAGGCTTTACATATTTAAGAGGGGTCTATTATTTCCTTTGCTTAAAGACAAACGGCAAACCCCTTAATCCGCCTGCCTTGAACTTTTTGCATAACAAAGTTAATGTATTGTATTTATTTGTTCCAACTGTTTAATATAATTTAACTGACCGTTCCGCAAACACGCGCGCGCCGCTTACCCTGTAAGGCGGGTTAGGGCATGGCAATCCGGGCTTTCGCCCGCGCGAGCATATAAGGGCGTGGAATCTGAATAAAGAAGCGGCCGCAGAAAGCGCCTCGCAGAAGATACCGCATCGCCCGCACTCCATGCACGCACGGAGTGCGGGCGATGCTGCATGGCGGAAGCGCCGCACGTGCATGCGCCAAACGCGATGCCGGCATCTTCCGAAAGGCACTCTCCATGGCCGCCCCTTCATTCCGAGTCCACATACATGGTACTCCCATGAGAGTTGCGCCGCAGGCAAAACGGAGCCGCGCGGGAGGCTTCCGTGCAGGTTATCGCAAAAATAGAAGCCGCTCCTGCGGTTATAATCACGGAATGTTGTAATTTTACGCCTCGGATTTACCTTTTTTACAAACCACCTAAAACAAAGACGAAAAGAATGAAAGTAGCAATAGTCGGAGCAAGCGGGGCCGTGGGGCAGGAGTTCCTCCGCGTGCTCGATGAACGGGATTTCCCGTTGGACGAATTAGCGCTGTTCGGTTCCGAACGCAGCGCGGGCACTTGTTATGAATTCCGCGGCAGGCAAATCGAGGTGAAACTCTTGCAACATAACGATGACTTCAAAGGAGTGGACATCGCTTTCACCTCGGCAGGCGCCGGCGTTTCCAAAGAGTTTGCGGAAACCATCACCCGGCACGGCGCTGTGATGATCGACAACTCCAGTGCTTTCCGCATGGATGACGGCGTGCCTTTAGTCGTGCCCGAAGCGAATGCCGCCGATGCCAAACGCCGCCCGCACGGCATCATTGCCAACCCCAACTGCACCACCATCCAAATGGTTGTGGCGCTGGAAGCCATCGAACAACTTTCGCACGTCAAGACCGTACACGTGGCGACCTACCAAGCAGCCAGCGGCGCCGGGGCTGCCGCCATGCAGGAATTGTATGGGCAGTATCGCCAAGTGTTGGGCGGAGAGCCTGTCACCGTTGACAGGTTCCCTTACCAATTGGCTTTCAACCTCATCCCGCAAATCGACGTGTTCACGGGGAACGGCTATACCAAAGAAGAAATGAAGATGTATAACGAGACGCGCAAAATCATGCACTCCGACGTAAAAGTGAGCGCCACTTGCGTGCGCGTGCCGGCTTTGCGCTCCCACTCCGAAAGCATTTGGGTAGAGACTGAACGCCCCGTCTCAGTGGAAGAAGCCCGCGAAGCCTTCGCCAAGGGCGAAGGGCTGGCGCTGATGGACAATCCCGAAAAGAGGGAATACCCCATGCCGCTCTTCCTCGCCGGCAAAGACCCCGTCTATGTGGGGCGCATCCGCAAAGACTTGGCCAATGAACGCGGGCTGGCTTTCTGGATTGTGGGCGACCAAATCAAGAAAGGCGCGGCCCTCAATGCCGTGCAGATTGCCGAGTACTTGCTTCGCGAGAAAGCATTATGAAAGGGGGGGATAACTTATCTTTCCACTACCGCCAGCCCCGCCACGCTGATCCGTATGCCCTCCACTCCGGCCAAAGCATCGGCAAGGGCCGTGGTGGTGGCCGTGGTAGTGATCACATCGTCCACCAGCAGCACATGCTTGTTGCGGAAAGCTTCAGGCCGGAGCAGGCTGAAGATGCCGCCCGCATTCTCCCACCGGCCAAGCGCGGACTTGCTCGTCTGCGTCTCCGTGTAGCGGGTGCGGGCTACCGAAACGGTATCGACAGGGAGGCCGGTCACTGCCGATATGCCGCGGGCTATGCATTCGCTTTGGTTGTAACCGCGCTCTTCCATCCGGCGGGGATGCAAAGGAACGGGGACAATCACGTCCATTCCCCGGAAAAATCCGCTTGCCAGCCACTCCGCAGCCATCATGCGCCCCATGGCCACCCCGACATCCTGCCGGCCTCCATACTTCAACCGAGTCACCACGTTATGGGCTGCCGATGCTTTTTGGTAGAAGAAGAAACCTGCCGCGCGCCCCAAGGGGAACTTCCCCCAGTAGTCGCGCTCCAACGGGTTGTCTGCCCATGCGTCATAGCGGGTACGGGGCAGGCTGAGGTTGCAATGCAGGCAAATGCATACCTCTTCCTGCCCTAAGACAGCGCCGCACATCACGCAACGGTGCGGGAAGAACAGATTCCACAGCGAAACAAAAACCGATGGTACACGCATTATGCCCATGACCCTCACTACTGTACCAGTCACAACATAGGCATCTCCCCGCCCACTGCGGCGAGCAGGTGCCGGTGCAGCAAGCCGTTGCTTGCCACAATGTGATGCCCGTCGATGTAGCGGGCGTTGCCCGTAAAGTCTGTCACCCGCCCGCCGGCTTCTTCCACCAGCAGGGCCGCCGCCGAAAAGTCCCACAAGCCGATGAACGCCTCCTGCCAGCCGTCGAAGCGGCCGGCCGCCACATAGCAAATGCCCAGCGCCGCCGAACCGTTCATGCGCAGGCCGGCCGCCCGGCCGTAGAACGTATGCACCAAATGCCCGCCCGTGCGGGCATAACGCCCGGCCTGGTAAGGCAATTCGGCCACCAAGAGGGCATCTTCTATGGAGGCGGTAGGCGAAACGTGCACCGGCCTGCCGTCAAGGTAAGCCCCGCCTCCGTGCCAGCCGTAGAAACATTCGTCAAGGTTGGGGTCGTAAACGACACCTACCAATAAGGTGTCGCGGCCGCGCAGGGCAATGCTGACGCAATAAGGGGCAACGCCGTGAACGTAGTTGGTAGTCCCGTCCAGCGGATCCACCACCCAGCAATATGGCTCGCCACGGTACGTGGCGGAACCTTCTTCGGTGATGAAGCCTGCTTCGGGCAGCAAGGCCTTCAAGGCGGCTACGATGCGGCGTTCCGACTCGCGGTCAACGTATGACACATAGTCGTGCGCGTGTTTCCGCTCCACGTCCTCGCGGTGAAAGTTCGCGCGTTCCTCCCTCAAAAAGCGGCCAGCGGCGCGCGCTATGCTGCACACGGCCAACGCGAGCGTTTGCAAATTATCCATAAGCAATCCGTTTTTAGTCCGCCCCAAAGATAAACCGGAAAAACCAATCCGCCATATTTCTTTCTTCTTTTTTGCCTGCCGGAGGGCTTCGCCGCACATTCCCCAAGGCTGCGGCGCAACCGGCGCATCCGTGTGGACTCGTGCAGGAAAGCATTGATAATAAGGGAAAAACGTGAGATCTATTCTCTCCATCCATGATATGTTTTCACTGTCTAAGAGAATATATTCTTTCTGCTTCACTATGCAAGGAGCGTTCCGTCCCGTCCGGCTCTTTGCTGAAAGAGCGGGAAGCCATGCCGGCGTGGCATGGCTTCCCGCTCTTTCACGGATTCAACCTATATGATGCCTATGCGGATTGGCTTCCCTACCAGCCGGGATTTTGTTCCCACATGTAGTCTGTA
>CAYSIQ010000001.1:8989-38530 GCA_964431195.1 uncultured Bacteroides sp.
CTACCAGCCGGGATTTTGTTCCCACATGTAGTCTGTAAGGGACAGCATACGTTCCTGGATAGGAAGCAGGTAGTCGCGGCTTACATTAAACTGCCATCCATTGGGATAGTTCGCATTGTTGAAAGGAACGATATAGCGCCTGCTGTCACCGGGATTGCCGGTCAGATAGAGGTTATTGCCGTCCGGCTGGTCGTAAACCAACAGGTAGTTGTTGGCATCGTAATAGAAAGGGTTGTTTTCAAGGTCGCTGCCTACGAACAGGGCTCCTACCGGCGTCTTGCCGCAGATCAGCACATCCGCAGCGGCCCAGCGGAGGATATCGTTCAGGCGGGTGCCTTCGATGGCCTTTTCCACGCGGCGCTCGCGCCTTACGGCCTGGATATGCTTTTCAAGGTCGCGGAACGGGTAGTCTTCCGCCGTGTTGTATTCGCGGTCGAAATCCACTTCCGGCATCCCGACGCGTTCTCTCAGCGGTTTCAGCGCCTCTTTAATCTTCTGCTCGTTGCCCGTTCCGTCCAGTTCTGCCAGCGCTTCGGCATAATTCAGCAGGATGTCCGCGTAACGTACCTGTATGGCAGGTGCTTGGCTCTTGCCTTCCCCGTCAATGGTAGGCTCGTAGGCCGTGTTGAATTCCACATGCTTCAGGATAGAATACCCGGTCGTGTTTTGGTTGTAACTGTTTCCGTTCAATGGCGGGAATTGGAAAACGTATGCCCCGCCCGGGCGCAACTGCTGGCCTGGGGCGCATACCGTCTGCGCCAAGCGCGGATCCCTGTTTTCGAACTCTTTCCCGTACACGGTCTTGGCCTCGTCCCGCTCCGCTCCCGTAAATGGCTTTCCGTCGATGGTCAGGTAATCGTCCACCAAAGACGCCGATGCGCCGCATTGCCCGCCGCCTTGGTTTAAGTAGCGTGTGACGGAATGGCCTATATTGCTGGCGGCATCGTATTTCTTCCACCACAACACTTCGTTGTTCGAGGAAAGGTCGAGGGTAATGAACAAGTCACGGTAGGCCGTATTGGGATCGCCGGCGGTAATGCCCCAAACGCCTTCATCTATTACGGCCTTGGCGGCATCGGCGGCTTGTTGCAGGTAGGATTGTATCTTTTGTTCAGGATTTGCCAATTCATGGTCATAGAATTCGGTATTCTTGGCCCGATGATATTTCTCCCAAGTCCCGGCAAACAAGGCCACTTCGCTTTTTAATGCCCTGGCTACATCCTTATGGACGCGCATTGTCGCATTGGTTGACTGCGAATGCAGGTTTTCGATGGCGGTATCAAGGTCAGCCAGGATATGGTCGGCAATTTCCGTCCGCGTGTTTCTGGGCAGTTTCATCTGCCCGGCATCCGGTTCGAGCAGCTCCTCCATCCAAGTGACTCCCCCATAGTTGACCAACAAATGGTAATAGTAGCTGGCGCGGAAGAAATAAGCCTCCCCCACGCATTGATTGTACTCGCTCCCTTTTTCCGTGCAATTGCCAATATTCTTTATCAGAAAGTTCACGTTACGTATGAGCTTGTAATCATCCAATGCCGATGCATTGCTCAATGCCGTTTCACCTGCCAGCCGCGCATTGATGACATTGCCTATCATGTTGTCGCTGTTCAGGTCGGTAAAAGCGATGCCGGAAGCCTTGCCCACATCTTTGGATTGGGTTTTGATGGCCGTATTGACTACTGTATTGTTCCCTCCGGCCACGTAAACATCCTCCTGATAGAATTGGTTCAGATAAAGGTTAATCTCGGAAATCGTGCCGAAAGCTGTGGCCGAGGAAAGCTCTCCTTGCGGCATCTTGTCCAAATCATAGCAACCTCCCAGCAGGAAGAGAAAGGCCGGGCTTAGTAGTAAACATATCTTTTTCATAACGAATGATAATTAAAGGTTAATGATAACGCCGCAGGAAAGCACGCGATTCATAGGATAGTTCTTACCGGATTCATTGGAATATCCGGTCTTGGTATAGACTGCTTCCGGGTCGAACATGTTTGCCAGCTTAGTGAAAGTCAGCAGGTTTTCACCGGAAAAGAATACTTGTGCCCTGGTCAGCCCTATCTTTTTAATCCATGTTTCAGGCAGGTCGTAGCTGACAGTCAGGTTCTTCAGGCGGCAGTAAGCGGCGTTTTGCATATATCTGTCACTTTTTTGTGACGTCTTGTTGCGGAATGGGCCGATAGAACCCGCCGCTGCCGTGTACGGGTTAGGATAATAAGCGTCAGGGTTTTCGGGCGTCCAATAATCCAGATGCTCTTTGAATACTGTAACTTGAGCATACGGCCCTGAACCCCAAAAGTAAACTGTCCCCATTTCAGGGCACCAGTCGCGTTTCGCCACTCCTTGGAACATCAGGCTCAAGCTTATCCCTTTATAGCTGATGAAGCCGTTGAGCGTATATTGGTAACGTGGGGTCGTGTTGCCGATTATGGTCATGTCTCCCATATCTTTCAGCGTATTCAGGCCGTTGTCAATTTTATTGTTGTTGTCCAAATCCAGATATTTCACGTCACCGGGTTTCCAGGCCTGCCCTGAAAGATAGGACAAATCATATTTGCTGTTGTATTCGTCCGCTTCCTCTTGTGTCTGGATAAGGCCGGAAGCACGATACCCCCATATTTCACCGACTTTCTTGCCGATGTACCAATTGTCTTGCGGATTGGTAAAGGACGGGTTTTGGTAAGATGTGACTTCCGAGGTCGCATCAGACAATGAACCTCCTACGCTGTAATTTATATCTGTCCCTATCTTGCCTCGGTATTGAATGGTAAATTCCCATCCGCGGTTTCTCATGCGCGCATTGTTGGTTTCAGGCGCGGCGGCCCCGAAGAAATCCGCGAGGTCTGCCGTCGGCCCCAGCATATCTTTGGTGTCACGCTGGAAAATATCGAATGTACCGGTCAAAGCATTGTTGAAAAATCCAAAATCAACACCTATATTCTTGCTTTCCACTTTTTCCCATGTCGTGTCGGAAGTAACCACGCCCGGAGCGGTCAGATAGCCTTCTCTATTTTGTGCAAAGAACCAATTTCCCGTCGATTCGGAACCCATGGTAGACGTGAATGTGTAGAGAGCGGCGCCACTTTGATTGCCCAAGAGGCCCCACGACAGGCGGAGCTTAAGATTGGAAAGGATATCCGACGTTTTCTCCATAAATTTCTCATGTGTAATATTCCATCCCAAAGACACAGACGGGAAGAAGCCCCAGCGATGGTCGGATGCGAAACGGGAAGAGCCGTCATAACGCCCGTTCACCTCAAGCAGATAGCGGCCCATATAGTCATAGTTGATACGGCCGAAAAATCCACGGGTAGCCCATCCGTTACGTGTGTCTGTTATATCGCGTGTACCGTCAGCCAATGTCAGGCTGGGATTCGTTGTTGAAAGAAGGTTTATAACTGAATCATAGAGATATTTGTAGGAGTAATCTTCTTCCTGATAACCTGCCATGACAGTAAAGTTGTGCTTCTCCTGCAGGGAAAACATGTAGTTCGTATACAGGTTGACGGACTGGTACCGTGAAAGAGCCGAAGAACGGGTGAACCTGCCATTTTCGACAACGCCGAGTTCGCCGCGCGTACCTTTATATAGGGTTTCGCCGTCTGCCCCTGGTATCATGGGAGCTACGTTCAATGCCTCATAATCCGTATTGTTTTGCCGGTAGGTATAGTCAAAGAGAATGTGCCAATCCTTGAGCGGAGTAATGTCAAATCCTCCGGTAAGGGTCAGGTTATTCTTTTGGCTGGTTGTATAGGTGCCACTTTGCAGGTATGGGATCATGGTCAGTTCTGTAAAGTTCCCATTGGGGTCTATTTCGTTCACCGTAGGGCGGAAGCGAGCCAAAGAGTGATAAAAGCCTTCAGTAAGGCCTCCTGTGCCAAAAGGCGTATCGCTGTCCGAACTCATGAATTTCGTATTGATTTTCATTTTCAACCAGTCTGTCACTTCCGATGTGACACTGGCATTGAAATTGAAACGCGAGTAGTCGATATCTGCATAACGCAAGATGCCATCTTCTTTATACATGCCGCCCGACACATAATATTGTGCAGCTTTCCCGCCGCCACTGATACTGACATTGTGGTTTTGCTTGAAAGCCGCATTCTTATAGTGTAAATCAAAATAGTCCACGTTACCGATGCCTTTGGCTGAGTTTTCAAAAGCCCCTACCAGATTGTTGGTGTTGTCAAGTTCAGCCCAGCAGTCAGCCAACGTGAAGCTATTGGGATCGCGTACGTACTGCTCTAATTGCGCTAGCTTTTCAGCGCTGTATTGTTGCGCCACGCCGGCATTTTCACATGCCTGGTTAAAATAAATGGCAAAATCATACGCATTGGCCATTTCGGGAAGCACAGTGGGGGAAGACCAGCCTACGGTTCCTTGGTAACTGATGCGCGCTTTCCCTTCTTTCCCCTTTTTAGTCGTGACAAGGATAACGCCGTAAGCCGCACGGGCTCCATAAATGGAGGCTGCAGCGGCATCTTTCAGTACAGAGATGTTTTCAATATCATTCGGGTTCACATCCGCCAAGTCCATTTCAACGCCATCTACAAGGATATATGGAGTGGCCGTATTGGATAAGTTGCCTTGCCCGCGCAGAGTCAACGTACTGCTGGCGCCTGGACGCCCCGTGTTGGCATTTGATACAGTCAGGCCCGGAACCAATCCTTGCAGGCTTTGCGTAGCATTGGCAACGGGGCGTTGACTGAGTTCTTCCCCGTTTACCGTAGAAACAGAACCCGTCAGGTTTACCTTACGCTGTACGCCATAACCTACTACCACGACTTCCTCCAATACTTCGGCATCCTCACCCAAAGCTACGTTAAACGAAGTTTCCCCTTTCACCGGGATTACCTGCGACTTATAGCCGACAAAACTGATCTCCAAAGAGGCATCGTCAGGCACGTTCGACAACGTAAATTTCCCATCCATGTCTGTGATAGTTCCGTTGGTCGTTCCTCTCACCAATACGTTGGCACCGATTACCGGTTGCCCATCGTTGCTGTCCACTACAGTTCCGGATACAGTCTTGTTTTGTGCAGACGCACCCATTGCGCATGCCATAAAAATGGCAATGAAGAACAGGCGTTGCAAAAGGCTGCAACCGAACAGGCTAAAATTTCTTTTACTTTCCATGCTACATAACTAAATTAATAGTAAGTCTATACAAACTTGCGTAGTTTGCCGCGCTCCCGGTATTTTACGGAGTTTCAGGCAACATCTCCCCAGTAAGGCTTCTTGCATCGCTTGTCTGAGGAACAGAGAGAAAATACAGGCATTGCCGTCAACCCTCTATGGGATAGCTGCAAGTTTCGCCAATCCAGAGCTGAAAACAATTACCCGTACTTTCAAAGAACAACCGGCATCATTCGCGAGGCTGGGCTACGGATGATCCCCCATCATGTTATATTTAAACGGAACAAAAGTAACGCATTGTAGGCAAATAAGCAAATTCTGCCTTATGGAGTAAACAATTTTTTTGTAAATCAAGAAAATACTTCTACCTTTGCACCCGATTTTTATGAGCAATATAATGTCTCACTTAATTAATCAATTTAATTTGTTTTTATGGAGAACTTAAAAAATGTAGCTCCCGTTGAAGATTTCAATTGGGATGCGTATGAGAACGGTGAAACCGTATCGGATGCCAGTCACGAAGAACAGAAAAAGGCGTATGACAGTACGCTGGGCAAAGTCAACGACTATGAAGTAGTGGACGGAACTGTCATTGCAATGAACAAACGCGAGGTGGTAGTAAACATCGGCTATAAATCCGACGGTATCATCCCGATGAGCGAATTCCGTTATAATCCCGACTTGAAAGTGGGTGATACGGTGGAAGTTTATATTGAAAACCAAGAAAACAAAAAGGGGCAATTGGTGCTGTCGCACCGCAAGGCACGCGCTGCACGCTCGTGGAGCCGTGTAAACGCTGCATTGGAAAACGAAGAAACTATCCAAGGCTTCATCAAGTGCCGCACAAAGGGTGGCATGATTGTGGATGTATTCGGCATCGAAGCATTCTTGCCCGGCTCTCAAATTGACGTGAAGCCTATCCGCGACTACGATGTATTCGTTGGCAAGACCATGGAATTCAGAGTGGTTAAGATTAACCAAGAGTTCAAGAATGTGGTTGTTTCCCACAAAGTTCTTATCGAAGCCGAATTGGAACAACAGAAGAAAGAAATCATCAGCAAACTTGAAAAAGGGCAAATTCTTGAAGGAACCGTTAAGAATATTACTTCTTATGGCGTATTTATTGACTTGGGCGGCGTAGATGGTTTGATCCACATTACCGACCTTTCTTGGAGCCGTGTGAGCGACCCGCACGAAGTAGTTGAATTGGATCAGAAACTCAATGTCGTTATCCTTGACTTTGACGACGAGAAAAAACGTATCGCTTTAGGCCTGAAGCAACTTACTCCGCATCCGTGGGATGCTTTGGACGCCAACTTGAAAGTGGGCGACCATGTAAATGGTAAAGTGGTTGTGATGGCTGACTACGGGGCATTCATCGAAATCGCTCCGGGCGTTGAAGGATTGATTCACGTTTCTGAAATGTCTTGGTCTCAACACCTGCGTTCCGCGCAAGATTTCATGAAAGTGGGTGACGAAGTTGAAGCCGTAGTGCTGACGCTGGATCGCGAAGAGCGCAAGATGTCGTTGGGCATCAAGCAACTCAAGCCCGATCCTTGGGAGACTATCGAACAGAAATATCCCATCGGCAGCAGGCATACGGCCAAAGTGCGTAACTTCACTAACTTCGGCGTATTTGTCGAAATCGAGGAGGGCGTTGACGGCTTGATCCACATCTCTGACCTCTCTTGGACGAAGAAAATCAAGCACCCGTCTGAATTTACACAGATTGGCGCCGACATTGACGTTCAAGTGCTGGAAATCGACAAGGAGAACCGTCGACTCAGCCTTGGCCACAAGCAACTTGAAGAGAACCCGTGGGATGTATTCGAAACGGTATTTACAGTAGGCAGCATACACGAAGGTACGATCATCGAAAAGTTGGATAAGGGCGCAGTGGTTGCTTTGCCTTATGGCGTTGAAGGTTTCGCTACCCCCAAACACCTTGTTAAGGAAGACGGGAAGCAGGCACAACTGGAAGAGAAACTTCCTTTCAAAGTGATTGAGTTCAACAAAGATGCTAAACGCGTCATCCTGTCTCACAGCCGTATCTTCGAAGATGCTGCTAAGGCAGGAGAAAGAGCTGAAAGAAAAGCCGCCAAGAAGGTAAAGAGAGAAGAAGCACCTGTTATTCAGAACCAAGCCGCATCGACTACATTGGGTGATATTGATGCATTGGCTGCCTTGAAAGAACAGTTGGAAACCGGAAAGGAATAAGAACTCATTGAGGTATAATGGCAAGTATCGGCCTTTGATTTTTGATGAGCCATCGGGCAGCAGCCTGTTTGCATAGCTTATGGCAATGTGCGTCCAAAGGAGGAAAACCTTGACGGCCTCTTTACCTGAAGCGGCTACCTATGGCTTCTAACGAGTTTATCAAGCCTTAATATGCGTGAATCGTCCGTGGCCTGTTCCACGGACGATTTCAGTTACTTTTGTGGCAATTGCTTTCGGATCCAAATCGGGTAGAACCTGCATTTTGAAGCATCCGACCGTCTCGTCAGGAAATCGCCCGATGAAATTCGGTATGCCCATAATGATATTCCGGCTTGAAACAACATTATGAATGTGCTGAATCCCAGCAAAACGCGCTAAAATCATAGGTATCAAGTGGATGTCAAGGTGGTCGCCCTGAAATATGGGCGAAAGAATCAAGCAGATCCATCTAATGGGCAACATGCGGGCATTCGTTCTCTATAAAGGTGAAATCAGTCAGCCTTGCAGGATGTTTTTTCTTTCAAGATTGTTTATTTTTGTAGCCAATGATTGAAACCTACAAACTTAAAAAGAACGATATATGCAGAAACTCTTGTCATTGCCCCCTAACCTAGTGGAATCTTTCCATGAAATAGAGCATGTGAATCCTGAAGAATGGTTTTGTACATCCGACCCCGTCGGCATGAAGTTGGGTTCTGGCGGAGGTACTACTTGGCTTCTGCGCCAGTGGGAACGCAACCGTTCAGCCGAAGCCAGGGCCGAGAAGCGCATCCTCCTCCATGCCGGCGGGCAAAGCCGCCGCCTGCCTTCCTACGCCTCATCAGGCAAGATACTGACACCCCTCCCTGTCTTCCGCTGGGCACGCGGCCAACGCTTGGGTCAACATTTGCTTACCCTGCAACTTCCCCTTTATGAGAAGATTATGGAGCGTGCCCCCGATCCGCTCCGCACCCTGATAGCCAGCGGTGACGTTTACATCCGTGCCGAAAAGCCTTTGCAGGACATCCCCGAAGTCGATGTGGTGTGCTACGGCCTGTGGGCGGATCCCGCATTGGCTACCCATCACGGCGTGTTCGTTTCTAACCGCAAAAGCCCCGATGCGCTTGACTTCATGCTTCAGAAACCTTCATTAGCCGAAATGGAAGCCTTGTCGCAGACACACTTTTTCCTGATGGACATTGGCATTTGGCTGCTGAGCGACCGAGCCGTTGAACTATTGAAGAAACATTCGCTAAAGGCCGGAGGGTTGATCGACCCCGCCGTGCCCTCTTCCGACTTGCGCTACTATGACCTCTATTCCGATTTCGGCCCGGCATTGGGAACCTGCCCGCGCATCGTGGACGAAGAGCTGAACGCTTTGTCGGTGGCCATCCTGCCTCTGCCGGGCGGCGAGTTCTATCATTATGGCACCAGCCGCGAATTGCTCTCAAGCACCGTTGCCTTGCAGAACAAGGTGTCCGACCAGCGGCTCATCATGCACCGCAAGATGAAGCCAAACCCCGCCATTTTCACCCAAAATGCCGAAGTGGGCGTCAAGTTTTCCGAGGCCAATGACAATGTGTGGATAGAAAACAGTTGTGTGCCTGCTTCGTGGACGGTGGGCGCCCGGCAAATCATTACGGGCGTGCCCCGCAACGACTGGTCATTGACCTTGCCCGATGGCATTTGCATTGACATCGAACCCTTACAGGCAGGAGGGTGGGTAGTCCGCCCCTATGGTTTTGACGATACGTTCAAGGGTGCATTAAACCAGCCCGCTACTCTTTACCAAGGGCATCCTTTCAGTACCTGGTTAGAGGAGCGAGGTCTTACTTTGGACAACCTGCCCGGTCGTAGCGATGATATTCAAGCCGCCGCTCTCTTCCCCGTGGTGTACGACATGGAGACGATGGGACGGATGGTGCGCTGGATGACTTCCGAGCCCCACTTGGAAGGCGTACGCGAAACTTGGCTGGAGGCTGTCCGTCTCTCGGCTGACGAGATTCCCGCTTGCGCCGACTTGCGCCGCCTCTATGCACAGCGTGAAGCCTTTGCCAAAAAGAACTGGGAAATATTAGCTGCGAATTACGAAAAGAGCGTTTTCTACCAGCTCGATTTGGCCGATGCGGCGTGCGAGTATCACCGTTTGGGCTTGCAGAAGCCGGCCTTGCTGCCCGATGAGGCTCCGCTGATGCAGCAAATCCACAACCGCATGTTCCGTGCGCAGGTGGACAAGCTGGATGGCACCGACCACACGGCTGACGAACAGGCGGCTTTCGGCCTGCTCCGCGAAGGGCTGTTGGCCGGCCTCTACGAGCACAAGAGCCACCCTATGCTCAATGTCTATAGCGACCAGATTGTATGGGGACGAAGCCCCGTGCGCATCGACATGGCGGGCGGGTGGACTGACACGCCTCCCTACTCCCTCTTTACGGGCGGGCATGTGGTGAACATCGCCATCGAACTCAACGGCCAGCCTCCTTTGCAGGTGTATGTCAAACCCTGCAAGGACTTCCACATCATCCTCCGCTCCATTGACATGGGAGCTATGGAAGTCATCCGTACCTACGAGGAGTTGTACGATTATTGCCAGGTAGGCTCGCCTTTCTCCATCCCCAAGGCGGCATTGGTGTTGGCGGGCTTCTCGCCCAAGTTTTCCGAAACGGCCTGCACTACGTTGGCCGAACAGCTCCAAGACTTCGGTGCGGGCATTGAAATCACGCTGCTTTCAGCCATCCCTGCCGGTTCGGGCTTGGGCACGAGTTCTATTTTGGCTTCAACGGTATTGGGGGCGTTGAGCGACTTCTGTGGCCTGTCGTGGAACAGGAATGATGTGTGCCTACGTACCCTCGTCCTGGAGCAGCTGCTCACCACGGGCGGCGGCTGGCAAGACCAATATGGCGGCGTGCTCCAAGGCATCAAACTTTTGCAGACAGAGCCGGGATTCGTTCAACAGCCCTTGGTGCGCTGGTTGCCTGAACACTTATTCGTACAACCCGAATGCCACGCCTGCCACCTGCTCTACTATACCGGCATCACCCGCACGGCTAAGGGCATCTTGGCGGAGATTGTCCGTTCCATGTTCCTCAATTCCGGGCCGCACCTCTCCTTGCTGGCCGAAATGAAAGTCCATGCGCTTGACATGGCCGAAGCCATCCAACGCAACGATTTCGAGGCTTTCGGATCGCTGGTGGGCAAGACGTGGGCGCAAAACAAGGCATTGGACAGCGGTACCAATCCGCCGGCCGTAGAAGCCATCATTAATAAAATCAAGGATTATGCCTTAGGTTACAAGCTGCCCGGTGCAGGTGGTGGAGGCTACCTCTACATGGTGGCCAAAGACCCGCAAGCCGCCCTGCGCATCCGCAAAACGCTGGCCTGCGAAGCATCCAACCCACGCGCCCGCTTCGTTGAGATGTCCTTGTCGGACAAGGGCTTCCAAGTATCGAGGTCTTAAACCGATTAAATAAAGGGTATCCGTTATTATGTGGACTAGCTTTACATTGCCTATGCTTGCATGTCGGGACATACATCACATCATTAAAGAATTTGACTTGAAAGCCCTGCCTGCGGAACGCGGGGAAGTCAATCTTGTGGACTATCCTCTTATGGATAGCCAGCCTCGTATCATAAAAAACAATGGCAGGAAGCAGGAAAAACGTGAATATATCTGTATCTTCGAGGCCGCAAAGTCCTTATCGGTAGTTCACAGCCCAATTTAGTACATATTGGGGCAAGTCGAATCCGACTGATTTGTACTGCGCAAACTTGTGCTTTGTAAACGTTTAACAAATTGGATTTATGAGACATATCGCATTGATTTTAACTTTCCTTTGTTTGGGAATCCTGCATGCGGCTGCTCAAAGCGAAATGAAACCAGACAGTCTTCCGATGCCGCAGGCAAGCGGGGAAATGCTGCTTGAAGAGGATAAGGAGTCTTCTCTTTCAGGCATCCGGCCGATGGGGGATTTCTTGATAGATATGGACTTGATGAGATTGCATGCAGCCCCGAAACTAACAGACTTCAAATTGGAAATTCCTGATGCCAGCAAAGATTACAATGCGCTGTTCAGGCTTGGCTCGGATGCGGTGTACTCGTCAGGAGCATGGTTTCCAACGGGGATGCTCCGGTATTACTCCCGTTATGGTTGGGATGTTACCGATAATTTGCAGATGGGAAGTTTCCGCTTAAGAAACGGAATGCGGCTTAATACGTATGGACAATATGATAAAAACGGCTATCGGGTGTTCAATCCTTCAGCATTGCCATGGGAGCGCGACAACTTTAAGGGCACTTTTGAATTAAAATCGGAAGACGGCAGTTTTGGCATCCGCATTGAGGTGGAGCAGGGACGGAAAACGCCGTTTTGAACGCCCATCGGTTGAGCCTTTACATTGCATCTATGAGAACAGAAGAGCGGAATGTCTCCCGTTGCCCAAATGCCTGCGGGAGACTTTCGCTTCATTCTTTATTCCTCGCGCGATTCTTTTCCAATCGCTAGCAGTCCTTTCCTAATCCGTTCCAGCCCTTCAGCCAACACTTTGCGTGGACAGGCGATATTGATGCGAATAAAGCGTCTGCCCGCATCGCCGTACATAGTCCCGTCGTTCACCTGCACTTTGTAACCGTCTAATAGTTTGCAGGCAATGTCCACAGAATCTTGCCGCAGCAGGGAGCAATCCGCCCATACCAAGTATGTGCCTTCCAGTTCCGCCAAGGGAAATTGCGGCAGATGTTCGGAAAAGAAGGATTTCAGATACAGGTAATTATCCCAAAGGTATTGCTTCAGCGTTTCCAACCATGCGCTCCCTTCGTTATAGGCAGCCATCAATGCCACCACGCCAAATGGATTTACATCGCAAACTTCGTTGACATTGATGGCTTTGTCAATCCGTTCACGCATTTCAGGGACGGGCGTCACGATGTTGGCTATTTGCAGGCCGGCAATATTGAATGCCTTGCTGGGGGAATTGCAAGTGATGGAATTGAGCAGGCATTCGTGCGAAAGGGAGGCAAAAGGAATGTACTTGTGCCCGTTGAATGTCAGCTCGCAGTGAATTTCATCGGCAACGACCACGACATTGTGGCGCGCACAAATCTCGCCGGCACGCAGCAACTCTTCCCGTGTCCATACTCTTCCGGCAGGATTATGCGGGTTGCAAAGCAGGAAGAGTTTGGCGCGGGGGGCGGAAGCGGCCTTTTCAAGGGCTTCAAAGTCCATCCGATAGGTGCTGCCCGTCCACGCCAAGGGAGCGGCGGCGACCTCGCAGCCGTTGTTTCGGATGGAGGAGAAGAAGCAGTTGTAAACGGGCGGCTGCACAATCACGCGGTCGCCCGGCTCTGTCATGGCCTTGATGATAGCAGACAAAGCAGGCACTACGCCCGTCGTGTAGATAATCCATTCCTTTTCCATACGCCAACCGTGTTTGCGATCAAACCAGTTGACAATGGCTTCATAATAGGTATCGGGCACCTTGGTGTAGCCGAAGATGCCGTGCTCCACCCGTTTGCGCAATGCCTCAAGAACGGCGGGAGCCGTGCGGAAATCCATGTCGGCCACCCACATGGAGATGACGCCGTCCTGTTCGGCCTCGTCCCACTTCACGGAGTTGGTGTGCCTGCGCGCTACCACTTCATCAAAATCCTGGTACGTGACAATGTTATTCTTGTTTATTCCCATAAGGATGTTTTTATTGATTGTTTTCTGCTTTATCGGGTCATCAGCGTCATTTAGCCATGATTTTCATCCATCTGTTCCCTTTCAGCCGGATTAGGAAAATGATGCCTCGGAAGCACAATTCGACGCACATGGCAAGCCATACCCCTTTCAGCCCCATCGCGGGAGCCAAGGCGGCGGCCAGCGTCAGGCGCACTGCCCAGATGCTGAAGAGGTTCATGGCACTGGGGATGAGGGTATCGCCCGCGCCCACAAACACGCCGTAGCCCACGATGGACGCAGCGAACATCGGCTCGGCAAAGGCCTCGATGCGCAGAGCCATGACGCCTAATTCGCGCACTTCATGCACAGGGGTCATGATGCCCATCATGAGTGGAGCCGCCACATACATGACGATACCCATGAAAGTCATCACCCCGATGCCGCTCAGGACGGTGATATTCCCGAAGCGTTTCGCCAACTGCTTCCGCCCCGCTCCCAGGCTTTGGCCTACCAAAGTGGTGGCGGCATCGGCCACGCCATAGCCGGGCATGTAGCAAAGGCTTTCGGCCGTGACGGCAAAGGAATTGGCGGCAATGGCAAATGTGCCTAACGGAGCCACAATGGCCGTTGTCAGGATTTGCGCCCCGCACAGCACGGCATGCTCGCATCCCATAGGCAGGCTGATGCGTATGGCCTGCTTCAGGCAAGAGAGTCGGGGAAGGAAGCTGCCATGCGTGCCGGCTATCTTGAGGCTGGACGAGCGGAAACAAAGGAACCATAACATGATGCAGGCCGTCACGACCTCTGCCAATGTCGTCCCGAGGGCGGCGCCCGCCACTCCCAAGCCGGCTCCCGGCAGGCGGATGGAGAAATCTCCCCACAACTGCAAGTCGTGTGGCGGGAATATGAGCAAGGCATTGAATATGACATCAAGCACACACATGAAGACGTTCAGCAGGCTTGGGACGGTCATGTTCCCGCTGCATCGCAACATGCTGCCCGCCAAGTAATTCATCTGGAGGACAGGAAGAAAGACGATGAAAATCAGGAAATAGACCGAGGCATCATGCCGGATGGAGGGGCCGCCGCCCAACCATTGCGGCAACGGGCCGCTGACGGCTGCCCCTATCAGCGCCAGTACCGTGCTGAACACAAAGGTAGCCAGCATGCCCTGCCGCAACACGGAACGCGCCCCCTCATAGTCGCCTGCGCCGATGCGGTGAGCCACCTGTACGGAAAAACCCGTAGCCGCCGAAGTACAGACTCCCCAAAACAGCCAAGTGCTGGTGGAAACCAGGCCGATGGATGCCGATGCTTCCGCCCCCAGGCTGCCCACCATAGACGCGTCGATGTACTGCATCAAGATGGAAGAGAGCTGCGCCATGATGCCCGGCATACTGAGCTGCGCCGTGAGGTATAGTTGTTGCCTCAAAGTCATGGGCTGCCCGGTGCGGATGAGAGCCAACAAGCCATCTGAGCCTTCCTTTTGCGTCATAAAACAATTAATTTTGCACCTGCCATGCCTGTGCCATGGCAGGTGCAAAATTAGCGAATTATCCGTGCATGTACAACTGCATGCACGGCGTTTGCTCCATGCGCGCACGGAAGCTGCTCCATGCATGCATGGAAAGGGCTTCGTATATGCACGGAGGGGGAAAGGAGACAGGCATGCCGGAAGCAAGATAAAAAAAGAGGGCACGGCAAAAGCGCGTCTTCTTCTAAGGCAGTATATCATGCGTCTATGCCAGGCCGGCCGGATTCAGCCGATGAAACGCTTGCCTATCCCCTCGTAGGCATCGATGCGGCGGTCGCGGAAGAAAGGCCACCAGCGGCGCACATGCTCCGAACGTTCCAGGTCGATTTCCACCACCATGTTTTCAGGAGCGGTGTTCCCGGCTTCTGCCAACAATTCCCCTTGCGGGCCGGCCACAAAGCTGTTCCCCCAAAAGCGGATGCCCCGGGCGGCTTGGCCGGGGACAGGCTCATAGCCTACGCGGTTCACCGCAATGACAGGAAGCCCGTTGGCGATGGCATGCCCCCGCTGGACGGTAATCCATGCATCGAGTTGCCGCTTCTGCTCGCCGGCCTCGTCATTGGGATCCCAACCGATGGCGGTGGGGTATATCAGCAGGCCGGCTCCCTTGAGCGCCATCAGCCGCGCGGCTTCGGGATACCACTGGTCCCAGCATACCAGCACGCCCAATCTGCCCGCAGAGGTTGTGACAGGTTCAAAGCCAATGTCGCCGGGAGCGAAATAGAACTTCTCGTAAAAGCCCGGGTCATCGGGAATGTGCATTTTGCGGTAGATGCCGGCGATGCTGCCATCCTTCTCGATCACTACGGCAGTGTTATGATAAAGGCCGGGGGCGCGTTTCTCGAAAAGGGAAATGACCAGCACTACGCCGTACGTGCGCGCCAACTCGCCGAAAAAGCCGGTGGAAGGGCCGGGAATCGGCTCTGCCAAGTCGAACTGTTGCGTGTGTTCGGCCTGGCAGAAATAGAGCGTGTTGTGCAATTCTTGAAGCACGATGAGCCGGGCGTCCCGGGCAGCACAGGCTTCAATGCTTCCGGCCAGATTTTCCAGATTGCTTCGGGAGTCGGCCGTATTGGCCTGCTGAATAAGGCCTACTTTCAGTTTATCCATAGTTCCTGCATTCGGTTTTGATTGATAATGTCTTTTTGCGGTTATGCTTTGTTGGAGGGAATTACACCGGCGGGGTACTGCATGGTGGCACAATGCAGAGAGCCGTGCTGACGAAGCAAAGGCGTGCAGTCGATGGGGACGATTTCCCGTTCCGGAAAGGCTTCCTGCAATACGTTCCCTGCCAAGGCATCTTTTTGAGGCTGGTTATACGTGGGGTAAAGCACGGCATTGTTCATGATAAGGAAGTTGGCGTAAGAGGCAGGCAGCCGTTCGCCGTTTTCCACTATGGCATCGGGCAGGGGAAGAGGCAGCAGGCCGTAAGGCTTCCCGCCGGTGGTACGGAAAGATTTCAGCTGCTCCTCCATGCGGCAGAGGGCTTCGTAGTGTTCGTCTTCCGGGTCTGCGCATTGCACGTAGGCAATGGTGTCCGGAGAGCAGAAGCGCGCCAAGGTGTCAATGTGGCTGTCGGTATCATCACCGGACAGATAACCGTGGTCTACCCACAGAACCCGTTGCAGGCGGAAAGTGGAGCATAAATATTCTTCGATTTCTGCCCGGTTCATCTGCCCGTTGCGGTTGGGGGACAGCAGGCACTCGGAAGTAGCAAGCAGAGTGCCCATTCCATCGCTTTCGATGGAACCGCCCTCCAATACAAATCCGAGCCGGTTAACATACCGCCCTTTCAGCGCGCCTGCCTGCACGGCACGCCGCGTGATGAGATTATCCTTGTCTGCCGCAAATTTCAGCCCCCATCCGTTGAATGTAAAGTCGAGCAGGAAAATGCCTTCGGTGTCTGCCAGCGAGATGGCTCCATGGTCGCGTGCCCAAGTGTCGTTGGTCGCACAGGCCAGGAAGTGGACGTTGGGCATATAGGCCTTGCCTGCCAGTAGCCTTTCCACTTCATCGGGATCGGGGGTGACAATGAGCAGTTGTTCGCGCTTGGCTATCTCGCAGGCGATGCGGGTGAAGCATTGTTGCACTTCATCGAGCATATAAGCCCAATCCGTGCCTGCATGAGGCCACGTCAGTTGTATGCCGCTTTGCAGAGCCCACTCGGCGGGCAGGTGAGGGGCGCGCATTTCTACCTGATAAGGCATGTTCTTGCCAAAGCGCACCTGGTAGTCCTTTTCGGTAGCGCCACCTACCGGTATTCCCATAAAATATTCCATGGTAAAATTCTGTTCGTATGGGGTATACGAGGCTTGGTTTTATTTGTTTTCTTCTGTTTTCGGCTTACGGTCGAAGAACGGGTTCTTTGAGGAAGCGCTCACGGGAATAGCCAGCACCATCTGGCAACCGGGCAGCCAATTCAACCGTTGGGCGGCCAGCCCGCCCGAGAACATCACGCGCGTGTCCACCCGCAAGTCGGCTGCCATGGCACAAGCTGATCCTACGGCAATGCCCACATCCGCCACATTGAGCGCGCATGGCACGCCTGCGGGACGGGCATTGCAAGCAGAAGCCCCGCAGTGCCCGCAGTTCAGTCCTTGCGCATGTGCGCGTGTACCTATTATGACGATACATTCAGCTTGCAGAATGTTGTCTGCATCACGCAAGAAAAACTTCATGCCGCTTTCATCGGCAATGCTTCTCATCGTTTGAGCCAGCGTGTTCAGCTCATCGCCGGTCACCATGGCCGCCTCCAGCACATCGATGCCCTTTCCTTTCGGGGCGGTACGGGCGGCTGTCATCATCTGCTTGGCAACCTCCAAGGCATGCCCGTGTCGGCAATCACGTTCATTGAGTATCATATCTGTTTGGCTTTAAATAAATTAATCAGTCGTTCAAAATTGGCAAGCGGGGATTCCTTTCAATTATTCCGCCTCGTTATCCGGTGAGGAAGGCTCATCGGCAGGCTCGTTCTTGTGGTGTCTGAAGAGAATGTTGGTCCAGAAAAAGAGTTCGCGCCACTTGTTGAAGTCCTTGCGAAAGATGATGCCGATACCTTGAGTCGTGAGGTTGGTTCTGGTATAATAGCGGTCATTGCTTTCGTTATAGGCTTTCAGGCGGATGGTTCCCGAGGGGTTGACTAACCATTCGGCTTCGAAGTCTCCCACAAAGTTGGTGTTGGCTATGGGGCTGTCGCGATAGCCGAAGTTGCCGTTGATAAGCAGGCGGTTGTTAAGCAACTGTCCGGACAGCATCGTTTCAAATTCTACGTCAGTCCAGCCTTTCTCGCCGGTGCTGAAGTTAGTGCCGAAGTTCCAGTTGTTACTGTTGATGATGTTTGAGAGGGCGTTGTTCAACTGTCCGGAAATGGTGGAGGAAAGCACGCTTGACATCATGTCAGAATTTTGCGTGGCGCCCACGCTTTCGGACGTGTAGAATTTGCCGATACTCAGCAGGTAGAGAATCTGCGTGTTCATCTGTTCATCGGTGGAAATGTAGTTGCGTACCAATGCTTGCACTTCATCCCGTTCGTTGGGCAAGTCCAGGCTCAATTTGATGTCAGGGGAAGTGAGTTGCCCTGTCAGGTTCATGATGCACTCCACTTTGACGTTGGTTTGGTCTACATAGTTGGTGGCATTGGCTATTAAGTCGTTCAGGGAAGCGGAATTGACCACATAACCCGCGCTGATGTCAAGGGTGGCATTGAACGGGTTCCCGTTAAAGGCGATGGTACTTCCGTCCTTGATGGTAAAGTCTTTGCGGATGACTTCCTGCAGGCTGAACTTATATAGTCCCTGGCTGATGCGGTAGCTGCCGAACAACTTCACATCTCCCTTATTATAGAACTCGACCCGGAGGTTGCCGCTACCCCGTGCATTGATGTAGTCGCCGGCAATGGGATCCATGATGATGCGCATGGCGGCATCCTGCGTAGCATCTATAAGTAGGTTCAGGTGGATGTCCGTATCATCTTCCTCTTCGGCAATTTCCTGTTGCGCCCAATCATAGTAGGACAAGTAAACAGAGTCCTGTACCGTCCGGTGAGGAGTCTTGTCCACAAATTTGATGAACTGGTTGCTGGCGGCGGTGGTTACGAAGTCTTTGATATAAGTAAAACTTGTGTTCCGGTTGGTTGTCATGGCTACGTCAATGTTGACTCCGTCTCGTGCATTGCCCGATATGGTGGCGTTGCCGGTACCGTAAACGGTGCCATAGAAAGGGAAATCGGCCGATTCCTGCGTGTCCATCACTAGCATATTGTTGGCACTGAACTGGAAACGGTAGCGCAAGTCTTTGAAGTGGTCGTAGCGCAGTTCTCCACTCATCATTCCCTGGTGCCCCTGAGCGTCGAAGATGCGGTTGTTCCGGAAAGTCAGGCCTTCGGGCATAATAAGGATGCTGTCTTTGACGGAAAAAGTGGTGTTGAGCACTTCCACTTTCAAAGAGGCATCGCCCAATACCTTCCCCTCCATGGCCAGTGCCTTGAACTTTCCATAGAAGTGGACATTCCCGGTGGCACGCCCAGAGAACTCGGGCGTAATGCTTTGCATATAGAAATGGATGAACTTCAGGTTCGTGTTGTTGGCTTCTATCATTAGGTCGAGCGAACTGGTCGGCTTTAACGGGTAAATATACCCATTGACATGGGTATGGGCGATGCCGCCTTCGCGAATGCGGGCATCAAGATAGATGCCTTTTACGTCGTGATGCCATTCACCGTGGATGTTGGCATCTCCCAACAGGCCGTTGTTCAGCCCTAAATTGTGAATAAACAGGTCGGCAAACATGACAGGCTCCTTCAACACTCTGCTTGCATAAGCCGGCCCGGTGGCTTCTCCCTGGAAGTTGACTCCTAAGTCGGCAATGTCGAAAACATAGCCGATATTGATTTTCTGCAAGTCAAGCCGCACGGTGTCCTGAGGTTGGTCAGACAGCGTGCCGTTGATGTGCAGGTGATGGTCGTGGCGGCTGAAGAGGAAATTGTTGATATGCACTTTCCCCGAATCGATAACCACCTGCGAGGGGTGTATTTGCCAAAGAGTGTCGTTCAGTATGACATCGGTGGAGTTTACATCAATGATAGTCAGCAGGGGAGGCTGCTTGCTGTAATGCTTGTTGGATATGAGAGACAGGGAAGCTGTATCCATTTGTTGACGTATAAACCGGGTGACCGTATTCAGTTGCCCGCTGTAAGTCATGGATTGGCTATTGCCCCAGTTCAGCACGGTTTTCACCCGGTTATCCTCAGCATGGGCATCAATGGACAGGTTAACTGCTCCATTCTCCTTTCGGTTGGTGAGACGCACTTGGGCATGGAACTGGTCATCCGGGTTCTCGCATAGCAACATGCCCGACTCAATGAAACGGTTACCATAGCGCAGGCGGGGGAAATAGCCCTCGATGCGCAGGCGTCCCGCTTTGTCATTGAAATAGCCTTTCAAGGTGGAATGCATGTAGAGTTTCAATGGCATGTTCAGCAGGGCGGCCAACACTTCGGTATCGTAGATGTGCAGGTCAAACGAGAAGTTGTTTTTGGCTATGGCTTCATTCTTGACAGGAGGAATCAGAGCAGGGACGTAGCGGCGCATAATGTTGAGCACGCTCAAAGGCAGGGTATGGTATGAATAATCGCCCTCAATGCTCCCTCTGGCAAAGTTGGATGTCAGAGTCAGTTGTTTGATGCCATCGTCACGGTGCGCTGCCCGTATCTTCAAGTTGTCGAGGAAGTAGGATTTCTTAGGGGTGATGTATTGCAGGCTGTCGATGTTGATTTCTCCTTTCATTTCATTGATGGAACCGCCGGTGAAATCAGCTTTTAGGCGGACGGACATTTCAGCATCTTCATAGCGGGTGGCCAGGTTTAAGGCATGAGGCTTGAAGTGGTCAACGAAAGCGCTGAAGTTGAAGGTGGGCACAGGGCTGGCGGCATTGATATTCCCGTCCAGGTAGAACGAGACATTCTCATCGTCCAGTTTGACTTTGCCGTTGAAACCGCCTTGTTTGTATTCGCCGTCCAGCTGAATATTCTTGTATGCATATTGGCTGTATTCCAACAAGGCTATTTCCCCATCTAAACTGACGGACGGGTAATGACCTTCCTGATTGAAGCCGTCTACCGTAAGCCCGAGGGTCACTTTCCCCAACTTGGCGTTATCCAGCATTTTCCCTAATTCAAAGTTATCCGTTTTCACCGTCCCTGAATAGGCAAATGCGTTTTGTCCTTTCTTCGAGCTGAGCTTTACATCGGTCTGAATAGCGCCCAAATCGGTCTGGATGCGTCCGTAAGTCACCAAATCCGTAAAGTAGCCTGAAATCTCCCCCCGGAATAGGATTGCGCCCAAATGGCGTAGCGGTGACGGCACTTCGGCACTATTGGTCAGATTACGGGCAAAGAAAGCCATGCCTTCCGGAGAGATGTAAAGGTTAGATAATTCGCCGAACACGTAAGCATCTTCAAGTTTGGAAAGGTTCTGAAAGGAGGTTTCTCCATGTAGTTGGAAGTCATTGCCGGCCGACACTGACAAATTGGAACACGTCAGGCTGTTGATGGAGCCGTTGGCGCTGACTTCTATCCAGAGTTCGTCTTTAAACGATGAAAAAGCTGGCATGAAAGCCGACAAGTCTTTTAGTGCCACGCATGAGGGAAGTAAATGGAACGACAGTTGCACATTGTTGGCAAAGTCTTTCAAGGCACCGATGCTGTCATAGGACATACGGATGGTGTCCGTCTTTAAGGAAGTGTGTGGCAAGTCGATGGAAAAATTGGCGACATCCATCTTATGGCTGTTGGCTGTCAGCTTCAGGCTTAGCTTCTTCAGTTTAAAACCTGAGTTGGCTTCCTCAATGCTCATGCGCTTGATAGCGGCATTGACGGAGTCTGCCTGCAAGGTTTTGAGCGAAATGCTGGCAATGATGTTTTGCAGATTGATGTGCCGGGCATTGAACTTGCCGGGAGTTTCCTTTTCCGAAAGGACATGATAAGAGAGTCTGCCGCGGCGCATCAGCAGAGAATTGATACGGAGATCCAAATCGCTTTCCCGCTTCACAGAGTCCCTCGAGGCCAAGGCATCCAATACGAACTGGAAGTTGGGGGTATCTTCGGGAGCCTGCTTTTCTATATTGATGTCGAAGCCGAAGAGTTGGACTGTGCCTACCGATATTTTCCCGCTGAATAGGGGAAGAATATCAAACTTGGCAGAGAGGCGAGCCACCCTCAACATTTCCCGGCCGGAAAGGTCATTCAGCGAGAGGTCATCAATGATGATGCGGTTCATAAGCCCCATGTTGATGCGGCCGACGGTAAGCCCGCTGCCCAACTTCGCCGACAGTTCGCGCGATACGAGCGTAGACATGTATTGCTGAATAAAAGGGATATTCAACAATACAAGCATACCGGCGTATGTCCCCAAGGCGACGCCCAGTATCCAGCGTACTATTTTCTTTAATGCTTTAATAAGGCCGCTCTTTTCTGTTCAATCCACAAAAATAACAAATATAAAGCAACCATCTTATTTTTATCGTTACTTTTGCATAACCAAATTCAAACAGGCGATGGACGCAATTATTTTAGGCATAGAAACTTCGTGCGATGACACTTCGGCAGCCGTGGTTCGCGACGGCTATCTGCTGTCCAACGTAGTGGCTGGGCAGGCAGTACATGAAGCGTATGGAGGAGTCGTGCCCGAATTGGCATCGCGGGCACATCAGCAAAACATAGTGCCGGTAGTGCATGAAGCATTGAAGCGGGCAGGAGTGGCGAAAGAAAGATTGAGCGCAATAGCCTTTACCCGTGGCCCCGGCCTAATGGGCTCTTTGCTGGTGGGTGTTTCGTTTGCCAAAGGGCTGGCTTGTTCCTTAGGCATCCCAATGATTGATGTCAACCATCTGAGCGGGCACGTGCTGGCGCATTTCATTAAAGAAGAGGGGGAAGAGACCCGCCAGCCCCGGTTCCCTTTCTTATGCTTGCTGGTGTCCGGAGGAAACTCGCAAATCATTTTGGTAAAGGCGTACAATGACATGGAGATTTTAGGGCAGACTGTCGACGATGCAGCCGGCGAGGCCATTGACAAATGCTCCAAAGTAATGGGGCTGGGATATCCCGGCGGCCCTGTCATCGACAGGCTTGCCCGCCAAGGCAACCCCAAAGCATACGAGTTCGGCAAACCGCACGTGCCGGGGCTGGACTACAGCTTCAGCGGCCTGAAGACTTTTTTCCTTTACTCCCTGCGCGATTGGGTGAAGGATGACCCCTGTTTCGTGGAGCATCATAAATGCGACCTGGCCGCTTCATTAGAGGCTACCGTCGTGGACATACTGATGGATAAGCTTCGCAAGGCGGCCAAGCAATGCCATATAAAGGAAGTGGCGATGGCAGGAGGCGTTTCCGCCAACAACGGGCTTCGGAACGCTTTCCGGGAGCATGCGGCCAGGTACGGCTGGAATATATTCATCCCCAAATTCAGCTATACCACCGACAACGCAGCCATGATAGCCGTTGCCGGTTATTTCAAATACCTGGACAAGGACTTCTGCCCTATGGATGCGCCGGCCTATTCGAGAGTAACGATGCAAACGAAACCTTAAAGCAACATACACGATGGACGAAGAAGCGGAGAAAACATTGGGGGCGCTCCTCAAGGAGAAAGGGCTGACCGTATCTACGGCAGAAAGCTGCACGGGCGGCGGCGTCGCCGCGCGGATTACTTCCGTGCCCGGCAGTTCCGGGTACTTCAAAGGCGGCGTCGTGGCTTATTCCAACGAAGTGAAAACGCGCCTGCTGCATGTTTCTCCCAACACCTTGGACAAATACGGGGCTGTGAGCCGGCAAACGGTGGTTGAAATGGCAAAAGGAGCAATGGAAACGTTGGGAACCGATTGCGCCATAGCCACCTCAGGGGTGGCCGGCCCTGCCGGCGGCACGCCGGGCAAGCCCGTGGGAACCGTATGGATAGCAGCCGCCTGTAGGAACGCAGTTTTTGCCATGAAGCAGGAGAGAGACGAGGGACGGGCAAAAAACATCCGGAGAGCCATCGGGAACGCCTTGGATTTGCTCCTCGATTGCATAAAAAAAACCTTCCCTGACGGAGACCACGCATCCCCCGCTGTCCTGTAAATGTCTATCCATAGAATAGCGCTACGCCTAAAAAAGTGACGGAATGGGAATGGCAGGGAACAAGTACGTTAAACGTACACGAAAGGATTTATGGCATGCCCTCCCTTAATCTCTCAGCGGTTCACGGGCATGAAAAGACGCGCATAAGCATGGATGCTTTCTCAGCGTAAATATGACATCGGGGAACTGTTGCACGGGGAATCCGCCATGCACGCGCGGGGGCGCGGGCGGTGCAGTACGGCGGAAGCGCCGTGCGTGCATGCACCGGGCACGGCACAGGCACCTTCCGCAGGACACTTCTTATGCCGCTTTCTTGGTATTCTCCCCGTACAGGACTATCAGCCGGACATAATGATGTTTTGCGGCAGAAAAAGCTCCACCATAGCTTATTATTTTTTTTATTATCCGCATGATGCCCGCTCATCATGCAAATGCGCGTTTTTGCCGGAGTTCAGCACATTCATAATGTTGTTTCAAGCCGGAATATCATTATGGGCATACCGAATTTCGTCGGGCGGTTTTCCGACGAGACGTCCTGCATCGCTTGCCTGAAGGAACAGAGGGGACAACCAGCTACTGTTTGCACACATCGCGGTTGTACGAAACGAATACTTCCCGATAAAATAAGCTCCCTGCCGCACCCGCCAATGCGTTCACGGGAGCGGACAGATCCGAAAGAGTTGCAGGGAAAGCCATAGAAACTCCTCCGTGCCGCAAAATACTGGGAACAAGCATTCCCGCTCCATTGCCAAACCACTGGTTTCCCGAAAAAATTGCGTGAATGTTCCAAAACGGGCAGACCCTGCATAAGCCGGATTGGCCGGCCCTACGTCCTAAGCCAGAGAACCCGCGCACTTCCCCGGCGCGGGCTCAGTTGGCACTATAAGCAACAGCCTCTTTGAAACCGCTATCCTCCGAAGTTGTCAAACATCAAGTTAGACATGGGAACACCTAAGTCATCGAGCATTTTCTCAACAGCCTTTGACATGGGGCCGGGACCGCACATGTAGTATTCGATATCTTCGGGAGCTTCATGATCTTTCAGGTAATTATTATAAATAACCTGATGCACAAAGCCCGGCGTATATTTCACCCCTGCCGCATCGGCTGCCGGATCGGGACGATCCAAAGCCAAATGGAACGAGAAGTTGGGGAATTCCTTTTCCAATTCCAAAAAATCGCTCAAATAGAACACCTCGTTCAGCGCACGCGCTCCATAGAAATAAGACATTTTGCGGTCGGTGGTATGCAGCGTTTTCATCATATGCATAATTTGCGCGCGCAAAGGCGCCATGCCTGCTCCACCGCCAATCCACATCATTTCCTTTTTCGAGTCAAATATCGGATGGAAATCACCGTAAGGGCCGCTCATTATTACCTTGTCGCCCGGCTTCAGCGTAAAAATATAAGAAGAAGCAATACCCGGCATCACATCCTGAAAGCCGACTTGAGGTTTCGGCTTAAAAGGAGGCGTGGCAATGCGGACTGTCAGCATGATGCGGTCTCCTTCTGCCGGATAGTTGGCCATGGAGTAGGCACGGATGGTCTCCTCGTCATTGCGGCACTTCAAACCGAATAAGCCGAACTTCTTCCACGCGGGCAGATACTCCTCGCCTATCATGCCCTTGTCAATATCCTTATCGTAATCCATCGAATATTTGGGAATTCTGATTTGGGCATACGAGCCAGGGATGAAGTTCATGTGTTCGCCGGGAGGCAAAGCCACAATAAATTCCTTGATAAACGTAGCCACATTCTTGTTAGAAATAACCTCGCATTCCCACTCTTTCACGCCCAGCACACTCTCCGCTACCTTGATAGACATATCGTTCTTTACTTTCACTTGACAGCCCAACCGCCAATAATTCCGCTGCTGCTTGCGGCTGAAGTGAGGAATTTCAGAGGGGAGGATCTCTCCGCCTCCATTCAACACTTGACATTTGCACTGCCCGCACGAACCTTTCCCGCCACAAGCCGAAGAGAGGAACACGCCATTGACTGCCAACGTGTTGAGCAAGGTAGAGCCGGATGCCACCTCCAGCACTTTATCGCCATTGATAGTTATCTTCACATTACCAGAAGGAACCAAAAATCTCTTTGCAACAAGCAAGACAATCACCAGCAGCAGAATCACTGCCAAGAATACGCAGATGCTTGCCAAAATCAAATTCATATCCATTTGTCGTTCCTTTCCTTTATTAGATGTTCAAACCCGAGAAACACATGAAAGCCATAGCCATCAGCCCTACCGTGATAAACGTAATGCCAAGTCCGCGCAGGGGAGCGGGCACGTCAGAATAGGCCATCTTCTCGCGGACAGCAGCCAATCCCACAATGGCCAGCAACCAACCAATTCCGGAGCCCAACGCATAGGAGACAGCATCCCATATATCACCGATGTACTTCGGGTCGCTCTCGCCCAGCGTGATGCGCTGCTGCATAAAGAGGGAAGCGCCCATGATGGCACAGTTGACGGCAATCAGCGGCAAGAAGATGCCCAATGAAGCATAGAGAGAAGGACTGAACCGCTCCACCACCATCTCCACAAACTGTGTGATGCCCGCAATCACTGCAATAAACAAAATAAAGCTGAGGAAGCTGAGGTCAACTCCTTCCACAAGGACATTGGCCGCCAACACCTTGGTTTGCAACAGGTAGTTGACCGGAAGCGTGACAACCAATACAAACGTTACGGCCACGCCCAATCCCAACGCCGTCTTGACATTCTTCGACACGGCCAAATAGGAGCACATGCCCAAGAAGAATGCAAATATCATATTGTCCACAAAAATGGAGCGGACTAACAAGCTGAAAAAATGTTCCATGTCTCTTTTACTTGTTGATTAGATTACTGTTCTTGCAAATCTTTATGGCGCGAACGCTGGTACCAAATGATACAAGCCAGAATGGTCAATGCCATGGGAGGCATCAGCATCAAGCCGTTGTTCACATATCCAATTTTATGAAGCGGCTCGTAATTCAAAATATTGAAGCCTAACAGGGTGCCCGATCCTAATAATTCGCGAAAGAATGCCACGGTCACCAAAATCTTGGCATACCCCAAACCGTTCCCGATGCCGTCGAGGAATGATTCCCACGGGCCGTTTTGCATGGCAAAAGCTTCCAAACGCCCCATTAGGATACAGTTGGTGATAATCAGACCTACGTACACCGATAGCTGCACGCTGACATCATAGGCGTATGCTTTCAGAATCTCGCTTACAATGGTCACCAACGCTGCCACCACCACCAGTTGCACGATGATGCGGATTCGATTGGGAACGGTTTTCCGAATCAGCGAAATCACAACATTGGAGAATGCCGTAATCACCGTAACAGACAAGCCCATCACAATGGCGGGCTCCAGCTTGGCGGTCACGGCCAAAGCCGAACAAATGCCCAATACTTGCACGGTCACGGGATTGTTCATGCCTAACGGCGTGGCGAATACTTCCTTATTTTTCTTTGAAAACAATGCTCCCATATATCAATCCTCCTCTGATTCTTTGGTTAGAAAATTCTTATAATTGGACAAGCAACTTTTCAGCATGGCATTCACGCCCGTCGAAGTGATAGTCCCGCCTGAGATGCCGTCCACCTGGTAATCCGCTTCTTCCACTTTCCCATGCTTCACTACGCCCAACGCGACTTCGCCGCCTTTCAGGGTTTTCTTTCCGGGAAATTCGTTTTGGAATGCATTGCTTGCAATCTCGGCTCCCAGACCGGGAGTTTCACTGGCGTGAGAGAAATAAACGCCGTAAACAGTATCTTTGTCTCCGTCCAATGCGACATATCCCCAAATAGCCCCCCAAAGTCCGACACCATAGACGGGGAAGATATACTTGGTCTCACCGTCCACTTTGGCTACAAACACGTGCAAGCGGCCATTCTCTTTCACTTCCTTTTCATAGGTGGTAGAGAAAGCATCCTTGTTTTCCACCAGCGTGCCATCGGGTTGCACCAACATGTCTTTCTCTACATATTGATTATAGGCAACGTCCACCTCTTTATTTTTCACATCACGGACATTCAAAGCGGCCAAGATTTGCTTTTTGGTATCCCGCTCTACATTCTTCTGCTGCGTATCGCGCAAGGCAGAGCTGACAAACGCCAGCAGGAAAGCAACGATAATCACAATTACCGAAGCATAAATGAGCGTATAACTATTACTGTTTGTATTCATTCTCTTTCGGTATTATTGGTTAGACTTGACAGCACGTTTCTCACGGCGGCTGATGTTATGCTGAATCACGAAATAGTCAATCAGCGGCGCAAAGATGTTCATTAGCAAGATGGCCATCATCATGCCCTCGGGGTAGCCTGGATTAAGCACACGGATAACAATGGCCATCGCCCCGATAAGGAAACCGAAGATGTATTTGCCCGTTTCCGTACGTGCCGATGTCACCGGGTCGGTTGCCATAAACACGGCACCGAAGCAGAAACCGCCCAACACCAGATGCTCATACCAAGGCATTTGTGCCATCGCGGTGTCCGGGCCTGCCACATTGAATATCCACGCCGTGCAAGCGCCTCCGACAAAGACAGACAGCATCGTCTTCCAACTGGCAATGCCTGCCCACAACAGAATCACCGCGCCGATGGCAATGGCAATCACGCTGGTTTCGCCAATAGAGCCGGGTATCAGTCCCGTCACCATATCCCACGAGAAATCGGGAATAACGCCCGTCGTGGATGCCTGCCCCAGCGGGGTAGCCATCGTCAGCCCGTCCACCTGCTGTCCCAGCCCGCAGATGGAATTGCCCGATACCCAAACGGTATCTCCCGACATCTTGGAAGGATAAGCGAAAAACAGGAAGATACGGGTGACAAGAGCCACGTTGAATACGTTCATGCCCGTTCCGCCGAATACTTCTTTGGCAAAAATGACCGAAAAGGCTGTGGCTACGGCCAACATCCACAACGGGCAATCGACGGGCACAATCATCGGTATCAAAATGCCCGAGACAAGAAAGCCTTCCTGGATTTCCTCTTTCTTCCACTGAGCCACCGTGAACTCGATACCCAAGCCTACCACATAAGAAACAACGATTTTAGGCAACACAGCCAGAAACCCGTAAACGAACATTTCAATAAGGCTGCCTGCCGCCCCCGTGGCGTGATAATGCTGGTAGCCTACGTTGTACATGCCGAACAGCAACGCCGGCATCAACGCAATGACCACCATCGACATGATGCGCTTGCTGTCAATGGCATCATGGATGTGCGTTCCCGATTTCGAAGTAGCATTGGGCACAAAGAGAAATGTCTCGAAGCCATCGAACACCGACCGGAATGCGTGGAATTTGCCGCCTTCTTCAAAGTTCGGCTTTATCTTGTTGAGATAATTTCTTAACGCTTTCATTTATGATAACAAAGAATTGAACATTATAAATAAGAATATTTATGCCATCTCCGCGCGCAACATGTCCAAACCTTGGCGCACGATGCGCTGCACCTCCATTTTGGAGGAACAAACGAACTCGCACAGCGCAAAGTCTTCGGGAGCTACCTCGTAGATGCCCAACGCTTCCATCCTGTCTATGTCGCCGGCGATGATAGCTTTCAACAGATATTCCGGATAGATATCCATAGGGAAAACCTTGTCGTATTCATGGGACATAATCATGTGCCGCTCTCCTCCCTTGATACGGGCATCAAGCACATACTCTTTCTTTCCCTGCAACCAGCTGAAATAGGAATGGCTGGCACTGAACTGATCCAACCGCGGGCTTATCCATCCCAGCATCTCGTTGATGTCATCGCCTTCAGGAATCACCGTCAGCTGTGTGTCGAAAGCTCCCAAAAATCCGTTGGGAGAGACTTTCTTGCCCGTCAAGACATTGCCGCTGATGTAGCGCAGGTTCTTGCCCGTTGCCACATTCCCTTTGAACACGTTGGTCAGCAAG
>CAYSIQ010000001.1:38630-54364 GCA_964431195.1 uncultured Bacteroides sp.
TTCCCTTTGAACACGTTGGTCAGCAAGGCGCCTACGCGCAGCTTGCAATAAGCGGGCTTCAGCACTTCGCTGCCCGTCACGGCTACCGTCCGGGTCATGTCGATGTGTCCCGTGTTCATCAGCCTGCCGATAAAGATAACCGCTTCCGGCGCTATCGTCCAAACGGTTTCACCTTTTGAAATCGGACTGACATGATTGATTTGCACGCCCACGTTGCCGGCGGGATGAGGCCCGTCGAAAGCTGTCACGGTGACGTGTTTGGCTTGCGTCAATGCGGGAGCCGTCTGCCTTACACTGATGCCTAAATAAGTCCGGGCCATTGCTGCCAGAGCGTAAAGCCCCGTCTGGAAATTCTTTTCTTCCCCGTGAAGCACGAACTCAAAGTCGGGCGCCAACGGGTTGCTGTCGAAAGCGGACACAAAGATAGATTTAGGTTCCACCGTAGGGTCTGCTATGACATCGTAAGGACGCTGGCGAATAAAAGCGAACATGCCCGATGCCAGCAAATAGTCTCTCACTTCCTTGGCTGTCATCTTTGTGGGATCTACCGTGCCAAACTCCTCATAGTCCTGTTCTGCGGCTGCTTCCACCGTAATGTCCAGCACCTTGCGGCGTGCGCCGCGATCCACGCTCGTCACCACTCCGCTCACCGGCGAAACAATCTTCAACTCCGGATGGTTCTTGTCAATAAACAAGGGGCCTCCCGCCATCACATATTCCTGTTCTTTGACGACAACTTTAGGCACGATGCCCGTAAAGTCATCGGGTACTAACGCACAGAATCCCGTGTCTTTCACGTTGAGGTATTCACGTGCCGGCTTCCCTTTCAGGTTTATGTCAAGGCCTTTTCGTAGTTTAATTACATTTGCCATGCGCATATAAATTGTGATTTCAATAATTCTGCCTGCAAAAATACAAAAATGAGATGAAAACCAACCTTTCAGGCAGGAATTTATTAAATGAATACCTGCATGTTGCCAAATTCGATGAGCCTGCCCGGTCCCTATCGCCAATATCCCGAAGTGGCCGCCTCAACATCCACATTGATCGGCAAGACGCGGACATCCATAAAACATGGCGCCCCCCTTACCGCAACTCCGCCTTGTAGTCCCGGATCATTTCCAATATGATATCGCCATATTTCTCAACGCTCTTTTTACCGAAACAAGAGATGGACAGCAATGCGGGCTTGCTGTCCGGCAAAACGTTGCTTATGCCCAACAGAGCTTTCTGCTGTATGACGGCATAAGCCGGCACTCCCCTCTCCGCCGCCATGGCATTGCGCCACTTCACCAGACGGCTGTAAAGGCCGGGATGAAGGACATCCGACGATACCGTTTCCGGAACGGCCGTTTTCGCTTTCTTGGGTTTGGGCGAATCGCTTTCAATGGCAAGTATGGCCTTATGCTTGAGGTAAGCGGCAACGTGAAAGCCTTCTTCCGACACGAAGCCAAGCAACGACCGCTTCTGCTCCAGCAACCCGGCCAGCTCGTCGTAGGCGGCGGACAGACGTTTCTTCAGTTCCTTGTTGTCAGAGCCCAAAACAGTGGCCGACAACAAGGCGTCGAGGGGCGAAAGCTGTTCCCTGAAATAAGCCGCTCCCTTGCGGACGCGCTCCTGCAGCACGGCATCGGCATCACAGTCGGCAGAAGCGTTCAGCAGGCGGGTATATTGCAGGCTGAACTTTTGGGACACTTGCGTTACCCTCTCGTTGATGCGGACGGTTTCCGCCTTGTATGCGGCCAACGACCGGGGATGAAGTTTGTAGAGGAACTCATCAATGAGCCTGACATAACGGTGCAAGGCTTGCTCAACGGGCTGGAAATCGAAAAGCTCTGCCAGCAGCCCGTGATAATAAGCCTGCCGCAACGAGCGGAAGCGGGCGGCATCGGGCACGCTGTCGTGCGCCTGCCGCATGAATGCGTCCACCAGATCGTCGCTGATGATTGCGTCCTCACTGAGGGGGCGGCTCAGCACTAATCCCTCCAGCGTCTTGCAACGGCTCAACGCCACATAAGCCTGGCCGTGGGCAAAGGACGCGCTCACGTCAATGATGGCATGTTCGAAAGTCAGCCCCTGGCTTTTATGGACGGTGATGGCCCACGCCGGCTTCAGCGGGTATTGCTTGAAAGAGCCTTCTATCTCTTCCGTGAGTTCTTTCGTCTCGCCGTTAAGGGTATATTTGGCATTGTTCCATGTCTCTTCATTCAAAACCAAGGTCTTGTCCGAACCGTGGGGACGGACTTCGATGCGGCCTTGGGAAACACTCACCACCTCGCCTATCATGCCGTTGTAATAACGGCGGTTGCCCGTTGAGTCGTTTTTCACAAACATCACCTGGGTGCCTTCCTTCAGTTCAAGCACCAAGTCGGTGGGGTACATATAGTCGGGGAATTTCCCTTCGATGGTGGCGCGGAAAGGATAGATGCGCCCGGGGAGCATTTGCAACTCCTGGTCATTGATGCGCTGTGCCTGCGCGTTGTGGGTGACGAGACGGATGTAACCGTCTTTCTTGTCGGGATGGAAATGGGGCATGTAGCGGCTGTTCAAGGCACGCATCACCTGCGGGCCGCAACGATTCTCGCGGATGCTGTTAAGCAAGTCCAAAAAACGGCTGTCGGCCTGCCGATAGACACGGGTCAGTTCAATGACGCAATACTCCGTCTGCTTCAACGCCCAGCTGGAAAAGAAATAAGGCGTTTCATAATACCCTTTCAGCAGGCTCCATTCGTTGTCTTTCACTACGGGCGCCAGTTGTTGCAAGTCACCTATCAGCAGCAGCTGCACGCCCCCGAAAGGCTTGCCGCGATCCCTGTACTGACGCAACACTTGGTCTACGGCATCCAGCAAGTCCGCCCGCACCATGCTGATTTCGTCTATCACCAACAGGTCGATGCTGCGGATTATGTTGATTTTCTCCTTGCTGAAGCGGAAACGGTAAGCGGATCTGGCATCGGCGGCGGCAAACGAGTTGCCAGGCACGTAAGGCGCAAGCGGCAACTGAAAGAAAGAATGTATGGTGACCCCTCCCGCATTGATGGCCGCAATGCCGGTAGGTGCCACCACCACCATGCGCTTGACAGCTTCCGACTTCAGGCGGTGCAGGAAAGTAGTTTTGCCCGTGCCCGCCCTTCCGGTCAGGAAAAGGTGAGTCCCGGTGTTGGCCACAAACTGCCACGCAAAGGAGAGTTCGGGGTTCTGTTCCATGTCTCGTTGACGGGTTCTATCTGAATAAGTATGGAATGCGGCTGCAAAGATAACCGTTTCTTCCCGCACATTCCCTGAAAGCGGGCAAAAGTTTACCCGCGCAAGCCAAAAGGCGGGGAGCGATGCCGGGCGGTCCGGCATCGCTCCCCGCCCGATTGACCACGCATGCCCGGGACAAGCATGGGAACATTCCTTCCTCCTGCCGCCCCTCCCCGGCGGCGCACAGGAGCTGTCTTTTTTACCCTGCCACGACAAAGGCGACGCCCCGCCGGCCTACGCGCCTATTCATCGTGCAGCGCCTCGGCCGGCTGTATTTGCATCGCCTTGCAGGCGGGATACCAGATGCCGATGACAACCATCAGCGCGATGAGCACGAACGAAGCCCCGGCGCAGAACAGCATGCGCCCGTTCTCCAGCGTGGTGCCGTTGCGAAAAGCGTTCAGCTCGGCATGCGCCAGGCAGAAGTCAATGGCGACGGCAGGAATGGTGACTACCAGCAGCAGCAACAGCCCCTCGCTGAGCAGGCGGGAAAAGACCGCGCGGCCGGTGGCACCGTGCACCTTGTGGAGGGCGATCTCGCCCCGCCGCTGTTGCGTGCGGAACCAGAATGTGCCCACCAGCCCCAGAAAGATGTTGAGCAGGAGGAAGCCCAAGCCAACGCAATAGCTGCGCAACTGGTTCATCCTGTTCTGCTGGAACAGGCGGCGGATGTCGGCAAAGCTCATTACCTCGCTGATGTAAACGTTGCCCACACGGAACTGGCTCTCGCTGTCCGCTTTCAGGCGGGCGATGAAGTCGTGATCCATGTTCGCCCTGACGCGGACGCAGAGTTCCCTGTCGGGGGTGATGCCGCCTTCCATTTCCGAAAGGTCGTACAATGCGCAGCGGCTGAAGCGGGCTTGGTAGAAGTCGTCATAGCGCACATCCTGCAAGGCGGCTCCCAACCGGAAGTCGTACACCGTGTCGCCGAACAGGTGGAAACCGGTCTTGCCCGCCAAGGAGGACAGGTGGATGCCATAGCGGAGGAAGAGGTTGTCCGATGCCAGGAAGTCGCCTCGTTCCAGCATTTCGGCGAGTTGTTCGGGCGTTTCGCCGTTCACGCCCCGGTAGCGGAACACGCGCACAAAGTCGGGCGTGACCAACCGGCGGATGACATTGTTGTTGGCGCGAAGCGTGTCATACGTCACACTTATGCCTCCGTTGGAGCCGTTATACGGGTAAGAGTTCATCGAGAGGCTGACAGCCTCCACCTCGGGGCGGCGGCGCAGGCGTTCCATCAGTTCAAGCATGGCGGCATTGTTGTCGGCATCGGGCTGGAAATCGGGACTCTTCTCCGTCAGCACGCCCTTGCCGATGAGGTAGCAATGTTCGATGTCGAAGCCGCGCGGCTCCAAGTAGGTGGCTATCTGGCAATAGAGCAGGTCGATGATGAACCACATCACCACGCTGACCACCAGCAGTTCGAGGGCGAGCCACAAGTTGCCGCGCCACTCGTTTCGTATCTGTGTGAATAGTTTCTTTTGCATAGTCGTTGAATTTTAGTCAATGTAGTCTTCCTCCGATGGCTTCCACAATGTTCATCCGCGAAGCCTTCCAGGCGGGTATGCCCGTGCTGAGCAGGTTGAGCACGAAGCAGAACAGCAGCGCCCACCCGAACGTGGAGGCATGAATCAAGATCGAGGCGTCCACCGTGGGCGGGTTCAGCGTAATCACGAAATTCGGTTGGAAGATGGACGCATCGATCACATAGGCAAACGCCACGCTGAACAGCAAGCCCGCAACGCCCGCCAGGAGCGTGACAATGAGGTTCTCGCCCAATATCTGCCCCATCAGCTCGCGGCGGGTGGAGCCGAAGGCACGGCGCACGCCTATCTCGCTGACGCGCCGGCGCAGGCGGCTTTGCGTCATGCTGCTCAGGTTGAGGGCAGGCACGACAAGCAGGATGAGGAAAGTGATCCACCGCCCTCGGCGGGCTGCCCAGACATCCGGCTCGACATTGGCACTGCTTAGGACGTTCTTCTCTTGGTCGTAGGGGCGGCCGCGGCTGATGATCTTCCAGCCGTCCCCGCCAATCTGCCGGTTGTAGGCATCCAGCCGGCGGCCGCACTCTTCGCGGATGGCGGGGAAGTCGGCACGGCTTCTTGCCAGGATGGTGCAGCTCAGGGAACCCATCAGCTCGCCGGCTTCCATGTCGTTGACTGTGTTCGTAGAGGTGTAGGGAATCCACAGCTGGCCATAGGAGCTTTCGGCCAAGGTGCTGACGTCGCGCACCACGCCGCAGACGCGGTAGGGGACATGAGCCAGCAGGAACTCCTGCCCAGCTGCCCGGGCGGTGCCGAACAGCATGCGCGCCACGCTTTCGGTAATGACTGCCACGGGCAGGCCGGCCTCGAAAGCGGCGCGGTCGTAAGGCTTGCCGTCGGTGAAAGCAAAGTCGAACACGCGCCAGAAGTCATCGTCCGTCTCCCTCATGTCCACCTCCGCAGAGGGGCGGCCGGGCAAGCCGACGGGCGTGGGGGTAATCCAAGTGGTATGAACGGCGACGGCTTCAGGCGTCTGCAATGACTTATACAGTTCGCGGGCCGAAGCGGCGCTCATAGGGCCGTTGCTGGTGCCGTCGCCCCACTCTTCGTTGCCGACGCTGATATAACGGGCGCACAGGAAGCGGTTGCGGTTGCTTTCCGGCGCGAAAGGAGCCACCTGCACCTGCTGAATCATTACCACCAGCATGATGAGGAAGATGGCCACGGCCGTTCCCAGCACATTCACAATGCCTATAACGGGATACTGCGCCAGCCCCCGCCAAGCAGATTGGAAATATCGCTTAATCATTTGACTTGTCTTTTAAGGTGTTACTTTGTTGGTAAGAAGCTACTTGGCGGCCGTCGAAGAATTCCACGGTGCGGCCGGTCTGTTTGGCCTGCGACGCGTTGTGGGTCACCATCACAATGGTGCGGCCTTCATCCACGTTCAACCGGTGGAGGATTTCCATCACCTCGGCGCTCATCTTCGAGTCCAAGTTGCCCGTAGGCTCGTCGGCGAGGATGATTTCGGGATTCCCGATGATGGCACGCGCGATGGCCACGCGCTGGCACTGCCCGCCGGAGAGCTGGCTGGGCATGTGCCTCATGCGGTGTGTCATCCCCACTTTGGCCAACACTTCTTCCGCCATGCGGCGGCGCTCCCTGGCCGGGACGCGGCGGTAGAGCAAAGGAAGTTCCACATTGTCGATGACGTTGAGCGAATTGATCAGGTGAAATGCCTGGAACACAAAGCCCAAGTTGCGGTTGCGGAAGGCGGAAAGTTCCTTGTCTTTCATGCCGGTGGCGACAGTGCCTGCTATCTCCACCGTGCCGCTGGTAGGAACGTCCAGCAGGCCCATGATGTTAAGCAGGGTGGACTTCCCGCAGCCCGAAGGACCCATGATGCTGAGGAATTCCCCCTTTCTCACTTCCAGGTTCACGTTTTCCAGCGCCTGGGTTTCAATCTCGTTGGTACGGTAAACCTTGTTGATGCCGGCCAGTTTAATCATGTCCATACGTACTGTAATTTGTAAATGTTAGTAATACTGTTTGTTTGAAAAAGCCGCGAGGCCCTGCCCGCTTGCGGGCGGCGGCACACTGGCGCGCCTCTCTTTGTTCAAAAGGTGTGCCAAAAACGTTTATTATTGATAGCCAATGACATAACTTTTCATTGGGTGTCCGTCTGCGGACACTGCTGTCCGCTTTTGAAAGCATGTCGCCCGCTTGGGGGCAATCCCCGGCTTCCCCGGACGGGCGGCACGCGCACGGCCTTTGCTCCGTACGCACACGAGGCGTGTTCCGTGCGCGCACGAGGCACGCTCCGTGTATGCACGGAGTAACGTGCTGGCTGCCAGCGCGGCATAACCACGGCATTCCAAGCGATCCTCAAGCATGCCTTGCCGGTTTGGGCCATACGTCGTTCCATTGCGCCGGGGCTCGCCCCGTTTCTCATCGCTTCAGCTTCAGCCGGTTCTTGTTCTTATAGTCGCTCATGTCGCTGACCACCACTTCCTCGCCGGGATTCAGCCCGCCCGCCACTTCTACAAATTCGAAGTTCGAGTCGCCCAACTGCACCCTGCGCTTCTCCAATTCGCCGGCGGAGGTGCGGACAAAAAGTTCGTAGTCGCCCTTGCCCGCGTAATAGGAAGCGTTGGCAATGCGCATCACGTCCTCCTTCACGGCATTCATCACATACACATCGGTTTTAAGCCCCGATCGCAGGCGACGGTGGCTGTCGTTTTTCAGCTGCACGATGAAACTGATGACGCCGTTCTTTGACAACGGCGTGACTGAACTGACCACGCCCTCTAACTTTTCGGCGCCTATCCTCACGACGGCCTTGCCGCCGGCAGCCACGCGGTCGCCGTAGGTGTCGGCTATCTCGCCCTCCACCTTAAAGTGGCTCAGGTCTGAGATGACGGCTATCTGGGTGCCCTGCCCCACCTGCACGCCTATCTGGTCGTTGATATAAGTCAGAATGGCCTTGCGGGGCGAACGCACCCGGGCATCGTCGAGCGTACGCTTCATTTCGCCCAAGTCCTTGCGGAAGATGCTAAGCTCCAGCTCCTTTACCTTATAGTCGGCGGCCAGGGTCTTTCGTTTGCCCTCATATTGTTGGCACTGTTGTTCCAGTTCGAGTTCGGAGACATTGACATCCAGCTCGGCCTGCCGCACCTGGTCGGTCGTGCCTGAACCGATGCTGTCCAAATAACGTTCGTTGCGCAGCACCACCCGCTTGCGGTTCAACTGCATTTCGCTCACCTTGATTTGGTTGGCCATGTCTTTCAGGGCCACCTCGTTGTTGATTCTCAGCTGCTCCAGCTGGTACTGCTTGGTCAGTTCCTCGTCCAACAGCTTCTGGTACTCGGTTTCGGCGCTTTGCAGGTCGAGCTTCAGGATGGGCGTACCCGCGTCCACGCTGTCGCCGCCTTTCTTGTACACCTCCAAGATGCGTGTATTGATGGGCGAATTGATGATTTCCTCAAAAGCGGGCACCACCTCGCCCGATGCGCTCACGCTGATCTCGATGGTTCCCTGGTCCACGGTGGAGAACACCAGGTCTTTCTCCTTCACGCCCGTCCGCATCCACGAGACCAGCAGGCTGATGACAACCGCCGCCGCCACGCCGCATGCGCCGAAGCGGATTAACTTCTTGTTGCGCTCTTTCCGGCGCGTTTCCTTTGGAATTTCTCTATCCATATCGATTGCTTTTATTGTTTCCGGACATCTTTCCCTATTCCACAGCTAAATCCGTGCCAAAAACGCAAACCGCTGACAATGAGTGATGGCAGCAAAAAAGGAGTGTCCGAAAACGAACACTCCTGTACGGTTTTGAAAAGAGGGAGGCAACGTATGCGGGAGGAGGGATGCCCTCCCATGCTCCTCCCGCCTATTCCGCTCAGCCCCTCAACGCAGCCTCAACCTATCCCCCACTTCGGGCAGGTAATCGTCGCTAGCCTTGTTCATCTTATACAAGTTTTTAAGGCGAATGCCATACGTTTGGGAAATGCTGTGCATGGAGTCGCCGTCGCGCACCACGTGGCAGGCGTAAGGCTTCTGCGCTTTCTTGTTCTTCTCCTTCAGGTAAATAATGTCTCCCGGCGCCAGCGTGTATTCCTTGTGGGAATCATTGTACTTGACTAATTTCTTCCAGCTGATGCCAAACTCCCCGCCCAGCAACCGGAAAGTGTCGCCGTCGCGCGCCACCACGTATGCAAGGCCGTTGGCTATATAGACCCGGTGCGGGTTGACCAGCCACGGCTTCTTCTTCACTTCCTTGGCCCAGCGGCGCGCCTGCCTCTTGCTCATGCCCTTGACATCATACTTATAGAGGTCGTAATCCTCGATAATGGTAATGAGACGGTTGGCATACGAATGGTCTGTGGCATAGCCTGCTTTCTTCAACCCCTTGGCCCACCCTCTGTAATCGGTGATTCTCAACTTGAACAGGAAAGCGTAGCGCGAGCCGCTTTTCAAGAATTTGGAATGGTCTTCGTAGGAGTCTTTCACTTCGCGGTAGGCGCGGAAGCACTCGCCCCGGGCATCATCGTCGTGATACACCTTGCGCCCCGACCATCCGCTGTGGCACTTGATGCCAAAGTGGTTGTTGCTCTTGCGCGCCAGCTCACTGCATCCCGCGCCGCTCTCCAACAAGCCCTGCGCCAAAGTGATGCTGGCGGGCACGCGGTATTTGTTCATCTGCTCCACAGCTAAAGGAGCGTATCTCTTTATATAACTATGGTAAGTCGAGTTGCGTCGTTGGGCAGAAACCGCAAGCGCCACGCAACAGAGCAACGCAAGGATTCCGAGGCTTCGATGTAAACAAAAATGGTTCATTGTCGTGTCCTTTGGATTGGAATTATCCGCTAACGCGCACAAAAGTAGAGAAAAAATCATGCGTATAATAAAAGAATGCGCTATTTTTGCTGAAAATTCAATCTCAGTACCTTATTTGATATGGATACATCGGACAGCCTTGTCATCATCCCGACTTATAACGAGCGGGAAAACATCGAAAGGATCATCCGCGCTGTCTTTGCCTTGGAACACGGCTTCCACATCTTGGTGATAGAAGACAACTCGCCCGATGGTACAGCCGCCATTGTAAGAAGCCTGCAGCAGGAGTTCCCGGAACAGCTCTTCATGATAGAGCGCATGGGAAAGCAGGGGCTGGGCACGGCCTACATCGCCGGCTTCAAGTGGGCGTTGGAGCGCAGCCGTTATGAATTCATCTTCGAGATGGATGCCGACTTCAGCCACAATCCCCAAGACTTGCCGCGCCTGTACCAAGCCTGTGCCGCGGGGAACGCCGACTTAGCCATCGGCTCGCGCTATGTCAGCGGGGTGAACGTGGTGAACTGGCCGATGAGCCGGGTGCTGTTATCTTTCTTTGCCTCCAAGTATGTACGTGCCATCACGGGGTTGCCTGTCCAGGACACCACGGCGGGCTTCGTGTGTTACCGCCGGCAGGTGCTCAAGGCCATCGGCTTGGACAATATCCGCTTCAAGGGCTACGCTTTCCAGATTGAGATGAAATTCACCGCCTACAAGTGCGGCTTCCGCATCAAGGAAGTGCCAATCATCTTCATTAACCGCGAACTGGGCACATCGAAGATGAATTCCAGCATTTTCGGGGAAGCCGTCTTCGGAGTGATGCGGCTGAAGTGGGACAGCTTGTTCCGCAAATACCCCCCCCAACGACCGCAACCGTAATTCTTCCAAGCAAAAACGCCGCATGAAACGAACCCTTATCCATAACGCCACCCTTGTCAACGAAGGGCAATCGGCGCAAGGTTCCATCGTGATTGAAAACGGCCGCATAGCCGAAGTGCTGACGCGCGGCAAACCGTTGCCCGCGCCATGTACGGAAATGGTTGACGCTACGGGCTGTTATCTGCTGCCCGGCGTCATCGACGGCCACGTGCACTTCCGCGACCCGGGCCTGACGCACAAAGGCGACATCCTGAGCGAAAGCAAGGCCGCCGCCGCCGGGGGCGTGACTTCCATCATGGACATGCCCAACACCCAACCGCAAACCACCACGCCCGATGCGCTGGCCATGAAACTGGACTTGCTGAACGAAAAGTGCATCGTCAACCACTCGTGCTACTACGGCGCCACCAACGACAACTATGCAGACTTTGCCCGCTTGGATCGTCGCCGCATCTGCGGCATCAAGCTGTTCATGGGCTCCAGTACCGGCAACATGCTGGTAGACCGCGCCGAAAGCCTGCGGCGCATCTTCGGAGAAACGGACATGCTGGTCGCCGCCCACTGCGAAGACCAGGAAATCATCCGCCGCAACGCCGGGAAATACAAGGCCCGATGTGCCGGCCTGCCCGATGTGCCCCTGAGCAAACACCCTTTTATCCGCTCGGCCGAAGCCTGCTACCGTTCATCGGCATTAGCCGTGAAGCTGGCCGATGAAGCCCGCGCGCGCCTCCACCTGCTGCACGTGTCGACCGCCCGGGAGCTCTCGCTGCTCAGCCCTGCCCCGCTGGCCGAGAAGCGCATCACCGCCGAGGCTTGCGTGGCGCATCTATTGTTCGACTCCTCCGGCTACCGCACCTTGGGCGCGCGCATCAAGTGCAACCCTGCCGTGAAGCGAAAGGCCGACCGCGATGCCCTGCGTGCCGCCGTGAATGAAGGCCGTATCGACGTCATTGCCACCGACCACGCCCCCCACTTGCCGGCAGAGAAAGCGGGGGGCGCGCTGAAAGCTGCTTCAGGAATGCCGATGGTGCAATTCTCGTTGGCGGCTATGCTCGAACTGGCAGACAGGGGAGTCTTTACCCTCGAGAAAGTAGTGGAGAAGATGTGCCACGCGCCTGCCCGGCTGTTCGGCATCGAGGGGCGGGGATACATCCGCAAAGGCTACCATGCCGACCTCGTGCTGCTTCGCCCCCGCTCGCCCTGGCAGGTAACGCCCGATGCCATTCTGAGCAAATGCGGGTGGAGCCCGCTGGAAGGGCGCACGTTCCAATGGAGGGTGGAAAATACATTTGTCAACGGCCGGCTCATCTACTCAGGCGGGCAAGTGGACGAGACGTACCGGGGCGAAGAGCTTCGTTTCCACTAACCCGATGCGCCACCGCATGGACGAGATTCTGACTTACCGCGTCGGCGAGGTGCGTGCCTACATCAATTGGGTTTACTTTTTCCACGCCTGGGCATTTCAGCCGCGCTATGCAACGGTTGCCCATGTGCACGGCTGCGATGCCTGCCTGAGCGCATGGGCAGCCTCTTTCCCCTTGGCCGAACAGCCGAAAGCCGCCGAAGCCCTGGCGCTCTACCGCGATGCTTGCCGGCTGCTGAAGCAACTGGAAGACGCGCCTGCCGCGCAAAGCATCTTCCGTCTCTGCCCTGCCAACTCCGACGGCAACGACCTGCTGATAGGCGGCGCGCGTTTCCCCCTGTTGCGCCAACAGGTTCCGCATGCCGATGGAAGCCCTTACCTCTGCCTCAGCGACTTCGTCCTCCCGCTCTCGTCCGGCAAGAGCGATACCGTCGGGCTGTTCGCCTCTACCGTCCACGACGAGGCTTTGGCCCTCCATGGCAACGACCCTTACGCCCGCCTGCTGCTTCAGACCTTAGCCGACCGCCTAGCCGAAGCCGCCACCGAAAAGATGCATGCCTACGTGCGCCAATCCGCCTGGGGCTATGCCCCCGACGAGGCGCTCTCCATCCCCGACCTGCTGGCGGAAAAGTTTCAAGGCATCCGCCCCGCCGTGGGCTATCCCTCCCTGCCCGACCAGTCGGTCAACTTCCTCCTCAACGGCCTGCTGCGCATGGAACGAATCGGCATCGCCCTGACCGAAAACGGGGCCATGCGCCCCCATGCTTCCGTGTGCGGCCTGATGCTTGCCCATCCGGCCGCCCGCCACTTTGCCGTAGGCCCCATCGGTGAAGACCAGCTGAAAGATTATGCCCGCCGGCGGGGACTGCCCGTGGACGTGATGCGCAAATTCCTGTCGCGGAACCTGCGCGCTTCCGCATGCTGAAAACAAGGGCATGCACCGCCCGGATGCCGTGCGTGTGCGGAGCGCGCGCCGTGCCCATATGGAGCAAACGCCGCACGCGCATGAAGCACGGCCGCTTCAAACAAGGCTTCCCCGGGGGGAACTCTTCTGTTAAGAAACCCGCAAGCTCTGTTAATGAAAATTGCAATATGAAGATTTTAGCACGGAATATTTGGAAGTTCGCCGGTATTAGTATAAATTTGCAGCGTTTTTTATGGTTTTAGCTTATTGATTGCACGAAACCTACAGGAAATAGAGCACCAACCAAAACAATTCCTATGAATCAAAACAGTTCTCTTAAACTCTTCTGTGCATTGGCATTCTTGGCATTTGCCGCAGTTAGCTGCTGGGCCACGGCAGAATCCTTGCATTTGTTGCTTTCATCTTTGCCATTGGGCATATGTTGGGTGATAACCGTCGGGTTCTTTTTTATCGCATCTTGGGGTACGAAGTTGATAGTCGACAGCCTTAACAAAAACATTTATCTTGAGAAGCGCGGCATGCGCCTGTTAGGCGGCATTTTCATCCTTCTCGTATTTTGGCTGGCGTGCAGTATGCCCACTAATACGCACACGTTTTTCTATCGCAGCGTAATAAACAACGAAGTAACCAATGACATTGCCAATACAGAAGGTTATCTGGTTCAAATACGTAACAACGCAATTACTCAGGATAAGATTCAGATCCGTTTGGCAGAGCTTGAAAACAAGGTGAATGCCAAATTAGGAGAATTGAAAGCAGAAATAGAGAACGAGGCGAATCCAGGCTTCGGCCCAAAGGCTAAAGAGATTTTGCGCCAATTCGCCGAGATACTTGGCGTCGCAAAAATTGAGCCATTGTCTTACAGAGGGACATCTATTCAAGATCGTCAAAAGCTGTATGATGCATATAGGGCAAAGATGTACACCCTTATGGACGCAAGGAAGTTGAACATCATAAAAGAGATGACGCCAACTAATAACAATCATCAGAAGCAAGCCGGCGTGGATTATGATAATCTTGAACTCGTCAAGAAATATATTGCAGACAATACCCTTGACCTTAATGATGCTGACGATATAAAGTCCATATGTAATAAGCTCAATGCAGGTTATTCTACCATCCGTACATATAAGCAGTTTGTTGCTTTCAATAACGAAACAGATGAACGTGCATATACGTCCCCTAACGCCGTGACTAAGGTTAAGCGAATGATTAGCGTCTTTGATGTTTGGGAAAGTTTTATCAAGGGAGAATATGCAGGACACGGATTTTTCTTCTGGGTTCTTATCTCTGTCCTCGTTGATGTCGCGGCCTTTATATTTTTTGATATAGCATTTAAAAAACGCGAAGATTAATATTGTTCATACATTAAGACATAAAATTTATGCCAGTAACAAATCCTACAAAAGATCCTGTTTCCCAGTGCGCCGCCGACGGGCGAGATGCTCAAGAAAATAAGAAGAATCCCGTTGATGCGCCGAATGAAGTACATGGATTAACTGCCGCAGAGCTGAACGACCCCAATAGCATTCAGGTAACCATTTCTGATCCTAAGGCACCTTTAGTCATATTGTTCGGCCCGCCGGCATGCGGCAAAACGATGACTCTCGTGCGAATGACCCGTTTCCTCCGGTCTGAAGGTTATACAGTGGCTCCGATACGCACTTTCAGGCCTGCAGCAGACACACATTACGAGAAGATTTGTAATACTTTTGATGAAACGATGAATAGCGGGAATGCTGCGGAGGGGACACCTAACATTAGTTTCATGTTAGTAGAGGTGGTTAAGAATGGACGCCGCCTTTGCCAGATTCTTGAAGCGCCCGGTGAATACTATTTCAATCCCCAAAGGCCCAATAGCGAATTCCCCAATTACGTTAACACTATAATCAATAGTTCTAATAGGAAAGTCTGGACTATCATGATAGAACCACATTGGATGAATCAATCAGACAGGTTGAACTATGTGAGTAGGATAGCGCACTTAAAACGAAAGATGCGCCCTAAGGATAGTATAATCTTTGTCTATAACAAGATTGACCGCACGAATTTCGTAATAGCTCCCGGACATATTCATATGCGTGCTGCAATAGACGAAGTAAAAAACGAATACCCAAACATCTTTGTGCCTTTCATGAATCAGAATCCAATTACAAGATTCTTCAAAGAGTACAATTTTGACTTCGTCCCGTTCCAGACCGGGGATTACACAAACGCTATAAACGGCCTTACTTATCAAGAGGGGCCTCGGGAGTATTGCGAAAAATTATGGAAAAGTATAACGAATAAAATATCAGGCTGAAAACCATGTCCGATTACGATATAAAATTATATGCCCATGGAGTTCCAAATGGCCAAAAGACATGGGGCGTTTCTGAGTCCGACAGTACCTATATAGATTCTTTTTATGGACGGGAGTCAGAGGCTTCTGTCCAAATGTTGGTTGAAGTTAGACGATTTGGAACTAATACAAATTGCTACTATACATATCTACGCTTAAAGAATATTAATGACAAAAACGGCAGGGCGGGCAGTTATTTTGCTTTAACGCTTCGCATTAATTATTACTATGCAGACATTCAAAATATATACAACCTTCTTGATGCGGCATATAATAAGTTCATACTTGGTTCTGCATTAACTACAAGCAATGGCGTTTCTAATTATTTAATTTCTGATTTTTCTGAGTTAGATTCAAGATTGGCGGCTTTAGAAAAAGAGATACGATATTACTTGATGCAATTTTCATCAGATTCGGACTTCATTCCTTTAGATAGATTCAAAGCGAATGGGCAATCGGAAGTTGTCAATTTTAATTTGCTCGAATGTGACCCGAAAATTGTAGCCGGGCATATTAAAACACATGGCCATTTTTCTGTATCACCCCAGTATCTTAGCCATAGAGAACAAACGATTATTCAAAAGACGAAAGTTGAGATAGATAGAACGAAAGCCGACGCAACACAACAGATAGCCGATGCAAAACAACGGATAAATGCAGCTC
>CAYSIQ010000001.1:54464-59609 GCA_964431195.1 uncultured Bacteroides sp.
AAAGCCGACGCAACACAACAGATAGCCGATGCAAAACAACGGATAAATGCAGCTCAGCAAAAGGCACAGCGAGAAAAAGAGGAGGGTATTCAGGCAGTAAGAAATGAATATAAAGATGCGGACAAAACAATTGATGCTCTCAAGCAAAAGATAAGTAAAGCTAATGATAAAATAAAAGAACTTCAAGCAGACAACTCTGATCTTGAGAAACAACGGAAAGCTGCATCACAATACCAAGCCAAATACGAAAAGGCAAATGCACTATTAGGAGAGGTGAGGAAAGTTCTTAAAAGCTTTCGTGAAAGTCTTTTCGGATTGTTGAATAAACTTACAGCAGAATCGGAGGGAGATGCTCATAACTCCTCCCCAGAGCATCAAAGTGGTGGTTCCGGACGAAACGGGAAGATATCACGACACAAGAAAATCGGAAAGAAGTTATACATCCTCTTGAGGGATCTTTTTGAGGTGACCGCTTTGGCGGTTATATTAGGATTTACTATTCCAAAGGGATGTTCTGATGCCGATGGGAATAATCTAGCGCTCAAAGTGGTTGATGCTCTGGGGTTCGGAAAGAACCCCGAAGCCGATGGGAATAATGAGGAATTACTAGCACTCAAAGAACAAATCGATTCATTGCGCCAAGAATTGGATACGACAAAAGCCTCACTAACCAAATCGAAAAGTCAGCTGAATGATTTTATAAGTCATTTACGGAACGCCACAAGAATAGATGTTGAGGGTATAAGTGATGCAAGGCATATGAAAACCCAACCGTATCGGATTTCTTTGCAACCGAATGGTAAAGAAATTAATCTTGGAGGACAGTGGACATCAGATGATTTCGATATATCTGGCGATACAATAAGGCCGAAACACGCTGGCGACTGTACTATAAAATATATGGTAAATGGGAACGTATTAAAAACACGTAAAATTGATGTTTCGGAGCAGTAACGTATGTAACTACATTCTTCTTGCATTGTTCTCCACCCTTATTGCATCGTGCGGAGATGAGAAGAAAAAAGCTGTGTTTTATGATAGTGGCACAGAATCATTCATTGGCTCATTGGAGTATAATAGTGAAAAGAGTTCTGACTACGATCACTTGACAGATGCAAATATTATTTCTGTCCCATATACTGATAAAGGCGGGGTGAAATATGTAAACGTATCTGTAAACGGCTTCGGATTTGAAATGATATTTGATACAGGATGTTCAGGAACACTTATTTCAGTTGCCGAAGCCAATTACTTGCATCAAAAAGGATATTTAACCCCAGAAGATATACTTGGAGTATCACAAGCCCAGATAGCGGATGGCAGCATTGTTGAGAATATGGTTATTAACCTTAAAGAAGTAATCATTGATGGAAAGATCCGTTGTTCAAATGTGACCGCGACAGTTTCTGCAAACAATAATTCCCCATTGCTTTTAGGGAATGAAGTCCTAAACCGGGTTGCAGCCTATTCCGTTGATAACGAGAGCCAAACTATTAATTTCAAGTTGAAATAAATACAGATGAATGTAACTGTATATTTATTCGGAGAATTTAATAGCGGATATAGCCAGTATCCCGATGATTACGCATCAAACATATTCAAAACATTTAATTCTCATGCGAAGTCAATGACTCAGGTTGCTATTCATCGGGATGGCAACCTGATGTATTATGGGTATATTCGAAAACTTGAGAATGACAGATATATTGGGTTATGCGCAGTACTAAACGGATTATATCTAACCAAGATTGATGGATTGTTTTCTTTATATGAAAACATGGTATCTAACCTTATTGCAAATGGAAGGTTGATCCACTTCAATGAACGCGGAGAAGTCGTTTCAAGTGTTGAGAAGCTGTATGTTCATAAAGAAGAAATAGATCTGATTACAGAGTCTTTGCGTGCCGGGTTCTATCATTTAAATAATTGTGCCGCAAAACTGCCTGCGGTTAATTATGGTAAATCCAAAGACTCAATAGAGGATTTTAGTGTGGATGATGATCGTTCTGAAATAGTCAAGTCAAGTTATCAGAATGGATATACATTCATTTATAAATCTAAAGATTTTAATACCACGCAACTGAATAGCTATAGAGAGGTACTTGCACGTATATCTGACGAGAATGCGAGTCTGAAAAAAGAGAGGACAGAACTTCAAGAAAAACTGTTGGCCGTCCAGCGACAAAAGAAACAGATAAAAAATGTCATACTCTTGATATTGGTTGTTATTGGCTGTAGCATTGGCATATACTTATTGAATAAGAACCTATATAATACCCAAGGACAGTTGGCAGAGGCAAACGATACCATTCAGATTAAGAATACTGAACTGCAAAAGGGGAAAGCCACAATATCATCCTTGCATATTTCTTTAGATTCATTACAGCAAATTTGTAACAATGAAAGAAACGCCCGGGAAAAAGTAGAGGATAAACTAGAGAATATCAGCAAATCTGTCCCGTTCATTGCCACTAATTGTAATGTCAGTAGTACGTGGTTTTCATTCGATTACTATACAACAAAAGAGAAAAAGATTACTGTAACACTAAAAGCTATAAATGAGAATAATTCAGAAGTTATATCCAATACCCACACTTTGACTTTATATGAGGGAACAGGTTATAAGAAACTAAATTTTCATTATAAGTTGGATTCCTCTTACTTTTATTACGTAGTCCTGATGTATGACGGGAAAATAATTGCAGGTAAGCGATGGTAATAAGAGTATATATAGAATCGGATGGCATGAGTTATGCTCTCCTTTCTTTTTGTTTGTAAACTTAATAAATTGTCCCCTAAACACTATCATACCGATGATTTACAAAGAACTGGTTTTGATTTTTCTTTGGTAAACCTGCCAAGTATTCTTACTTTTATAGAAAAACTTGCAGGCTATTATCGAAGTGATTTAAACTCTTCTTTTTCTCAAACACTCCTTTGGCAGAATCACAATAAAAGCCACCTATTTCCATGCTTCCAACATCATACATGCCGTGATGCCCGCCGCTTTTGGGCGAAGCCACGGTAACCGGTATCCCTGCCGGCCTGCGGCATAAAGGGCACTGGCTACACATTTCTTATAGAAAGCTGTACGGCCACCGTTTGTATGTTAGGCTTGAGGCGATTTTACAAACACCTAACAATGAATCCATTCCAATCGGAATGCGTGGAACGGGACTAAAAGAAGTTGTTCCGTATTTCCTTTGCGATGTAGCGGCCCATCAACTCCTGTCCCGGTTTGTCGGGGTGCAACCCGTCACGCAGATAGAGCCCGCTGCCGGCGGGTTGCTCGAACTTTTCGGTGATGCCGCAATTGGAGTAGCAGTCTATCAGTTGCACGGAAAGCGCCTTGCATAGCTCACGCAAAATGGCGATCTTTTGCAGATTCAATGCATTGTGCTCCGGATCGCCGGTCTGAATCGGTGTGCATACGAATACGCGGCATTGAGGATAATGCTCCAGAATAGTCTGGATAGACCAACGGGCGCCTCCCGCCATCGTGCTGACATCGACCTCGTCAAGCGTCTTCCCCCTCAAAGCCTCCTCGGCACTGCCCAAATTGAGGTCGTTTGTTCCCATAGAGAACACAAAAACATCGGGCGCGGGGTAAGCGCCACTTTCCACTTCGGCTATAAACTTCTGGACGTGTACTTTCGACACGTTGTTGTGCCGCATCTGCAACTCGTGCTTGTCTTCCGTGGGCTGCCAACCTCCTGAGATGCCTGTAAAGCCATCGCTGCCATAATCTTGGGTATCGGGATAGCACGCCCACTTGGCAGAACCTACCGCCACGTTGTGGTGCGTGGCGAATCCGAGCTTGTCAACTACGGTCTTAGACCATTGTTCACCTGCGGTGATACTGTTCCCATCGCAACCGAAATTCAGCTTACTGAAGTCCGGATAAAGGGGCTGCGCATGCATCGCGGCTCCTATCCAGGCAAGAATCCCCAAAGTCATCAATCTTTTATTCATTTTCTTATGATATAAATACTATGAAAAACGTTCCATTACTTCCATGCACATACGCCCGTTGTGGTACGGACATTTCCAGAAACCCGCCTTGTCATCGCCCGTGTTCACCGTGCCATCAGCACGCACGCTCCAATGCCATTCGCCATGCTTGTAATCCACCAAGTGCTGCTTGATGAACTCCCAACAGCGTAACGCTTTCCGCATGGCCGTTTCATCTCCGAAGTGTTGGTAGAGGTTGGCGTGACCCACGACATTCTCGGCCTGCACCCACCAGTGGCGGTCGGTATCGGCCTTTCCACTATCCGGGAAGGACTCGTATGCCATGCTGCCGTCTGAGTTCAATCCTTCATCGGCAGCCGCCGCGATTCGTTTTACAAGCGGCTCTACTTTGTCAAGGATAGCCTTGTCGCCCAGAACAAGGGCGGCTTCATGTATCAGCCAAGAGGCTTCGATGTCGTGCCCGTAAGAGACTATGCGGTACTTGCTCACCCAGTCGTCATCGAAAAACAGTTCCAGATGGCCGGTCTTGATATTCAGAATACGTCCAATGAAAAGGCCTATCAAATTACGAAGCTGCTTCTCCAAACGTGCGTCTTTCCACACCCGGAAGAGATTGGCATATGGTTCCAATATGTGCAGATGGGTATTCATCGTCTTACGCTCGTTCTCATCTTTGGCACTGAGGCGCATGTCAGTGATCTCTCCCCATTCGCGGGTCAAGGCCTCGCAATAACCGTTCTTCACGGAGTCGAAGCTATACTGCTCGATGGTTTCGAACAAGCGGATGGCATACGCCAATGCTTCGCCATCACCTGTGGCACGTGCATATTCGCTCAGCCCGTAGATGGCAAAGCCCAAGGCATAAATTTGTTTCTTGGTGTCGAGAGGAGTACCTTTATAATCGAGCGACCAATAAACCCCGCCATATTCATTGTCGTAAAAACGGTCGATGAGGACACGCTTGGCGCGCGTAGCCGTTTCCAAGTATTCAGGCTTCTTCAGCAAACGGTACGCAGCCGAAAAAGTCCACAAGATGCGCGCATTCAAGACAGCCCCCTTTTCGGACTCGGGCTTCAGTTCATCCATCCCCGTAACGCGGCCGTAGAAACCGCCGTTCACTTCGTCCTTCATCCTGTCCATCCAGAAAGGGAGGATATTGGAAACCAGTTCCTC
>CAYSIQ010000002.1:0-31238 GCA_964431195.1 uncultured Bacteroides sp.
GATAGCTTTAGTGATTGGTTCATTTCGGAATCTACTTATTTCATTTTGTATCTGTTTGGTAGTGCTTTCGGGATTGAAAATAAGCGCAAAATTTCTTTCAAGCCCTTCCTTTTGTCGAGGAATATATTCCGATAATTCATTCACAAATGAAGAATCGTAGAAAGACCAATTCGCGGTTTGTTTTTTCAGTTCATTCAAAGCTGTATCATGATCAAATGCGTTGACACCGTTAAAAATCCTGAAATGATGGCGGTTTTCGTGTCCACGCAACAGATAGCTTTCTATCCATGCAGGCAACAATTCCGGATTGCCGTTCTTTTCAACATATTCTACCGCATAGCGACGAATCAGTTCATAGCTGTCATTCATGGCTGTTTGCAATATATTGGCAACTTCTGCCGGATAGTTTAAGGCTAATAAGCGTAAAGCTTCCAACCGTACAACAAAATAATTCGATTCGTAGTAGCTTTTCTTTAGCAGGTCAACGAGGCCATTGTAATTTGCCATTGACAATTGGCGGAGTGCCATTGCCTGCATGTCAGCCATAGGGAAAATTAACTGCTTTTCCCAGAATGCGGCATTGCCTTCCTGCATAACTAAAGTTTGGTTGATATCTATATTCAATTCAGTGTTGTTGGCAAAGTGAAAAGTGGGATCGCCAATCAAATGATTTTCCAAGAAACAGGTAAAACGGGTGAACTGCCCGATGCGCATGCCGGTAGCTAATAAGCCAAGAAACTCATCTGGCCATTTATCTTGAATCGTGTTAACCGTACATCCCATAGTAGCGATGGTCTTACCCTTATTAAATATGTAAGAGCCTACAATATTATCATCTAAATGGAAAGAACCGTTGAAACAAGCATCGAATAGTATAAAACGTACATTAGGGGTCAAAAGTCGAATATCTTCAGCATATATATCCATGTTACGGTTTACAATGGAATCTGATTTTATTTTTTTCTCATCGAAAGCTTCCGCGCACCAACTTTCAGGGACACCGTATTGCTTGGCGTATTTTTTGATCGCTGCTTCACGCCCATGCTTTTTGGCGTATGAGAACACTTTGTTTCGCATGAAAATTTTAGTGTTTTCAATGCTCAAATTAATGTTGGAACCATTTTCATAGCCATTGATATATTGCATGGTAGGACTACCGTGGTGATGAAATAACATGACATCCAATCCTTCGCGCTGAATCTCATTCAAGTATAAAGGTTTCATCGGATAGCGCATGTCAAAATCATAGAATTTTACTGTATTGCCAGATTTGAATATTTGTGGCAATTGCTCACGTAAAGCCATTTGTTCACCGCTCCATGCCAAGGGATCTTCTGAATTATAACCATGGCCACGAGCCATAGTTAGTTGGTCAAGTATATTTTGCTCTTCTTTTTCGGCAACTACCTTTTTCAGGTAGTCTCGCAGCATCTGATAGCAATTCCCATCTTTTAAGTGTAATGGGCGAATGCGGGCCGAATAGATATCCGGTGAAATATATTGCTTGGAATCGGCACGTAATGACACATAATGATAGTCAGGTTTCAAACCGTCTTGTTTGATATAATCAAAAGTTAATCCAAAGTCATCATAATAACGGTCGGAAGGGATACTTGATTTTTGCCAATCGGCTTTTGGGGACATTTTAAAAGCCGAAGATAGGTGATGCGCGTCACGGATCATTGGAATAGGAATATCACCTATGAATACGCAGCCTTCCAACGGTGTCTTTTCATTCGCATGTAATTTGATGAGCTGTTCACGGATAGGTTCGGGCCTTTCCCAATCATCAATTAGCAAGTAAGTACCTAAGCCATCTTTTTCTATACTCGCACGATAAGCATTAATCTCACGTTTCGCTTCGTCATAACTTTTCTGATCGACTACGATTGCAAATGTAGTCTTTGTTTTTATACTAGGGTGTACAACAGTTTGTGCATGCATATTCTGCAAGTACGAAGCGGTAATTGCTAAAAAAATGTATTTCTTCATATTTATAAACTTAATCTTTTGATTGTCTGTTCAATTTCCTTTTTTAAATCTTCTGGAAGATTAGCTGTTTGTTGCATCTTCTTAATTTCTCCGAGAATGTGTGGACGTTGTACTGAATTGGTGAACCAACCTAATGCTTCGGACATTATTACGCGTACTTCCAAAGGATTGCTGGCATTGCGAATTACGTCCAAATAATCATCCACGTGGGAATGAAACGTATAGTTACGCACATTACGGATTGCGCTGATACGTTTTGCTTCAGGTGCGGTTTCATCCATCAATGTTTGATGATTTTTTGCTTCTTGCGCAAATATTCTTTCCAGGCTTTTTAATAATCGCTTTTTCTCCTCGTTTTTATTCAAACGGTCAACTTTCGCATAATAGTCTTCTATTGTTTTTTTAACTTTATCTTCCGGATAGAGACTTAAAGATTTGTTGGCACTCATTTGTACGCGTAAACGCTCATTATGTCCGACCAATGCTTCCACAATAGCGGGCAATAAAGAATCGTCACCTACAAATCCGGAATAGATGGCACTCAGACGGGCGACCATCTCGTATGCGTCGTTCAACCCTTTACGCAGTGCTTCAATGAAATAAGCATCTTGATAACGGCTCAACAACTTGATAGCTTCCATACGCACCGTGTTGAAACCACTCTCCTGATACTTTTTAAAGAACAACGGAGATAATTCTTTCTGAGTATCGGCATCGGCCAGCATACGCATTGCCAAACTCTGTACATCGGCATACGGGCTGTTTAACAAATCCATCCAATAGGTCTTGTCATTTTTACGTATGGTCATGTCGGTGCTTAAGGTGTTGGCTTCGATAGGAGCGAAACGAAAGGTTGGATCACCCAGCAAATGGCCTTCGAGTGATGCGATCAGTTTGTTGTATTGGCCGACCCGTACGCCGTGGGACAGCAACCCGATCATTTCAATAGTCCAACGATCTTGCAATACATTGCGGGTATTTCCTTGCGCCACCAATGTCTGGCCGTCATTGAAAATGTATTGCCCGGCTATATAGTCGTCTTCATTGAAAGAACCGTTGTAGCATGCGTCAAACACGATTATCTTCGGATGGGTAGAGAGAGCGTTCTTCATCAAATCTGCTGTCACTATGCGTTCATCGGCATAGCGGATGGAGTCAGTTTCCCAAAACCATGGATTTTCAAGATCTTTGAAAAATGCTTCATTCACCTGTCGTTTAGTTTGCATCTGAATACGCACGGAGTCTTTATCGCGTTTCCCTGCATGGTTCATGACTGCATTGTACAACGTGCTTTTAAACATTTTATAACGATTTTCGAAATCAGTACATTCCGGTTCGTCGTTAATGAGTTGTTCTGTCGGCATTCCGTGCTCATGGAACATGAATAGATCCAGATCTTTTCGTTGCAACTCGCTAAACAGCCTATATTTCATAGGGTATTTCATGCGGAAATTCCAGTGCTTGAATCCCATTTGACGGCCGAAAGCTAATGGGAAGTTTTCCTTATACGCTTTTTCTTCATCCATCCATACAATCAAACAGTCAGTGTTGTAAGAACTGCCATTGAATGAGAACACTTGATCCAGTTGATTGCTCTTATCCGATTTAGCGTCAGCCGCTTTTCTCAGGTAGGCGGCAATGGCCGCATATTTGTCCCTTCCCTTTCCCCTCGGATACTTGATACGAGCCGAATAAAAAGTAGGACTTAGCTGTTGGGGGCTATCTTCCCTCAATTTATAGTAGAAATACTGTTGATTCACTGAATCCTGCTTGATGAATTCAAATTTTAAGTTCAAGTCATCATAAAAACGGTCGGTCGGTACGGAAGATTGATTCCACGAGAAAGTCTTTTCGTTCATTTTGAAAGCAGTAGTCATATGTTGTGCGTTGCGTACCAATACGATAGGCACATCACCAACTAAAACCAAGCCTTCCAATGAAGGGCATTCCTTATATATTTTGATGATTTCTTGTTTCACTTGATCAGGGGTTTGCCAGTCTCCGCAAATCAGATAAGTAGCCAACCCATCACTTTCCACCGCAGTCTTGTACCTATGCATGGCTTCTTTCGTATTTGCGTAAGTCCGGTTGTCTGTTATGATGGCGAAAGCGGTAGGTTGCTTTACTGATGGTTTTATCACTGTGATTTGTGCTTTTCCTGCCAGCGGCACAAATAATGTCAAATATATTAACTTTTTTATCATGATAGGTTAATGTTTTAGTCTGTAATACGTACGGTTGGCTTCTTCGCGAAGGCTTTCAGATAAGTTCTTGTCTTTTCTCAATTGGTCGCATACATGGAGAATGTCCGCCTTGCGATAGGAATGAGTAAACCACGCGAAAGCTTCCAGTAAATTGATTTTCAGTTTCTCGCTTTCACTGGAGTCGGCAAGTAAAGCCAAGAGACCGTCCACGCAAGTATGCGCCATATAGTTTTTTAAAGAATTGCAGTAAAGAATGCGCCAACGTTCAGAGGTCTCTTTGTTCAACAATTCTTTTTGTGAGCTACGGTTGTTATTGGCGATCTCTAAAGCCCGACACATTTCTTCCTTGTCATGCTGCAATACATAAGTCTCGGCCATTACTTTGTCAATCGCTTCCTGCACGGCAGTTGAATCAAACACCTGAAGCCCCAAACCGATATTGAATGCCACACGCTCGGATAGGTTATCCTCCACATATGCCTTAATTTGTGGGTAGATATATTCATTCAGCCCTATGTGTTGCATCATGCGGATAGAAGTACGACGGATGAATTCATAAGAGTCTGTGATGGCTAAAGGCAGTACTTCTTGGAAGTTTTTATCACCTATCTTTTCGAGCAATGCCAGACTCGTGAAACGTACCATCATGAATGGAGAAGTCTCAAAAGTCTTTCTCAGCAGATCTGAAATCCCTGGATAGCCATTGCGGTAAAGGTTGTGCAAAGCAAAATTCTGTATGTCGGCATAGGGCGATTGCAGCAATTCCAACATCTGGTTCTCATTGTATGGTGCTTTGAACAAAGCGTTGGCATCTACCTCATTAAAGGGCTGGAAGCGCAGAGCCGGGTCACCGATGATGTGCGATTCGAGAATGTTCGTCAATTTTGCCCATTGGCCAACTCTGGCGCCCATGCCTAATAATCCCAGCATTTCGTTAGCCATTTTATCTTGTAGCACATTGACTGAGTTGGCGAAAGCGGTCACACACTTTCCCTCCGACATGATATAACGCCCGGCAATGTAATCTTTCTCACGAAAATCACCATTGTAACATGCATCGAAGATGACCATACGGCTATTCGGCTTGAATTCTGTAACTTCCGATAGGATAATGCCTGTACGTAGGTCAAGTAAAGAATCTTCCGCGATTACTTCAGGATCGTCATATCCGGCAATCCAAGTGCTGTCCAGGCCGTATGTGTTTTCCATCTTGTCTAGCATCTCATCGAAAGCTTTCTTGTCACCGTGCCTTTTGTGCGCCAGGCTACGGTAATAGTATTTCATGGCATTTGCATGAGCATCCCATCTGTTAGTGGCAGGACTTCCAGAAAGATATTGCCGTTCGGGGACACCATGTTCATGGAAGATGGTCAAGTCCAGATCTTCACGCTTCAACATATTGATTACATCGTCTTTGGGATAATCGCTGAAGTCGTAACGGATGAAACGGGCGCACCCTTCTTTATCAAATACTCCCGGCATTTGTTCACGGATAGTAAATGTTTCCGGTGTCCATGCCGTTAGCGAGTTGGAGTAAGATCCCTCGCCTGTGTACGAAAAGAACTGGTCTAATTTATTGTTTGCCCGATGTTCGGCTACTGCTTTTTTAAAGTAACGGTTGATTTGTGTGTAAGGATCTTCACCGCTCTCAACTGCCCTGACACGTGCAGAATAGATATCACACTGGATACGCTGTGGGGATTTTATCGCCAAGTTGTAATAGAAAAAGTTATTTTCTACGCTATCCTGCTTCAAAAAATCGAATTGCAGGTCGAAATCATCGTAAAAACGGTCGCTGGGTACAGATGAATCTCTCCAAGCGTTGTTCTTTTCATCCATCTTGAAAGCAGAAGTCATGTGCTGCGCCTTGCGGATCATAGGAATAGGTATCTCGCCGACGAATACGACTCCTTCCAATTTGTTTTTCTTGTAGAGTTTGGCGATTACTCTTTTCACATCTTCCGGGTTCCTCCACTCGTTGTATACAATGAATGTAGGCAACCCTTCTTTCCCTAAGGTTTCTTGGTAAGCTTTGAGTTCAGTTTCGCAGGCTCTATACGTCCTTTCATCCGTAATTACGGCAAATGAAGTATCCTTTACTTTCATCGCAGGTTTGACAAATGTTTGTGCCTGCAACGACAACACGTTGTAGAGCATCAAACTTCCACATATTAATTTACGCATTGTATTATCAGAAATTACATCCTAAACATATAGACAAATAAGTGCGTCCGTCATACTCATAATCAGAGGTGCTTACGCGGTCAAATGCGACTTTGGCAAACAAGTTCATACGTTTGCTTTCTTTTACCTGTTGGGAGTACGTTACCGCCCCACCGATACGATAGTGGTCGCTGGTATAATAATTGGTCAGCCCTTGCTGTAATTCAGTCACAGTCAGATAGTCTGCATGGCTGCCGCCATATACATATTCACCTCCCAAATTGGTATTATAAACCGCATGGATGTCTATTAAAAGCCTACGGCTCATGCTCTTGCCCAATATGAAATTTTTTTTTCCTTCCAAACCGAAAGATAAATTTTCTGCATTTTGTACAGAGTTAGGCATCAGGTATTCATCATCTTGTTTGGTATAATTCATATCCAATCCTATTTCCCAATCATATTCGGTTCCTCGGTTTTTACTGAATGCATAGTTTAAGGAAACGGCTTGGGTCTTATAAACAGAGCGGATATTGCTGTACAAATCCGCCCAGCCGTTTTGTGATTCTGAATTATCACGTTGGGAGATATATTGAATACCCTTGATGCGGCGATTCAGATAGGCTGCTTTCACATAATTAGTATAGTTCTTTCCTTCTCGGATAGCCGTCAAAGAAGCTTGAGCAGTTTTATCTTTTACGCCGGCTATCTTTTTAGGAGTAGAATAGCTGTGCTGGACGGTTTCCGCCTTTACATCATAGCTGCCTTCAAGCAGTAAATTGAAAGGGAATGTGCTGAAGTTATATTGGAGAGCGCCGCCGAAGCGATCGCCGACGTAATTGCTGGCCACGCCGCTCCCAATGCCTTTTATGGCTGTACCCAAGCCGTACAATATATAGTAGTCCTGGTCTACATAGGTATTGACATTGCTCATTCTTGAGTCTTCTTTGATGGAGGAATACTTGAAGTTTGCACCTAACTTATGCGAATCATTTGCTTTGTATGTAACTCCCGGCGCGAATTCCAGTGTGTAGAAACGCGTATCTACACGTGGGTCACGCTGTTTGGCTGCCAATGTAGCTACATAATTCCCTTCGATACCAAATGCCCAATGATTGCCGAGCAGAGGAGTGGCGGCACGGAATTTCAGATCGTAATATTGATTTCTCCACTTGCTCAGATGTTGGTCGGCTATATAGTAAGGCATTCCCCTGAATGGATCGGCAATGGACGCGTTATATCCGGCATCTGTCAGGTTTTCTTGTGCAAATTTGAACGCGCCCCATATAAACGCATTTTTCATGTTTATAAAGCCCTCGCTCGACACGCCTATTGTAGTCTCTTTTTGCCCTTCTTGTGGACGACAGTAATTCCCATCCTGCAAGTCATATTCCACTATGACATTGGAATAATTTTGCACATCATCAAAAGCCATGCCGGCGGCATTTTGTGAATGGAACCACAGCCGCTTAGCTTTCAATTGTTCCATAGCGGCAGGAGAGAGGCTCTGTGCCGCTCCTCCCATATTTGCAAAACAGGCCATTATTAGCAAGCCGCTTTTCATATAACTCATATATTGTTTTTCCATTGTCCTTTCAATTAATTATTGCAATGTGTGATTCCATGACGGCATTTTTGCATTGTTACGGCGCAATACAGGGACAACGCCACGCTCGAAGTCATCCGTACTGTTATTCGTATCCTGATAGATGTATGTGCCTGTCTCTTCGCGAATAATGGGATTACCTTCCTCGTCAGCAGACAGCTTACGGGTAATACCTAAGCCACAATAAGTAGCTCCTACCCAACTAATCCCGGCATCAAGCACACCGGGAACACGTTTTGCATTCATCATTGATTCATTGTCTATTGCTTCAACGGCATCCAATACATATTTAATAGGTATTTTAGCATAATAGACATTGCTGTTCGGCTCGCTTAGATCTGTCGTTTTCATTTCTTCATCATTAACCGGATCCCAAGTTTCCCCTTCAGGAACACGAAAAATAACATAAGCACCTCCAAATACGGATGTTAGATATTGTGGTATACTTCCCATCTCGGCTTTCCCTTGGTAGAAAACGTGCTGCATGTCGTAAGCTGCTTGATCCGGAAAATTCGGATTGTTCATGTTAAATTCAAACTCGGAACTGCTGCCGTCTATAGGGCTTTGTGGATTGTATATGTCCAATTGATGATTGGCGGCAAATTGGGAAATGATGCAAGATTCGCCCGGTTCCAGTGGGTATTCGGTTCCATTTCCCGGAAATCTCCATACACGTTCTCCATACGCATAATTGTTGCCGTCCGATTCCGGCCAAATAGGTAATTGGGTCGTAGCTTTCCCCGGGGTGAGGTTTGCAAAATAAATCCCGTCCAAGTACATGGTCTCGACCGAATTGTTATATATCTCATAGAATTGGTCACGGAAATAGACTCCCCCTGCAGCCGGGCGGCTGCCGCAGTAATAAATCTCCTTGAATATTAACGGGCTAACTTTGAGTCCCTGTACCTTAATATTCAATACACTGCCATCCTTAAACAAGGCTTCATTTACGGAGTTGCCATTGATGTAGTATTCACTATTTTCCGTATCAATGGCAGTCCCAGACACTGTAACCGAATAAATTCCCGGGATAATTCCATCAACTGTCACACTGTTGTTGGCTATTTCTTTTATGTAATGCACATCTTCATCGTAATTATCGAATTTAACCGTCAACCCCTTTATGGCCGCTATGTTTTCAACGGTAATTTCCACGTCCACATTGACACTGATAGGCTTTACTTCTGTTGCGCCAGACATTTCTTTGAATGAATCGCATCCCGTTAAAAGCGCAGTCGCCAACGCAGACAAATATGCCAAATATTTTTTCATAACTTTTTATTTTATAAGGTAAGTGACAATTCCAACCCAAAGAAGAACCGATTGTTCAGCAGGGTATATGAACCCGGATTACGCTTGGATTCTCTGCGTGGATAACTCCTGAACATATTATTGGCGAAGAAAGAGACACGCAGCATATCGCTGATTTCTTTGGTTACATTTAAGTTGAAGCAGAAGTACGGGCTATACGATTCTTTAATGGCATTGTTATGGCTTACACTCTGCAACATATATCCATATCCTGCGTCTTTCACCTGTTGGGTGGTAGTAAATTGTCCTTTGGGAAACATGTTTACAGATGCATCTTCCAAGCTCAGGTAACCTATAGGTATGGAGTCGTTCCCAAATGTGCTCCAATCGGACTGTTGCCAAATGGCTTGCGCGGTCATCGTTACAACAAAACCGATACGAGGAATATTGTGAGTAGCACGTAAAGTCGTTACGAACCGTTGCCTGTAGTTAGCATCACCTTCCTGGGAATAGATGGCCACCGGTTTGCGGGCTGAGGCTGCATCTTCACTGTTGTCATAGAAGCTATAACCGCTTCTCCAGCTTTTGGTGCGCATCCATGAACCGTTGAGTTGGAAAGCTGTACGGATGGCATCAATACGTCCTATGTCCAAGTCAAATTCCAAACCTTTGGTTTCCAGATCCAGGTTGTTGGTCGGTTTGGCATAGGTGGACAATACCGGCACGCTGCTGGCCAGTTCTATGCCGTTTTCTGTACGCTGGTATTCATTGTATATAAAGGCATTAAATGTATCGAAAGTCTGGTTCATTGCATAACCGTCTTTCAAACGTTCCTTATAGGCCATCACGTTCAAGTTCATTTTGCCTGCCCGCAAGTTGAGGCCGATTTCGGCTTTGTGATTCTGGGCAATCTTTAAATCCGAATTGTCTACTTGCTGTACTTCCGTGGTCGTGATGAACAGACGCTGGTCTGCCGGAATATCTTCATTGGCAAGTTCGTTCAGATTGATATACTCAAAATAGGCATCTTCGGGATGCAAGTAGAGCAGGGAAGGCATCTTGGCTGCGATGCCATAACCTCCTTGAATGCTTAATATGTTTGGGATCAGATCAATGGAGGCATTTACGCGCGGTGAGAAGATGCCGCCTACCACTGAAGCATGATCATAGCGTACACCCGCTTGAATGTTTAAATCATGGGTGCCACCGATAGACCACTTGAAGTTATCTTCCGCATAAGCGCCGAACTGGTTGACAAAAGGAATATCCTTATAATTGCGTGGGCGGAAAGATGAATTATGGCCATACACGCTACGATAAGGAGGAGCGCTCGGGTCATAAGTCTTTCCGTTGCCAACATTGCCGTCGCTCCGGAAATCGGCGCCGATTAAGATGCGGTTGTCAACATTGCCGCTTGCTTTGAAAAAGGAACCTGTTATTTTGGCAAACAAATTTACCTCACGGCTGTCAATCTCATAATGTCCAAAATAGCTGCTCGGCAGATAAACGGCATAATGGTTCTCATCTTCCGGACTGAAGTTCGTGATCTCATTGCCATCGGCATCGTAGATATGCTGTCCCGCAAAATTGCTAAGTACCGTACCGTTTGTGGTGGTCATGGAATAAGGAGACGTAGCGGAGCTGTATACGGTTTCATAATAGCTGTCTTTATCCGTATAAGTACCTGATAATACATAGCGTAATGTCTTCAGCCAGCCCTTGTTGATATTCCATGAGCCATTGGTATTTATGGTAAAGCCTATATCACGCCCTTCGGAGGCTGTTTTGGTCTGCTCGTCGTCAGGATTGCGTTCACGTTGGTCTCTGCCATAAATAAAATCGAAGCTGGAATTCATGCGCAACCTATTATTAAATAAGGTATTGGAATAAAGCAGCTTTGTAGTGGCACGTTGATAGTGTTGATAGCTGGAGGTTGGTTCAGTGGTATTATAAGCATAGTCTGCACTGACATTCAATGCGCCTCTCTTCTTCCCTAAATCAAAGCCAGTACCCATAGAGACCTGATAGATGTTCGGGTTGGCTTTCGCTTTGATTCGCAAGGGCTCGCGCCCGGCTTTCGTGTTAATAATGACTGCGCCGGAAGTCAAGTCGCCATATTCTACGGAAGGGATGCCACGGATAATCTCTATGGACTCGATGTTTTCGGTAGAAATACTGCGGGCATCGGCACCGCCGGCGGGAGGAGCACCGCCGGCCAATGCAGAAGGGCTTTCAGAACCGTTTAGCACTGTGGGATTCATTGCAGACAGGTTGGCATTGTTTGAGATTGGCGCGCCGTCACGGATGATCGCCGTACCCGAGGCGTTCATCAGAGCTTCCGGGCCGGCTGAGCCGGAAAGTTGCCGGATATTGATCTGCTGAGCCGAACTCATATCTTGATTCTGTGAAATCCCACCCGGCATCAACGACATCAAATCATATAAGCTGGTTGCCTGCATGTGCTCCATAGCGGAGCGGGATATGTAAGAAGAAGTAGGTTTGCCAGAACGGTTGTTGGTCGCAGTTACAATTACTTCTTCCAATTTGAAATTCTCGTTCTTCATGGTGAAATTGAGAACCAAGTCATGGCTCGCATCTATTAATGTGTCGATAGGCATTTTGCCCACGTACTTAATTTGCATGCGAATTTTGCCATTAGGTACGTTTTCTATTACGTATCTGCCTTTCTCATTGGAAGTCGTTCCTAATGCAAATTCAGGGATGGATACGGAGGCATATCCTAAAGGCAAACGCTTGTTATTGTGATCGAGTTCATAAATTGTACCTGAAAGTTTTACTTTGTGATTTCTTTGTGCTTTGGCTGGAAGGGTTGTTGCAAAACAGAAAAATACAAGTATGCAAGCCATCGCAACATACCTTATGCCAACCTTTACTTTTTTCATTCGTAAAATGATTATCCACGCAATGTCTATTAATTTGTTTAATAGATACAGTTCATTTTTCATAATGCCATGTTTTTTGTTGCAAAGATATAGGAATGTCTATTTGTGGTCAATCGCCATTTATAAGTATATATGGCGGGTATGATAATTATTAATAGGTATATAATAGGGCAGGCAGAGAAAAAGCGCCTGGATATCCTTATGCGGCCGCCTTCCTGCTTCGGATAATTTCCCTGCCCGCAATCACCAAAACGCCGATGGCCATCACGGCCAATGCCGCGTAAGCAATGGCTTCGGTGACATGCAGGCTCGTCGGGTCAAAGCGCATCTTGATGGTGTGCTTGCCGGCGGGAACGTACATGGTGCGCAGCACGTAGTCGGCACGCCCTACTTGGGCAGGTTGCCCGTCAATGGTGGCATGCCAGCCATCGGGATAATAAATTTCCGAGAACACGGCCACGCCGTCTTGTGCATTTTCCGTTTCATACGCTACGAGGTTGGGACGGTAGTCGATCAGGCGGATGGAGGAAAGGCTGTCCTTATGCGCTTCGGTAACATTCCGCAGCACGTTCCTGAAGCGTGCGTCCACAACGGCTGTTTCCGTTGGCAGAATGTTGCCGAGGGCATCAATCTCCTCGTTGGCATTGCCAACGTATTGCACATGGTTCACAAACCAAGCGTTGCCGTAGGCATAGGGACTTTCGACTGGCATTGTCTTGCCATCCCGCTCCAAAGGGAAGATGTAGTATTTGGTGTTCAGCATGTTCAACACGCGGAAGCGCGATGCGTCAATGCTGTCCATTTTCCCGCCGGCAAGGGCTATGCCGCGGTACACGGCCTGCATTTCACCGGCCAGATGGCGGTCGATCAGTTCCTGGTAGCGGCGCAGCTTGGCAGCATGGTAACCGCCGATGCTCTTGTGCCAGTAGGAAGCCGTGTTGTCATTGAAAGTGCTGTGCGAGAAGTCCAGCACACGATAGCTCTTGGCGGTGTCCCGCAGGATGACATCGTCAGTTGCCGTCTTTTGGAATGCGTTGGCGCGGATGGCCGGTTCCACGAACTGGCTGTCATTGAGGTAGCGTTTGTTCACGCCCCACAAGTCTATTATGCACAGGACGGCAATGCCGCCCATGGCAAGGGATTGGCGCATCTTGCCTGTGGCATAAAGCAGCAGGAGCGACACGCCGACGATGATGACGAGGAAGCTCCGCAAAGCATCTTCGGCCACCAGGGAGGCGCGCATGCCGGCCACATTCTGCATGATGCCTTGCAATTCCGTGGAGGGAATCATGCCTTGGCTCACGGCGTTTTGCAGGGCGGCGGTTTCCTGCGCAGGCATATAGCCAGCAGGATCGGGCGAACCGGGTATGGCGTACCACAACGCCACGCCGGCCGTCAGCAGCAGGCACGCGCCCACTGCCTTGGACTGCCTGCGCAGAATGCCCGGCTCGTCAATTACCTGCTTCAAGGCGAAGATAGCCAGCAGAGGGATAGTGAACTCTGCGACGACCAAGATGGACGACACCGTCCTGAACTTGTTGTACATCGGCACATAGTCGATAAAGAAGTCGGTCAGGGCCATGAAGTTCTTCCCCCACGACAGCACGATGGAGAAGAACGTGGCGCCGACAAGCGCCCACTTCAGCGGCCCTTTCACGATGAAGCAGCCTAACAGGAAAAGGAAGAGCACGAATGCGCCTACGTACACGGGGCCGTTGGTCATGGGCTGTTCGCCAAAGTATTGCGGCAGGCTGTCGTAAAGCCCGCTGTACCGAGGGTCGGCTTTCTTCATAGCCGTCTTGTCCTGCGACAACGGCACACTCGCGCCGCCCTTGAAGTTGGGTATCAGCAGCGTCCAAGTCTCGCCGATGCCGTAACTCCACTGCGTGATATAGTCGCGATCCAGCCCGCTGCTTGCCTGCGAAGCTTTGTCGCCCGTGTACATTAATTCGCTCTTGCCGCGCATGGTTTCCTTGCTGTACGTGTAAGTATGGTAGAGGTTGGAAAGATTGGCCGCCGCCCCGATGAGGGCTGCCGCCGCCAGCACGGCGCTGGCTCGGAAGAATTGCGGCAATGCCTTTTCGCGCCAGGCTTTCTCAAAGTAAGCCCCCACGAAAAACAGTATTACCAGCAGGAAGTAGTAAGACATCTGCACGTGGTTGGACGCGATTTGCACGGCGATAAACACGGCCGTGACAATGCCGCCTGCCAACAGCCTCCCCCGGTAGGCCAGCACAATGCCTGCCAACGTGGGCGGGACGTAGGCCAGCGTGACGAACTTCCAGATATGCCCTGCCGGAATGAGGATGAAGAAGTAGGACGAAAATGCCCATAAGAACCCGCCCAGGCCCGCCAGCCACGCCGGAATGCCGAAAGCCCGCAGGAGGATGTAGAAGCCCAGCATCATGATGAATATCAGGCACACGTAGTTGGGCAGGAAAAGACGGTAGGCAGTTTGCACCCACCCCAGCGGCTTGGCCGAGGGATAGGAAGGCGCAATCTGGTAGACCGGCATGCCGCCGAAGAGGGCATCCGTCCACCACGATTTCTCGCCGGTATCCTCGTAATACTGGTTGACTTCATGGCCTGCGCCCACTCCCGCCGCGGTATCGTGCTGGAAGAGGATGCGCCCCTCCATGTCTGCCGGAAAGAAGTAGGCAAACGAGAGCAGGGCAAATGCCGCCACTGCGATAAGGTCGGGTAGATACTTTTTCATGTTAAGCGTTTTTTATAACTCGGGAAAGGGAAGAGCGATCGCCCTGTCCTTTCTTCCCTTGTCAATATCTGTAATGTTCCGCCTTGTACGGGCCATCTACGCTGACGCCGAGGTAGGCTGCCTGTTCGGGCGTGAGGCGAGTGAGGCGCGCCCCGATTTTCTTTAGGTGAAGGCGCGCCACTTCTTCGTCCAAATGCTTGGGTAGCCGGTAAACGCCTGTCTCGTGCGAATGGTTGAACAGTTCTATTTGTGCCAGCACCTGGTTGGTGAACGAGTTGCTCATCACAAACGAAGGATGGCCGGTGGCGCAGCCCAAATTAACTAACCGCCCGTCAGCCAGCAGGATGATGCTGTGCCCGTCGGGGAAGTAGTAGCGGTCTACTTGCGGCTTGACGTTGACACGGCGGATGCCGGGATAGCGCTTGAGGGCATCCACCTGGATCTCGTTGTCGAAGTGGCCGATGTTGCACACAATGGCTTGGTCTTTCATCCGCTCGATGTGGCCGATGCGGATGACATCAATGTTGCCCGTGGCGGTCACGAAGATGTTGCCTTGCGTGCAGGCCTCCTCCATCGTCGCCACTTCAAAGCCTTCCATGGCGGCTTGCAGGGCGCAGATCGGGTCGATTTCCGTAACCAGCACCCGTGCGCCGTAGCTGCGCATGGAATGCGCGCAGCCTTTGCCCACGTCGCCGTAACCGCAGACTACCGCCACCTTGCCCGCAATCATTACGTCGGTGGCGCGCTTGATGCCGTCGGCCAGCGATTCGCGGCAGCCGTAGAGGTTATCGAACTTCGATTTCGTTACCGAGTCGTTCACGTTGAAAGCGGGGAACAGCAGCCGCCCCTCTTCCTGCATCCGGTAGAGGCGGTGTACGCCCGTGGTCGTCTCTTCGCTTGCGCCGCGCACCTCGGCGGCCATGCGGTGCCAGCGCTCGGGGTCGGCGGCCAGCACTCTCTTCAGCAGGGCGTTCAGCTCTATTTCGTCTTCCCCGTGCGCTTCCTTGTCTGCCAGCGAAGCGTCGTCTTCAACGGCATATCCGGCATGCACCATCAGGGTGGCGTCCCCGCCGTCGTCCACTATCAAGTCCGGCCCTTTCCCGCCGGGGAAGTTCATGGCCTGGAGGGTGCACCACCAGTAGTCGGCCAGCGTTTCGCCTTTCCAGGCGAACACGGCCACTCCGCCGGCGGCGATGGCCGCTGCCGCATGGTCTTGGGTGGAATAGATGTTGCAAGAGCACCAGCGTACTTCCGCCCCCAATGCCACGAGGGTTTCGATCAGTACCGCCGTCTGGATAGTCATGTGCAAAGACCCCATGACGCGGGCACCTTTCAGCGGCTTTGACTCTCCATACTTTTCGCGGAGAGCCATCAGCCCGGGCATTTCTTTTTCCGCCATGTCAATCTCCTTGCGCCCGAAGCCGGCAAGGTTTATGTCTGCTACCCTATAAGGCAGGCTCGAGAATAATTCTTCTGGCATACGCTTCCTACTAAATTGCATTTGAATGTTTGAGCGGTGCAAAGATAGGGCATTCCGTTTGCAAGGGCAACAGCTTTTGTCTTTTTAATATGAATCGGGGGAAATTTAGTTGCTTGCGCGCCCTGCGGCCCGTACACGCGCGGGGCGCGGCCCGTGCAAGCATGGAGCGCGACCCGCGTATGCACGGAGCAAACGGCTCTTTGGGCAGGACAAGCCGGAAGCCCGGCGGCGCCAGCATAAGCCTCCTCGTTCCCGGCATCGCCTTGCCCGGGATGTGCAAGCGGGATGGCGGATCGGGCCGGCGCCCAAGCAATGGCTTTGGCGTGAGCGCTGCTGCATCTTGAGCTCTATGTGTTTCAATATCAACAGATAATGATTATTCCGCAAATCCTGATCAGGATTAAGGCCGGCTGCTGCGGGATGCGCATGCAGGAAGCGGAGAGGATTATTTTTGTGAAATTAGGGTAATTTGCGCTTCCTGTTGTTCCCTATTTGCTCTCTAACCCCTATCTTTACGGTTGGATACCATCCCTATAATGTAAAGCATGCGAACAATGAAAGAGACCAAGGGAGCAGAATTGAAATCTGCAGCCGGAGAGGGCGACAGGAAGTTGTACATCGAAACTTACGGCTGCCAGATGAATGTGGCCGACAGCGAAGTCGTTGCCGCAGTCATGAAGATGGCGGGGTATGATACCGTCGCCACATTCGAAGAGGCTGACGCCGTTTTCCTCAACACCTGTTCCGTCCGCGACAACGCCGAAAAAAAGATTTTGAACCGGCTGGAATTCTTCAATGCCATGCGCAAGAAGAAGCCCCGCCTCATCGTGGGAGTGTTAGGCTGCATGGCCGAACGGGTGAAAGACGACCTTATCGGGCGCCACCGCGTCGACCTTGTGGCGGGGCCTGACGCATACCTTTCCCTGCCTGGCCTCGTCGCGGCGGCCGAGGCTGGCGAAAAGGCCGTCAACGTGGAACTGTCTGTCGCCGAAACTTACCGCAATATATTGCCGTCGCGCATTTGCGGCAGCCATGTGTCGGGCTTCGTTTCCATCATGCGGGGTTGCGACAACTTCTGTACTTATTGCATCGTGCCCTATACCCGCGGGCGTGAGCGGAGCCGCGATGTGGAAAGCATCTTGGGTGAAGTGGCCGACTTGCGGATCAAAGGCTATAAAGAAGTGACGCTGCTGGGGCAGAACGTCAATTCCTACCGCTTCGAGAAGGACGACGGCACGATCGTGTCTTTCCCCCGGCTGCTGCGCATAGTGGCCGAGGCTGCCCCCGATATGCGGGTGCGCTTCACCACCTCCCATCCCAAGGACATGAGCGATGAGACGCTGCGCGTCATTGCCGACGCGCCGAATGTATGCCGCCACATTCACCTGCCCGTGCAGAGCGGGAGCAACCGCATCCTGAAGTTGATGAACCGCCGCTATACCCGCGAGTGGTATCTGGAGCGGGTGGCTGCCATCCGCCGCATCATCCCCGGCTGCGGACTGTCCACCGACATCTTCTCAGGCTTCCCCGGCGAGACGGAGGAAGATCACCGCCTGTCGCTCTCGTTGATGAAAGAATGCGGATACGATTCCGCCTTTATGTTCAAATATTCTGAACGCCCGGGTACCTATGCCAGCAAGCACCTGCCCGATGACGTGCCTGAAGAAGTGAAAATACGCAGGCTGAACGAAATCATCGCCTTGCAAAACAGCCTTTCTGCCGAATCAAACGCCCGTCAAGTGGGGCGGACTCTCGAAGTGCTGGCAGAAGGCGTGAGCAAGCGCAGTCGTGACCAGTTGTTCGGCCGTTCCGGGCAGAACCACGTGGTGGTTTTCGACCGTGGCAATCATCACCTCGGCGACTTGGTGCGGGTAAAGGTTACCTGCTCCAGCTCGGCTACCCTCAAGGGAGAATTGCAGCCGTGATGCTCCATGCTCAACATTCGCATTTTTTAATTTAAAATGATTATCTCCGCATGATGCCCGCCTATAAGTCCTTGCTTAAGCCCGGTGTTGCTGCCGATAGCCCTATTGCCGCCCGGCCAAACAGTTTCCCGCCGAAGTAACTTAATTATTGGAGAAAACGCCCTATATTTATGCCGTTGATAACTAAAAACGACTTGCCGTATTATGCCGTGCATTAAAGCTAAGGAAGCGCAACGCCGGCTTCAAGCCGGGAACTTGCAGGCGGACAGTTCGCGGAGAATCATTTAATTTAAACCAATATCCATGACAAAAGGAAAAGAAAAGAAAGCGGGGAAATACATAAGGAAGAGAGAACTGGCAAAGCTCCTGTTAGACTTTCTGCACGCTTCTCGAAGTGGAGCATGCTCGCTGAAGCGCATCTATGGACAGTTGAGACTCAATACGCATCCCGCCAAGATGTTGTGCAAAGACATTTTGCAGGAAATGATAGAAGATGGTTATGTGGCCGAAGTGGGAAAGAACCGGTTCAGGCTGCATAGCCACGGTGTGGAGATGACGGGCACTTTCCAGCGGAAAAGCAATGGGAAGAGCTTGTTTGTCCCCGATGAAGGCGGCGAGCCTGTTTTTGTGGCCGAACAGAACGCTGCACATGCCATGAACAACGACCGTGTGCGCATTGTCTATTACGCCAAACAGCGCGGCAGGCAGGCAGAGGGAGAAGTGGTAGAGATATTGAAGCATGCCAACGACACCTTCGTGGGGACATTGGAGGTGAGCCATTCCAATGCTTTCCTCGTCACCGAAAACCGCGCGCCTGCCAATGATATTTTCATCCCCCGGGAAAAGCTGAAAGGCGGGCGCGCCGGCGACAAGGCCGTGGTGAAAGTGGTGGAATGGCCCGACAAGGGCCGGAACCTCGTCGGAGAGGTAATCGACATTCTGGGGCGTGCCGGTGAGAATAATGCCGAGATGCACGCCATCCTGGCAGAGTTCGGCCTGCCTTATTCTTATCCCAAAGAAGCGGAGGAGGCTGCCTGCCGTATCTCTGGCCTCATTACCTCTGGAGAGATTGCCGCCCGCGAGGATTTTCGCGATGTGACGACTTTTACCATTGACCCCATTGACGCGAAGGACTTTGACGACGCCCTTTCCATCCGTCCGCTGGACGACGGGACGTGGGAAGTCGGCGTGCACATTGCCGATGTGACCCATTTCGTGGCTGAAGGCAGCCTGATTGACAAGGAAGCCCAAAAGCGCGCCACTTCCATTTATCTGGTAGACCGTACCATCCCCATGCTGCCCGAACGGTTGTGCAACTATATATGCTCGCTCCGTCCCAACGAGGAAAAGCTGGCTTATTCCGTCATTTTCCGCATGGACGGGCAGGGCGATGTGCTTGGATCAAAGATAGTGCATACGGTCGTCAAGAGCGACCGCCGCTTCACATACGAGGAAGCGCAGCAAATCATCGAAAGCGGGCGGGGAGACTTCAAAGACGAAATTGTCCAACTGGACAAGCTGGCCAAAATCTTGCGCGAAAAGCGTTTTGCCGGCGGTTCCATTGATTTCGGCCATGTGGAGGTGAAGTTTGACCTTGATGAAAAGGGGAAGCCGGTGCGCGTTTATTTCAAGGAACCGAAAGATGCCAACAGGTTGGTGGAAGAGTTTATGTTGCTGGCCAACCGCACCGTTGCCGAGAGAATAGGCCGCGTGCCGCAAGGCCGCAAGGCAAAGGTGTTGCCTTACCGAGTCCATGACCTGCCCGCCCCCGAAAAAATAGAAAACCTGTCAAAGTTCGTTTCGCGGTTCGGCTACAAGTTGCGCCTAACAGGCGCCAAGGCAGGCCTTTCGCAGTCTATCAACCAACTGCTGGAAGACGTAAAAGGCAAGAAAGAAGAAGCCCTCATCGGAACCCTGTCGCTGCAGGCCATGCAAAAGGCGCGTTACTCGGTACACAACATCGGCCACTACGGGCTCGGCTTTGCGTACTACACGCATTTCACTTCACCCATCCGCCGCTACCCTGACATGATGGCGCACCGCCTGCTTTCCCGCTACATAGACAGGCGCGCCCGCAGCGCCAGCGAAAAAAAGTATGAATCCCTGTGCGAGCACAGCAGCGCCATGGAGCAATTGGCTGCCAATGCGGAACGCGCCAGCGTGAAGTACAAGCAGGTGGAATTTATGTCCGAACACGTGGGGCAAATTTACGATGGCGTCATCTCGGGCGTCACCGAATGGGGGCTCTACGTAGAACTGAACGAGAACAAGTGCGAGGGCATGATCCCCGTCCGCAGCATAGGCGACGACTTTTACGAGTTCGACGAGAAAAGCTACTGCCTTCGAGGCCGTCGCCACAAGCATGTTTATAGCTTAGGCGATGCCGTCACCGTGCGTGTGGCACGCGCCAACCTGGAGAGGAAGCAACTGGACTTTGCATTGGCATAACACGAATAATTATAGTTAGGGCTGGTTTTTACGGGAACGTTCCGGATCACCTGCCCGGGAGGGAATGGGAGCCTGCCTCCTGCGGCATCCCCACAGCATGGCGGGGCCGGTGGAGGCGGGAAGTCCCGCCGTACAAGTAGGAAGCCTGTCCCGTGCACGCACGGGATATGCTTCGCGCACGCACGGAACGCGCTCCGTGTATGCACGAAGTAACACGTTGGTTACCACTGCTGCTGAATGGACGGAAAGCCGAGGGGAAAGGCAAGCATACGGCATTCCACGGTAACGTGGGACGGGCTGCCATGCCAGCCAGTTTGGAAGCTCCCGCTAATCTGCCTCATAAACCGCCAGGTTGGCTTCCGTCTCCCGCACTTCCACCTTGAAGCAGGCGGGTATCCGCCCGCACACCCAGCGGGCGATGTTCTCGGCCGTGGGGTTGAACGGCAGCGCCTCGTTCAGGTTCTTGTGGTCCAACGCGCCTTTCACTGACCGCTCTATTTCGGTGAAATCCACCACCATGCCATCGGCGTTCAGCTCGCCGGCGCGGCAATGCACGGTGATGATCCAATTATGCCCGTGCGGCTGCTCGCACTTGCCCGTGCAGGAAAGCGCCACGCTGTGGGCGGCGGATATTTCCATTCGTTTGACGACTGTGTACATGCTATTCTGCTTTTGATGATTCGTTTGCCGGGGCGCGAAAGGCGCGCGCGGCGGCAAACGCTCTTTCGCGCCCCAAAGGTAAGGAAAAAAGCCGCCGAGGCCGCCCGCCCGCCGGCAAAAAACGGGAGAAAAGAAGAAAAACGGGGCTTTTCCGACTTTTTTCGCCGAAAAACTTTTGTAATATCAAAGTAGATTGTACTTTTGTATGATATTTGGGTAGGAATGACAGAAGAAGAAAAAAGGCTGTTGAGCAACTTTGAAGCGCAACTCCGCCATCTGGTATATCTGCACAACGAGCTGAAGCATGAAAATGCAGGGCTGAAGCAGCAGCTGGAAGACCGCGAAGAAGCCTACGGGAAGCTACAGGCCGGGTACCGGAAGCTGGAAAAGGACTACTCAAACTTGAAAGCCGCTTCGACAATCAGCCTCGACGGCAGCGACGTGAAAGAAACGAAGGCACGGTTGTCTAAATTAGTGCGTGAAATCGACAAATGCATCGCTTTGTTGAACGAATAAAGATAGATGTAGATGAACGATGAGATAAAGATTAACCTGCAAATGGCGGGCGTGTATTATCCCCTCACCATCAACCGCAAGGACGAGGAAATGGTGAGGGCGGCCGCCAGGCAGGTGAACATGCGACTGAACGCTTACAGGGAATACTACCGGACCTTGCCCGCCGAACGCATCATGGTGATGGTGGCCTACCACTTTGCGGTGGAGTGCCTGCAAGAAAAGCAACGGAACGACACGGCTCCCTATACGGCGAAGATAGAAGAGCTGGGGGCGATGCTGGAAAGCTACCTCAAGGAAAAGTAAGCACGGCAATCGCGGCGCCGGCTCCCCTCAAGCGGGCAAAAGAAACCACGCACTGTACGCAGGCATTGTCCCCCGAAGGGACAACGGCGGCTCGGCAGTGCGCTTTTTATTTATATATACATTTATAAAAAACAACAAAAAAATGACAGCAGTTACAATAGTAGTGTCCATCGCATGCTTCCTGGTTAGCGGAACGGCCTCCTACTTGATCGTCAAGTACGGGATGAAAAACAAGTACGACGGCATCCTGAAAGAGGCCGAAGCGGAAGCGGAAGTGATTAAGAAAAACAAGATGCTGGAAGTGAGGGAAAAGTTCCTGAACAAGAAAGCCGACTTGGAAAAGGAAGTGGCCGCCCGCAACGTGAAAATCCAGCAGGCGGAAAACAAGCTGAAGCAGCGCGAACTGGTGCTGAACCAGCGGCAGGAAGAAATCCAGCGCAAGAAAGCGGAAGCCGATGCTTTCCGCGAAAGCTTAGACGCGCAACAGGTTATCATCGACAAAAAGAAAGAGGAACTGGACAACCTGACGCGCCAAGAAATCAAGAAACTGGAAGCCATCTCCGGGCTGTCTGCCGAGGAAGCCAAGGAACGCATGGTGGAATCGCTGAAGGAAGAGGCCAAGACCCAGGCGCAATCCTACATCAACGACATCGTGGACGACGCCAAGCTGACCGCCAGCAAGGAAGCCAAGCGCATCGTCATCCAGACCATCCAGCGCGTGGCGACCGAAACCGCCATTGAGAACTCCGTCACCGTGTTCCATATCGACTCGGACGAGGTGAAAGGGCGCATCATCGGGCGTGAGGGGCGCAACATCCGGGCGCTGGAAGCCGCCACCGGCGTGGAAATCGTGGTGGACGACACGCCCGAGGCCATCGTGCTCTCGGCTTTCGACCCCGTGCGCCGCGAAGTCGCCCGCCTCGCCCTGCACCAGTTAGTGGCCGACGGGCGCATCCATCCCGCGCGCATCGAGGAAGTGGTGGCCAAAGTGCGCAAGCAGGTGGAGGAGGAAATCATCGAGACCGGGAAACGCACCACCATCGACCTGGGCATCCACGGCCTGCACCCCGAGCTCATCCGCATCATCGGCAAGATGAAATACCGCTCCTCTTACGGCCAGAACCTGTTGCAACACGCCCGCGAGACCGCCAACCTCTGCGCCGTGATGGCCTCCGAACTGGGGCTGAACCCCAAGAAGGCCAAGCGCGCCGGGCTGTTGCACGACATCGGCAAAGTGCCCGACGAGGAGCCCGAACTGCCGCACGCCCTTTACGGCATGAAGCTGGCCGAGAAGTTCAAGGAAAAGCCCGACATCTGCAACGCCATCGGCGCCCACCACGACGAGGTGGAGATGGCCAGCCTGCTGGCTCCCATCGTCCAGGTGTGCGATGCCATCTCGGGCGCGCGCCCCGGCGCGCGCCGCGAAATCGTGGAAGCCTACATCAAGCGCCTCAGCGACTTGGAACAATTGGCCATGGCTTACCCCGGCGTGACCAAGACCTACGCCATCCAGGCAGGGCGCGAGCTGCGTGTCATCGTGGGCGCCGACAAGATTGACGACAAGCAGACGGAAAGCTTGTCGGCCGAAATCGCCAAGAAGATCCAAGACGAGATGACTTACCCCGGACAGGTGAAAATCACCGTCATCCGCGAAACGAGGGCTGTCAGCTACGCGAAATAAACGTCCCGCCGAAAGGCGTTCCATGCGGGAAAGGCCGCGCATGGCTGCGGCTCGTCCCCGCGCTTCGCCTGCCGCAGAGCGAAATTGATCCAACCGTCTAATAAACACAGAAAAAGCATGAACAAGAACAAACTGACCGTCATCCTCATAGCCGTCTTGGCTGTCGCCCTGGCCGGCATCACCGCCCTGTTGGTCTTCGAGAAGAAAACCAACAACGAACTGGTGCAGGAGTTTGAGCTGGAAAAGGAAGACCTTGAAAACGAATATACCCGCTTTTCCCAACAATACGACGAACTGAAACTCACGGTCTCCAACGACTCGCTGGCACAACTTCTGGAACAGGAACAGCTGAAGACCCAACGCCTGCTGGAAGAACTGCGCACAGTGAAAAGCACCGATGCCGCCGAAATACGCCGGCTGAAAAAGGAACTTGCCACCCTGCGCAAGGTGATGGTGAGTTACATCAACCAAATCGATTCGCTGAACCAGCTTACGGCGCACCAGCAGGAAGTCATCAACGAAGTGACGCAGAAGTTCCACGATGCTTCGCGCCAAATTTCCAACCTCTCGGAAGCCAATAAGAGCTTGGACAAGAAAGTAACGCTGGCCGCGCAGCTCTCCGCCACCAACATCAACACCCTGCCCCTGAACAAGCGCGGGCGGAAAACGAATAAAGTGAAGAACATCACAAAGCTGCAAATCGACTTCAGCATCACCAAAAACATCACCGCCGCCACCGGTGAACGGATCCTTTACATCCGTATCACCAAGCCCGACAACAGCCCGCTCGCCAAGAATCCCGGAAACACTTTCGAATACGAAAACCGCCGGCTGGCCTACTCCATCCGCAAGTACATCGAGTACAACGGAGAGGAACAGCCTGTCACCGTCTATTGGGACGTGGAGGAATACCTCTATGCGGGCAGCTACCGAGTCGACATCTTCTCCGACGGCGTGCTGATAGGTTCGGGCAGCTTCGGGCTGGAGTGACTCCTCTTTTATGTTGCCTGAAAACATGCGCTCCCTCGCCTGCCTTTCCCAAGCCAAAACGTAGTATTCACTTAAATCCGTCAAGGGATATGACTATGAAAAAGATTTGCTGCCTTGCCGGCCTCCTATGCCTCGCTTCCACGATGGCCTATGGGCAAACGCTGAGTTTGGACAGCTGCCGCGCACTGGCCATTGCCAACAACAAGGATCTGCTCATCAGCCGGGAGAAAATCAATGCCGCGCGCTATGAAAAGAAAGCCGCATCCACCAATTACCTGCCCAAGATAACCGCCGCAGGCGGCTACATGCGGACAGGGAAAGAAATCTCTTTGCTGAGCGACGCGCAACAGGCAGTGCTCGGGTCGATGGGCACCGAAGCGGGCGGGCTGCTGCAAAACGGCTTGCAAGGCATCTTGGCTCAACATCCCGAACTGATGCAGAACACGGACTTGATGACTTTTGTTCAGGCATTGGCAGGCATTGACATTGTCACCCCGCTGAACCAGGTAGGAACAGCCATAGTTGATGCTTTCCGCACCGACACGCGGAATATGTATGCCGGCGTGCTCACCCTTACCCAACCTCTCTACATGGGCGGGAAAATACGCGCTTATAACAAGATAACGCGTTATGCCGAAGAGCTGGCACGCCAGCAACACATTTCGGGCTTGCAGGAAGTGATCCTCAGCACTGACCAGGCTTACTGGCAGGTCGTTTCGCTTGCCCATAAGAAGAAACTGGCCGAAAGCTATGTCGAGCTGTTGCAGCGCCTCGGGGACGACCTCACCCAAATGATGATTGAAGGGGTTGCCACCAAAGCTGACGACTTGACTGTACGTGTCAAGCTGAACGAAGCGGAAATGACCCTGACCAAAGTGAACGATGGCCTTAGCCTGTCCCGTATGCTGCTCTGCCAGATTTGTGGCCTCGAATTGGACACTCCTATCCTCCTTGAGGACGAATCGTCCGACACCCTCGGCCCGCATCCAGCCATCTCCGGCGAGATAGACATCGAAAGCACCTTTGCCCTCCGCCCCGAAGTACGCAGCTTGGAACTGGGAGCCAACATCTACGACCAGAAAGTACGGGTGGCGCGTGCCGACTTCCTCCCCTCGCTCAGCCTCATGGGTGGATACATGGCTACCAGCCCGTCGGTGTACAACAGCTTTGAAAAGAAATTCCGCGGCACGTGGAACGTGGGCGTCGTGCTGTCCGTTCCCATCTTCCATTGGGGGGAAGGCATCTATAAGGTGAAAGCCGCCAAAGCGGAATCCCGCATCGCCCGCCACCGGCTGGCCGATGCCAAAGAGAAGATTGAACTGCAAGTGAACCAGGCCGTTTTTCGCATGAACGAAGCTGCCAAGAAACTCGCCATGGCCGACAAGAATTTGGAGAAAGCCGACGAGAACCTGCGCTATGCCACGCTGGGCTTTGAGGAGGGCGTCATTCCCACCAGCAATGTGCTTGAGGCTCATACAGCATGGCTTTCAGCCCACTCCGAACGAATTGACGCCCAAATTGACGTGAAGCTGACCGAGCTCTACTTCCGCAAGGCCACGGGAAGGCTGGGGGTGAGCGAAAGGCAGTGAGGACGAGGGGACGGGTCGGAAATCTGTACATAGTTAATTAACATTCAACACGATATTGCCATGGATATGAAATCGCAAAACCGTAACAAGTTGCTGGCTTTCCTCGTCCTTTTGGGCGTCATTGCCGTTGTAGCCTTGGCAGGCTTCATTGCGTTGCGGAAAGGCCCCGAAGTGATACAGGGGCAAGCCGAAGTGACAGAATACCGCGTATCGGGCAAAGTGCCCGGACGCATTCTGAAGTTCTTCGTCAAAGAAGGACAAACCGTAAAGGCGGGGGATACGCTGGCCTTGCTTGACGCCCCTGACGTGGCCGCCAAATTAGAGCAGGCCCTTGCCGCCCAAGCCGCCGCCCAGGCACAGAATGAAAAGGCGCTGAAAGGCGCCAGGCAGGAGCAAATCCAGACCGCCTACGAAATGTGGCAAAAGGCGGAAGCGGGGCAGGAGATTGCCGAGAAATCTTTCCGCCGCGTCAACAACCTGCATGAGAAAGGCGTCATGAGTACCCAGAAATTAGACGAAGCCACTGCCCAACGCGATGCTGCCCGCGCCACGGCCCAAGCCGCCAAAGCTCAATATGACATGGCCCGCAACGGTGCCGAGCGCGAGGACAAGGCCGCCGCCGCCGCCGTGGTGGAACGTGCCAAAGGCGCCGTGGCCGAAGTGGAGTCCTACCTCCGGGAAACCTGCCTCACCGCGCAAGCCGCAGGCGAGGTGTCTGAGATATTCCCTGAAGTGGGCGAACTGGTGGGAACAGGCGCCCCTATTATGAACATCTCCGTCCCCGAAGACATGTGGATCACTTTCAACGTGCGCGAAGACCTGCTGCAAGGGCTTACCATAGGCACCGAATTTACGGCCTACGTGCCTGCCCTCGACAGGCAAATCAGCCTGAAAGTTTATTATATGAAAGACCTTGGCACGTATGCTGTCTGGAAAGCCACCAAAGTCATGGGAGAGTACGACCTCAAGACTTTTGAAGTAAAGGCGATTCCCCAAGAGCCCGTCGAAGGGCTGCGGGCGGGCATGAGTGTGGTTTTGGAACGATAAAAATCCGCCTGCGCCATGAAGACCATGCAGCCATCTGCCTCGCGCGGGCTCTGCTTCAAGACCTTGAGGAATGTGATGCGGCGCGAATGCCATCGGCTCGTTTCACGCCCGCTCTATGTGTTTTGCATGGTAGCGGCGCCATTGTTCTGCTATGTGTTCTTCACCACTCTGATGAAGTCGGGACTGCCTTCGGACATGCCCATAGGCGTTGTTGACCAAGACCAAAGCGCCATTTCCCGCCAACTGGCTCGCAACCTCGATGCTTTCGGGCAGATGCGGGTCGTGGCGCGCTATCCCTCCATCGCCGAAGCACGCATTGCCATGCAGAAGAGGGAAATCTACGGCTTCTACTACATTCCCCCAGGCACTTCGGCCGACGCGCAGGCCCAACGCCGCCCCAAACTGTCGTTCTACACCAACAACACCCTGCTGATTGCAGGTTCGTTGCTGTTTAGGGACATGAAGACGATGAGCGAACTGGCGTCAGGCGCCGTAGCCCGCTCTACCCTCTATGCCAAGGGAGCCACCGAAGACCAGGCCATGGCTTTTCTGCAACCTATCGTCATTGACACCCACCCGTTAAGCAACCCGTGGATTAACTATTCCGTCTACCTGAACAACACCTTTATCCCCGGCGTGTTGATGTTGCTCATCTTCATGGTGACGGTTTACTCCATCGGGGTGGAAATCAAGGAGCAGACAGCCCGCCAGTGGCTGCGCGCCAGCGGCAAATCTATTTGGATAGCCTTGGCAGGCAAACTGCTGCCCCACACCGCCGTCTTCTTCCTAATGGCGGCGCTCTACAATGCCTATCTCTACGGCTATCTCCACTTCCCCTGCCTGGGCGGCATCGGGCCGATGCTGTTTGCCTCGCTCTGCTTAGTGCTGGCCTCGCAAGGCATGGGGGTACTGATGATTGGCACACTGCCCACCTTGCGGTTAGCGCTGAGCTTCGCTTCCCTGTGGGGCGTGCTTTCGTTCTCCATGTGCGGGCTTTCGTTTCCCGTCATGGGCATGCATCCCGTGTTGCAGGCGCTGGCCAACCTGTTCCCGTTGCGGCACTACTTCCTCATCTATGCTGGCCAGGCCCTCAACGGCTACCCGATGGCTTACTCTTGGGCCAACTATATTGCCTTGCTGGCCTTTATGCTGCTTCCCCTTGCGGTGGCCAACCGGCTGAAAGGAACATTGATCTATTCCAAATATATACCCTGAGATGAAACGGCCGAACATAAGACGATATATTGTGGAAACCTTCCGGGACTTATGCCACATCTGGCATCAAGAGTTCCGCGCCACCCTGCGCGACCAAGGCGTGCTCATCTTCTTCGTGTTGGTACCATTGGCCTATCCGCTGATTTACGGCTTCATCTACACCAACGAAACCCTGCGCGACGTGCCCGCCGCCGTGGTTGACGCCTCGCACTCCGCCCTCAGCCGCGAATACCTGCGGCGGATTGAGGCCACCCCCGAAGTGAGCATCGCCGCCCGTTGCGCCGACATGGAGGAAGCCCGGCAGCGCATGGGGAAAAGGGAGGCCTACGGCATCATTTACATCCCGGCTACCTTCAGTAGCGACATTGCTACGGGCAAGCAGACCCACGTCAGCCTTTACTGCGACATGAGCGGGCTGCTTTACTACAAGTCCATCCTATTGGCCAACACCAACGTTTCCCTTGCCATGAATGCCGGCATCAAAATCCGGCAAGCCGGGAACACCACCCGGCGTGAGGACGAGCTGTCCGCCTACCCCATCGAGTACGAAGACATTGCGCTCTACAACCCCACCAACGGCTTCGCCGCTTTCCTGCTTCCTGCCGTGCTGGTTCTCATCATCCAGCAGACCCTGCTGCTAGGCATCGGGCTTTCGGCGGGAACAGCCCGCGAGAACAACAGCTTCCGCGACCTCGCGCCCGTCAGCCGCCACTGCCACGGCATACTCCGCATCGTTGCAGGAAAGGCTTTGAGTTACTTCACGGCCTACACTTTGGTGGCGGTCTATGTGCTATGCATCGTCCCGCGCGTCTTCCGGCTCAACCAAATAGGCGACCCCGGCACGCTGGCTATGTTCGTGCTCCCTTTTCTGGCTGCCTGCATCTTCTTTGCCATGACCATGTCCGTCGCCGTCCGCAACCGCGAGACGTGCATGCTTCTGTTCGTGTTCACCTCCGTGCCCCTGCTTTTCATGTCGGGCATATCGTGGCCGGCATCGGCGATACCTGCATTCTGGCATTATTTCTCCTGCCTGTTCCCGTCCACTTTCGGCATCAATGCCTACGTGCGCATCAACAGCATGGGGGCTTCGCTCAACGAGGTGGCGGCCGAGTATCGCGTCCTCTGGCTCCAGGCCGGCGTCTATTTCATCACGGCCTGCATCGTGTGCCGCTACCAGATCCGCCTCAGCCGCAGGCGGCCTCATCAATGCCTGGAAGAAAGCCCCGTGAAATGAAGATACTCCTTGCTTTCGACTCTTTCAAAGGCTGCCTCACCTCCGCGGAGGCCGGCCGGGCGGCGGCTCAAGGCGTGCGCCGGGCGCTCCCCGGTTGCGAAGTGGCCTGCCTCCCCGTCAGCGACGGGGGCGAAGGCCTGCTGGATGCCCTCGTGCCCGATGCCGCCCGCCGCATCCCGTTGCATGCCCACGGCCCGCTGATGGAAGACGAGCCAACCTGTTACGGCATTGATGCCGATGGGCAGACCGCCGTCATTGAAACGGCCCGTATCATCGGCCTGCCGTTAGTCCCTCCAGACCGTCGCAACCCGCTCTGCACTACTTCATGGGGAGTGGGCGAACTCATTGCCCATGCCTTAGGCCACGGCTACCGCCGTTTCCTCGTCGGCTTGGGAGGCAGTTCCACCAATGATGCCGGCTTGGGCATGTTGCAGGCATTGGGCTACCGCTTCTACGGAGCTGACGGGCGCGAGCTCGCCCATCCCCTTTGCGGCAAAGACTTGCCGGCCGTCGCCTCCGTCTCCACCCGCTTCGCCCATGCCGGCTTGGCGGAAGCCAGCTTCACCGTTGCTTGCGATGTGCGCAACCCCTTATGGGGGCCGTCGGGAGCCGCTTACACCTTTGCTCCCCAAAAGGGAGCAGACGCCGCCGCCACCGAAGCATTGGATCAAGGGCTGGAACACATCGGCAAGGTGATGCGCCAGGCTGGCGGAGGCGCTGAGGCCAACGCCCCGGGCGCGGGGGCGGCGGGAGGCTTGGGCGCCGCCTTCACCGTCTTCCTGAAAGCCGGGCTCAAACCGGGCTTCCGCATCCTGTCGGAACGCCTCCGCATGGACGAGCGCTTGGAAAATGCAGACCTCGTATTCACCGGCGAAGGCCGTTCAGACCGCCAGACTCTCATGGGCAAGATGCCCCAAGGCATATTGGAGGCAGCCCGCGCCCATGGCATACCCGCCGTACTGATAGCCGGCAGCATAGAGGATGCCGATGCGCTGACGCGGGCCGGCTTCCGCTGCGTCTTCCCCATTGTCCCTGGCCCCATGGCCCTCGAAGCCGCCATGCAGCCCGATGCCGCCCGGGAAAATATCGCGCGGACAGTCGAGCAAGTGTGCCGCGCTTTCACCCCCCAACCCGCGCGCCGCCTTCTGAGTCGCCCGGGCGCGCCCTGATCCTGACCTCCCGGCAATATCGCCATCCTAAGACGTTTTGCCTGCGAGCGCCGCCTGCTGTACCGCGTTTCCTCCATGCGCGCACGGGGCGCGGGCGGTGCAGCACGGCGGAAACGCCGCACGTGCGCGGCGGGAACGCGCGGCGC
>CAYSIQ010000002.1:31338-38884 GCA_964431195.1 uncultured Bacteroides sp.
GGGGGCGGCAAAGCAACCTGCCTTATTTTTTCAGGTCTCACATTCCATCCTGCCAAATCCTTGCTATTTGGGTGCAATGCCGCGCAATTTTAACTAAAAATCTTAAAAAAACTGACATCTTTGTTTTGGATGTAAACATTATTTTGTACTTTTGGGTTGCAGTATAATCCATATAGCACGGGAATACCTTTTAACCTTTAAATAATGCACAACTATGAGCTATTTACGATTTGACAAGACCCTGATTGTCAATCTGCAGGAATCTTTGCCAAGGGAGATTCTCCGGAGCAACAAATCGGGCGCCTATCATTGTACGACAATTGTAGATTGCAACACGCGCAAGTATCACGGGCTGTTGGTGATTCCTGTCCCCAACCTCGATGACGAGAACCATGTGCTGCTTTCTTCATTGGATGAGACGGTAATTCAGCACGGTGCAGAGTTTAACCTGGGGTTACACAAATACCAAGGAAACCACTACAGCCCCAACGGGCACAAGTACATCCGCGAATTTGATTGTGAGCATATCCCGGCTACAACTTACCGTGTAGGAGGCGTAATCCTTCGCAAAGAGAAGATTTTCGTCCACCACGAAAGCCGCATCCTCATCCGCTATACCTTGGTTGATGCCCATTCGGCGACGACGCTTCGTTTCCGCCCTTTCCTGGCATTCCGCAGCGTGCGCGAATACACGCACGAGAACGCGCAGGCCAGCCGCGACTACCAGCCGGTGGAAAACGGCATCAAAACATGCATGTATCCCGGTTACCCCGAATTGTTCATGCAGCTGAACAAGAAGAACGAATTCCACTTCGCGCCTGACTGGTACCGGGGCATTGAATACTCCAAAGAGCAGGAACGGGGCTACGACTTCAACGAAGACCTTTACGTGCCCGGCTACTTCGAGATTGATATCAAGAAAGGTGAAAGCATCGTGTTCTCGGCCGGCATCTCGGAAGTCGCGACCCGCCGGCTGAAGCAGACATTCGAAGCGGAAGTCGCCCACCGTACCCCCCGCGACAGCTTTTTCCACTGCTTGAAGAACTCGGCCCACCAGTTCCACAACAAGCAAGGCGATGAGCACTACGTATTGGCAGGCTATCCGTGGTTCAAATGCCGCGCGCGCGACCTCTTCGTATCGTTGCCCGGCCTGACATTGGCCATTGACGAGCGCGACGAGTTTGAAGACGTCATGGCCACGGCCGGGAAAGCCGTCCGCCAATACATCAACGGCGAGCCATATACGTATAAGATTTACGAGATGGAACACCCCGATGTCTTGCTTTGGGCGGTATGGTCGCTGCAACAATATTCCAAGTTTGCCTCCCGCGAAGAGTGCCGGCGGAAATACGGCGCGCTGCTGAAAGAGATTATCGAGTATATCCGCGACCGCAAGCACGACAACCTCTTCCTCCACGACAACGGCCTGCTCTACACCAACGGGCGCGACAAGACCGTGACGTGGATGAACTCTACCGCAGACGGGCGCCCGGTGATCCCGCGTACCGGCTACATCGTAGAGGTAAACGCCCTGTGGTACAACGCCCTGAAATTTGTGGCCGGCCTCGAGCGCGAAGCCGGCGACGCGACTTATGCCGATGAACTGGACACACAAGCCGAACTGGCCGGGAAGAACTTCGTGGAAGTGTTCCGCAATGAATACGGCTACCTCTTCGATTATGTGGACGGCTACATGATGGACTGGAGCGTCCGCCCCAACATGATATTTACGGCGGCGTTCGATTACTCTCCGCTTGACCGCGCCCAAAAGAAGCAGGTGATCGACATTGTGACCAAAGAGCTGCTTACCCCCAAAGGCCTGCGTACCCTCAGCCCCAAGAGCGGCGGCTACAACCCCAACTATGTGGGCCCGCAGGCGCAGCGGGATTATGCCTACCACCAAGGCACGGCCTGGCCCTGGCTGCTGGGCTTCTACATTGAAGCCTACTTGCGCATTTACAAGACCAGCGGCCTCTCCTTTGTGGAACGTGCCCTTGTGGGCATGGAAGACGAAATGACATGCCACTGCATCGGCACCCTGCCCGAACTGTTCGACGGCAACCCGCCGTTCGTAGGGCGCGGGGCAGTCTCGTTTGCCATGAACGTGGCTGAAATTCTGCGCGTCCTGAATTTATTGTCCAGATATAATAACGTACAATAAGAAGCGGAGGAAAAAAGATGAAAGTTTTAATGTTCGGATGGGAATTTCCTCCCAAAATATATGGCGGCCTGGCCGTCGCGTCCTACGGCATCACGAAAGGCCTGAGCGTGCAGGGCGATGTCGAGACCACTTTCTGCCTGCCCAAGCCGACAGGCGATGAAGAGGGCTTCCTCAACGTAATCGGCATGAACCAAGTGCCCATTGTGTGGCATGACGTCAATTACGACTATGTGAAATCGCGGTTGTCGGGGCAGATGACGCCGGAGTTGTACTATGACTTGCGCAACCACATCTATGCCGACTTCTCCTACATGCACGTCAACGACTTGGGCTGCATGGAGTTTGCCGGCGGCTACCCCTCCAACCTGCACGATGAAATCAACAATTTCTCCATCATAGCCGGCGTAGTGGCGCGCCAACAGCAATTCGACATTATCCATGCGCACGACTGGCTGACTTATCCTGCCGGCGTGCATGCCAAGCTAGTAAGCGGGAAGCCGCTGTGCATCCACGTGCATGCCACCGACTTCGACCGCTCGCGCGGCAAGGTAAACCCCACCGTCTATGGGATTGAGAAGAACGGCATGGATTACGCCGACTGCATCATGTGCGTATCCGAGTTGACGCGCCGCACCGTCATCAACGAGTACCACCAAGACCCGCGCAAGGTGTTTGCCGTCCATAATGCCGTGTATCCCCTTTCTGACGAGTACCAGGCCATCCCGCGCCCCGGCCACTCCAAGGAAAAAGTGGTGACTTTCCTGGGACGCATCACCATGCAGAAAGGGCCCGAATACTTCGTGGAAGCGGCCTCCATGGTATTGCACCGCGCACGCAACATCCGCTTCGTGATGGCAGGCTCAGGCGACATGCTTGATGCCATGATCAACCTGGCAGCCGAGCGCGGCATTGCCGACCGCTTCCACTTCCCGGGCTTCATGAAGGGGAAACAAGTATACGAAATCTACAAAAACAGCGACGTGTTTGTGATGCCGTCCGTCTCCGAGCCGTTCGGCATTGCGCCGCTGGAGGCCATGCAGTGCGGCACGCCTTCCATCATCTCCAAGCAGTCGGGCTGTGGAGAGATCCTCGACAAGGTCTTCAAGACCGATTACTGGGACATTCAGGCCATGGCTGATGCCATCCATTCTGTCTGCACCAACCCTTCCCTCTTCCAGTACCTGCAAGAGGAGGGCAAGAAGGAAGTGGACAGCATCACATGGGAAAAAGTGGCGTTGAAAATCCGCGGCCTCTACGAGAATACGTTAGAAAAACCATAGTAAATAAAATCAAACAACAATTTAGCGATGAGAACGATTTGCCTTTATTTTGAGATACACCAGATTATTCATTTGAAACGTTATCGTTTCTTCGACATCGGCCAAGACCATTACTATTACGATGACTATGCCAACGAGACAAGCATCAACGAGGTGGCCGAACGTTCGTACATCCCGGCTCTGTCCGCACTGATAGAGATGGCGAAAAAGTCGGAAGGAGCTTTCAAGGTGGCGTTGTCCATTTCGGGCGTTGCGCTGGAGCAGCTCGAGATCCATGCGCCCGCCGTCATCGACCTGCTGCACCAGCTCAACGACACGGGCTGCGTTGAATTCCTTGCAGAGCCCTACTCGCACGGGCTCTCATCATTGGCCAACGAAGATTGCTTCAGGGAAGAAGTGATGCGCCAAAGCGAGAAGATGAAGCAAATGTTCGGCAAAGCCCCCAAGGTGTTCCGCAACTCCAGCCTGATATACGATGACGAGATAGGCGCCAGAGTGGCCGGCATGGGCTTCAAAGGCATGCTGACGGAAGGTGCCAAGCACGTGCTGGGTTGGAAGAGCCCGCACTATGTATACCACTGCAGCATGGCTCCCAACCTGAAACTGCTGCTGCGCGACTACAAGTTCTCAGACGACATCAGCCTGCGCTTCTCCAACGCCGAGTGGAGCGAATACCCGCTTTTTGCCGACAGATACATCAGCTGGATTGACGCGCTGCCGCAAGAAGAGCAAGTGATAAACATCTTCATGGAGCTGGTGGCGTTGGGCATTTTCCAGCCCTTGTCGTCAAACATTCTGGAGTTCCTGAAAGCGTTGCCGGCCTGCGCCAAGGAAAAAGGCATCACTTTCTCTACCCCCACCGAGATTGTGACAAAGCTGAAATCCGTGTCGCAACTGGACGTTTCTTACCCCATGTCGTGGGTGGACGAAGAAAGAGACACCAGCTGCTGGCTAGGCAACGTCATGCAGCGGGAGGCCTTCAACAAGCTGTACAGCGTGGCCGAACGCGTGCACATGTGCGACGACCGCCGCATCAAGCAAGACTGGGACTACCTGCAGGCCAGCAACAATTTCCGCTTCATGACTACCAAGATCAACCATGTAGGTTTCAACCGGGGCATCTATGAATCTCCCTACGACGCATTCACCAACTATATGAACATCTTGGGCGACTTCATCCAGAGAGTGGACGCGCTCTATCCCGTGGACATTGAGAACGAGGAGCTGAACGTCCTGCTCACTACCATCAAGAACCAGGGAACGGAAATCGAGGGGCTGAACAAGGAACTGAAAAAAGCCCAAGCCAAGCTGGAGAAGCTGGAAACGAAGAAAACCAAAGCCGCCCACCGCGCCCGCCCCGCAAAGGCTTAGCGCCCGTTCCCGCGCATCCCCCACCGCCGCATAGGGGGGAGCGCAAGTCTGAAAGACGGAGCACAGATCCTCCCGCCCGGTTGCTCTGGGCGGGAGGATTTTTTTATCTGGCCGTCCCGGGCCGCACGTGTCAATGGAATGAAGTATAGGTGACTTCCAGCTTCAGCGGATTGGCCAGCTCTCCGGCGGCATTGGTCTGCGGGCCGCCCTCCAATTTGGCATAGCCCGGCTGCAAGTCGTTCTGAATGCCGATGATGCCCGGAGTGCTGGAAGACGACATGCCGTTGGAGTCGTAGGTCAGGCTCACAGGCACTAGCCACACCTTGTCCCAGTCGGGATGCCCGGCTTCCCATGCCGCTTCGTCCCACGAACTGCCGGCCGCTTCCTTGGCCTCGTTCTTTTCGCCAAGGCAGGCGGTGACCAGGCGGGCAATGTTGCTGAACACATACTTGTTGGATGAATTGTGCGTGGCCAGGTAAGAGGTCACGTTGTCGGCCAGCTTGTTCCCTGAGAAGAAAGAATCGGCATCCTGCTTGCGCACCAGCAGCACGTTGGCGGGCACATCCATGCTGAACTCGTAATCACTCTTCCGGTAATAGTTGGTAAAGGCCAGGCTGACGGCGTTGAGGGTGTCGTTGGCCAATGCTTCGGCAATCTCGTCGTAAGGCAAGGTCGCTTCGGTGTAGATGCCGGCGGGCGACTTGATGTAAGTGCAGTCCGTTTCGTTCACCTTTTCATCCAGCTTTTCGGAGTTGGCGAAGCGGTTGGCTTGGATAACCTCCTTGGTCGATGCGAAGAAAGTCTGCCATCCGTAATACAGCGAATCGCTTCCGGCTTCTCCCGCCTCGTCGGTCACTTTCTTCGCCAGCTTCACGCCCGTTTCGGCGTTGACCGCATGCAGGCGGAACATCATCTGCAGCGCAGCCTGATAGACGTAAAGGATGGTGCCGTCGCCGTAATCGTTTTTCACGTAAAGGCCATGCAAGATGTTCTCGATAAAGCGGTCGGCATTGTCGAAGTAGTTATTCTCGCCCCGCTCGTAGGCGCGGTTCAACCGCAAGATGCGGTTGCCCCATTTCTCCTTGTCTAATGTGAAATTGACGTTGGGGGTATAAGTGGAATTGCCGTAATAATCGGTTGCCTTGCGCACCGAGTCGGGCACTGAAACGTCGTAGGCGCTGTATGCCCTTCTGCCCAGCAGGCCGTCCGCATCATAATATTTGCCGGCATCCATATCGGTAAACCGGTAGTTGGCGGCATCCCGGCGTGCCTCGAGCCATTCGTCGTTCAGTTCATACACGCTCATGCGGCAGGCGTTCAGCGAGTCGCCGAACCACGAGTCGTAGAACAGCACAAGCGACACCGCGACCACCGAGTCGCCTGCCAGTTCGCCCGTGGCGTGCGTGGCGTTGCCTGAGGCATCCCATTCGGTTTCGGCGTACACTTCGGGAAAGGTGAAGTGGTCTGTGCAGTTCAGTTCCGTGATGAAGCTTGACTCGTAGTAGCCAAACTCAGGGTCGGTGAAGCGGCCCACGTAGCCCGTGCTTGTCTTGGAATAGATTCTGTCCGCCTTCACGGAGCGTGTCATGACGTCGAACTCTTTCGTGTGGGCCGAAATTTCGTCTGAACCAGGCAACATGTCCATGCCCAGCGTTCCCGTGTTGTCATCGCAGGCATACATAAAAAGGAGCGCCAGGAGCAATATCCCGATGTATTTTGCTTTCATGATTGGTTAGGAGATTAAAGCAGTTTGATTATTTATTCGGTTCCTTCCCATACCTTGTCGTAGAAGCCGCTGCACGCGCTGAAGAACATATCGGGCGGCATGTACTCCAGCAACGGCTTGCCGGAGCGGCGCGCGTATTCCTCCACCGCCTCGTTGACGTGCTCGCTTTGCAGGACGATCCCGTCCGAGAAGTTGATGGCCAGCTTGCAGAGCGAGGCGTAGCTGACGGGGGCTTTCAGGACGGCCACGTCTTTCTTGGCCACGCCCCGCAGGGCCAGGCGGGCGGGGTAGTCGGGCCGGAAGTTCCGCCCGAATTCCGAATCATAGAGGGAGAATATCACCTTTGAGTTGCGGAAAGAAGGCTCGTCCTTGTATGCCTTTTTGATGTAAAGGGGAGCCAAGGCCGTCATCCACCCGTGGCAGTGGACGATGTCGGGGCACCATCGCAATTTCTTCACCGTTTCGAGCACGCCGCGCGCATAAAAGACGGTACGGTCGTCGTTGTCTTCGTACTCGGCGCCGCTCTCGTCGGTAACCTGCAAGCGATTCTGGAAGTAATCGTCGTTGTCGATGAAATACACCTGCATGCGCGCCAACGGTATGGATGCCACTTTGATGATAAGCGGGTGGTCGGTGTCGTTGATGATGAGATTCATTCCCGAAAGGCGTATGACCTCATGCAACTGGTTCCTGCGCTCGTTGATATTCCCCCATTTAGGCATGAACGTCCGGATTTCATTGCCCTTTTCCTGGATGGCCTGCGGCAGATGCCGCCCGATGTTTGCCATTTCAGAGTCCGCCACGTAGGGAGAAATCTCTTGAGTGATGAATAAAACCTTGTTCGCCTTCGCCATAATAACACAATGCTCTCAATTCCCTGCAAAGATACTACAAAAAAACGAGAAATAAGAGAAATGCGGCGAAAGAACATCCGGGGCAGGGCCGGGCGGCAAGTTTTCTTAAGAGAATGTTGCAAATCTGCTTGAAAGCCCGTTCCTTTGCAGGGCG
>CAYSIQ010000002.1:38984-50511 GCA_964431195.1 uncultured Bacteroides sp.
GCGCCGGCAACTTACACGGAATGGAAACCGACCGCATCATAGAAGACAAGGAACTGGGGCAATTGCGGGTGCTCGCCAACAAGCGTGCCCGCCGGATAACTTTCAAGGTCAAGCCCGATGCCATCCGCGTCACCGTCCCCCCGGGCACGTCCCGCAGCGCGCTGGGCGACGCCCTCAGGCGGCTGCGCCCCCGCCTGCGCGAAGCGTATGCCCGGCAGCGGCGCCCGCCCATCGTCCCCGGCTACCGCATCGATGCCGAATGTTTCCGGTTGAGCCTGGAAAGCGGCGCGGGGAAGCATTTCCTCGCGCGCTCGGAACCGGGACGGATGCAGATTGTCTGCCCCTCGGGTGCCGACTTTGCCGATGCCGCCTTGCAAGCCTGGCTGCGGAAAGCCGTGGTGGAAGCCCTGCGCCGGCAGGCGAAGCTCTTCCTGCCCCAACGGCTGGACAGCCTGGCGCACCGGCACGGGCTGGCCTACCGGCAAGCCAAAGTGAACAGCAGCGCCGGGCGCTGGGGAAGCTGCTCCGGCAAGCAGGACATCAACCTCTCCTGCTACCTCATGCTGTTGCCCCTGAAGCTGATAGACTATGTGCTGCTGCACGAACTGGCCCACACCCGCGAAATGAACCACGGCCCCGCCTTCTGGTCACTGCTCGACCGGCTGACCGGCGGGCAGGCCCTGCAACTGCGCAAGGAGCTGAAGCAGCATCAAACGAGGATATAGGCGGTGCGCCTTATACTTATTGCCAGCATAAAAACATTCTATAAAAGAAGGAGGTTATCATTATGAGAAAGAATTTCGGCCCGAAACCATGGACGTACCCGCAACCCGTGTTCATCGTAGCCACTTATGACGAAGCCGGCAACCCTGACGCCATGAACGCGGCCTGGGGCGGCATCGACTACGACGACCAAATCAACCTGTGCCTCAGCGCAGGGCACAAAACCGTAAAGAACCTGCTGGCCGCCAAAGCCTTCACCGTGAGCATGGCCACCGCCGATGCCTTGGTGTCCTGCGACTATGTAGGCATCGTGTCGGGCAACCAAGTGCCTGACAAGTTTTCCCGCGCCGGCTTCCACGCTGAGAAATCAACGTTTGTCAACGCGCCCCTCATTGAAGAACTGCCCATGGCGTTGGAGTGCGAGCTCATTTCCTACGACCCTGCCACCTGCCACCTGGTAGGGCGGATTGCCAACGTTTCCGCCGATGAAAGCATCCTTGACGAGGCCGGGAAGATCGATCCCTCCAAATTGCGCCCCATCACTTTCGACCCCGTGAACAACGGTTACCTTGTGCTAGGCGGGCGCGTCGGCAACGCCTTTAAGGACGGCGCCGCGTTGAAATGACGCGCGGCCGGCTTTGACGGCAGGGGTACAGGGCGTTTTCGCCCGTTCCCCTCCGTGCCCGCGCCGCCTTTCTTCCATGCGCGCGCGGGGCGTGCCCCGTGTATGCGCGGAACATGCCTCGCGCCCGCACGCGGGGCGGCCGGCTTATTTACCCTGAAAGATGCTTTTCAGGCATCCTTTCCATGCGGCGTTCCCAGGAAATACATTGCCATCGCCAACAACACCGCTGCCGCGCTCATCACACCGGCCATCAATGGCGCGCTCATCCCCGGCAGATCCGTCACCTGTTCTGCTTCCGGCCAGCGCGCGGCGAGCCACACAGCCAGCCCGTTGTTCAGCACATGCACCAGCACGCACGGCAGCAAGCTCCGCGTCCGCCAGTAGATCCAGCCTAACAGTATGCCCATCAGGCAGCCCGCCGCCACCTGTGCCGGATTGATGTGCGTCACCCCAAACAGCAGCCCCGACAGCGCCACAGCCTCCCACGGCCGGTAGCGGCGCATCAGCTCCTGCATCACCGCCCCGCGGAACAGCACCTCCTCAAGCGCCGGCCCCAGCAGCACCATGCACAGCATGCCGGCCACGCTCTGTTGCAGCTCGTCGAACGTCTGTTCCGTCCAGTCGGGCAGGAAGCTGAGCCACGCGGATACGCCGCCCGCCAGCACGATGCCCCCTGCGCCCGCCGCCAGCGACCAAGCCACATCGCCCGCGCCCTGCACGGCAAAACGCCCCGGCAAGCCGCCAAGATAGCCCTTGCGCCACAGGTAAGCCGCCATGTAGGCGAAGCCTATCAGCATCGTGGGCGCTATGCTCAGGTCGCGCACCAAGTCCGAATCCAGCCGCCCGTATGCCAACAGCACATAGAGCGCGGCGAGCGGCCCCGCTGTCAGGCCCGCCAGCAGCTGCATCACGAGATACACTAATACCAACTTAACAGAAGCTTTCATATCGTCCGCATATTAAACGACGGGATTACTCGTTCCCGCCTTGCATCATTGCCTGCCACAAAGTTAGGGCATTATCGGAAGAATGAGGCGTGCGGCTTTGTTTTTTTGCAAGGCCGCCGGACGCTTCGCTCCATCGGGAACAGGAGGCAACGTTGCCGCGCCGGCTGAAATCAACGGCCATGGCTGGGATTTACGGGCTACGGCTATGGTTACTACCGGTTAGTTGAATTAGATTAGTGAATATTTATCTGTCCAACCGAACGATGATTGACAACATCGGCATATTGCATGGGAACCATTGCTGCGATTTCCCCTGTCATTCTTTGGCATGGCGGAGGCCATGGACGCTTGCCGCATCCATGCCGTAAGGATGGATGTATCCATAATAATACAGCCCTTGCGATACGCAACAGCTGTGATGCCGAGTGCAATGGCCTTGATACTGGAAAACTTGGAGGCAACCCCACGCTGCGGGACATTTCCATTTATAAATGCTTAGAAATCCAATTCAACCAACAGGCTTATTCTATCATTCATTACTCCCCACAAAAGCAATGTGTTTCAATGGCAGCATATTCTTGTCTTCATCGGTCATCTTGTTGTAGTTGTCCTGCCACATTTGAATAAATTCTTCGCCATCAATAAGTTTTATGTATGTCTTGCTAGTCAATGCCTCAGCGCGTGCCTGCTGCGAATAAGTACCTGAAGTGACAAACAAGGCAATGTCTCCGTCACGAAGGATTCCGAGCAGGCTGCGGATGTCTTTTGCTGGAATGCTGTCATCGGGCTTATGTTTAACCTGTACCTTAATACGCGGAGTCTTTGCATCTAACGCGTCAAGGTAGGCAATCACATCCACACCACCATCACGACCTTTCGGCGCGACAAACGGAGTGTAGTACCCCATTGCACGGAGTAAGGCTGCAACCATGTCCTGAAACTCGTATGGATTCTTTGATTTGATGTATTGACGGATTCCCTCGTTAGCTTGTTCCTCCAGTTGCTCGATGTTGGTAATAGTTTCTTTCTCTGGTATTCCTTCTTCATCTGCATCTTCATCGTCTGCTGTGTTTTCTTGTTTCCACTTGCGATATGCAGCATTGGCATTGCGCAGGATCTGATCCGCTCCGAGTTTGATGGCCTCCTCGCCCTCTGGCGTAAGATACCATGATCCTTGTTTCTTCAGAATGTAGCCTGCCTTGTTATAGTCGATGGAATAGAACTGTGTCATCGACCACCATCTGATGTTCTGCATCTTACCTGCCCGCTCTTCTTCCCACGCCGTAAACTTGACATTCTCCTGTATGATTTCGCTTATTTCCTTAGTGGCAACCGTACCGCCATTTTCTTTCATGTATTGCATCACGGCAAACAGGCATTTTGCTGCGCATGCTGCGGATTGAGACAGTGGCTTCATAATATAACGTAAGTTCAATGAATTATTAGTATCTTAATATTTGGCGGTTAGCGAAAGCCCGGCGAATACATGCCTGCAAACCGGCGGCCGGCGGGGATGTCGCTGCTCCCTGGCGGGATGGTTGCGGGCGATGGACTGCCCTGTACGGCAGCGGCAAAATTACTGAATTATCCCGCACGGCAGGACAGCCCGGCCTGTTTTTTTGACGCTATGGCGCAAAAAAGGGAACGGGCGCACCTGCGGCATCCATGCCGGGCGGCCTGAAGCGTTTGCCGGCCTTTACTTGGTTGCTATATACAGCGTGCAGACACCGAACGTCAGCCGCCGGAAGCTGACTTCGCCGAAGCCGGCATGCCGGATGCTCTGCTGCATCACCTCGCCCTGCGGGAAAGCGCGGATGCTGGCGGGCAAATAGGCATAGGCGCTGCCGTCGCGCGAGACGAGGCGTCCCGCCACGGGGATGAGCCTGGAATATAGCCTATACAGTTGCTTCATGGGGAAACGCTCGGGCGCGGAGAGCTCCAGGATGACCAAATGCCCCCCCTTGCGGAGCACGCGGCACATCTCGCCCAGCCCTTTGTCCAGATGCTCGAAGTTGCGGATGCCGAAAGCCACGGTAACGGCATCGAGCGAAGCGTCGGGGAAAGGCAACGCCTCGCAGTCTTCGCGCTGGAAGCGGATGCAGTCCTCCAGCCCCGCTTGCCTTACTTTCCTGCGGGCCACCTCCATCATGCCTTCGGAGATGTCGACGCCCACCAGTCGCTGCGGCCTGAGCATGCGGCAGGCCAGGATGGCAAAGTCGCCCGTGCCCGTCGCCACGTCCGCCATCTGTTGCGGGCGGAAAGGCTTCAGCCGCCGCAGGGCATGCCGCCTCCACCACCGGTCGATGCCCAGGGAAAGCGTGTGGTTCAACCGGTCGTAGGCGGGGGCGATGCGGTCGAACATGCGCTCCACCTGCTCCGTTTTTCTGCCCTCCTTGCCGTAAGGCTTCACCTGCTCCTGCGGATAGTCCATGGGAAAACGGATCCCTCCTTATTTAAGGTATTCCGTCACGTTGCGTTCAATGCGCGCGGCGATGTCTCCGGCATCCTGCGGGACGAACTTCTCGCCGGTGATGCGCTCGTACAGTTCCACGTAGCGGCTGCTGATGCTTGCCACGATTTCACCGGTCATTTCGGGCATCTGTTCTCCTTCATTGCCTTGGAAGCCGTTGGCCATCAGCCACTCGCGCACGAACTCCTTGCTGAGCTGGCGTTGGGGCTCGCCTTTCTCGAAGCGTTCCCGGTAGCTTTCGCTGTAGAAGTAGCGGCTGGAGTCGGGGGTATGGATTTCGTCCATCAGGTAGATTTGCCCGCCGTGCTTGCCGAACTCGTACTTCGTGTCGGCCAAGATGAGGCCGCGTTCGGCAGCCATCCGTGTGCCGCGCTCGAAGAGGCGGAGGGCGTAGTCCTCCAGGACGGAGTATTCCTTGGCGGTGCACAGCCTGCGCCGCAGGATTTCCCTCCGCGAGATGTCGGCGTCGTGCTCGCCGATTCCAGCCTTGGTGGTAGGGGTAATGATGGGCACGGGGAACTTCTGGTTTTCCCTCATGCCTTCGGGCAGGCGGATGCCGCAGAGCTGGCGCGCGCCGCTTTTGTAGGCGCGCCAAGCCGAGCCGCAGAGGTAGCCGCGCACAATCATCTCAAGGGGGAAGCCCTGGCAGAGCACGCCTACGGTCACCATCGGGTCGGGCGTGGCCAGCTTCCAGTTGGGGCAGATGTCGGCCGTGGCATCCAGGAACTTGGCGGCAATCTGGTTCAAGATTTGCCCCTTGCAGGGAATCCCCTCCGGCAGGATGACATCGAAAGCCGAGATGCGGTCGGTAGCCACCATGACAAGTTTCTCACCCTTGATGTTATACACATCGCGCACTTTCCCGCGGTAAACGCTTTGCTGCCCGGGGAAGTTGTAATCGGTTTGCGTCAATGCTTTCATATCTTTCCTATTAATTGGCGTTAAAAAACAAAATAAAACCATCCCTTGCGCCGGCGTGCCGCCGCATCCTCCTGCAAAGGCACGGGGCTGCCCGTGCCTTTCCGCCCGCCGCCTGCAGTTCTTCCGATAAGCCCCCCTCCCTTTCGGAGGGGCGGGCGCGGCGTCAGGCGTTCTTGCCGTTCTGTTCCTTCAGCAAGTCGCGGATCTCCGTCAGCAGCAGTTCCTCCTTGGAAGGCGCGGGGGGCGCAGGCGGGGTTTCGGGCGCCTCGGGCGCTTTCTTCTTCTCCGTCAGCCTGGTCAGCAGCTTGATAAAGAAGAAGATGGAGAGGGCGATCACCAGAAAGTCGAACATGGATTGCAGGAAACTGCCATAGTTCAGCGCCACGGCGGCTATCTCCTGCCCGTCCGCGCCCGTTTCTGCGGGTTTCATCACCCATTTCAGGTCTGTGAAGTTGACGTCTCCCACCAACAGCCCCAGCGGAGGCATGATGACGTCGGCCACCAGCGACGAAACGATTTTGCCGAATGCGCCGCCGATGATTACGCCCACGGCCATGTCCACCACATTGCCTTTCATGGCAAATGCCTTAAAGTCTTGTAAAAATTTACTTTTGCCCATAGTCTTTTGTATTTAATTGGTTTCTTTGTCTGCCTGCCCGTTCTCCCGGCTCTCTTCCCGCGCTTTCTTCTCGTGGCGTTCGTAAGCCTCCACGATGCGGGTCACCAACCTGTGCCGCACAATGTCCTTCCGGCTCAGCTCGACGAAAGCGATGCCTTCCACGCCTTTCAGTATCCTGATGGCCTGCGCCAGCCCCGACGCCTGCGAAGACGGCAAGTCAATCTGCGTCATGTCGCCCGTCACGACCATCTTGGAGTTCATGCCCATGCGGGTGAGGAACATCTTGATTTGGGCGGAAGTGGTGTTCTGCGCCTCATCCAGGATGACCACGGCGTCGTTGAGCGTGCGCCCGCGCATAAAGGCCAGCGGGGCTATCTGGATGACGTTCTGCTCCATGTATTCCTGCAGCTTGGCAGGGGGTATCATGTCCTGCAAGGCATCGTAGAGGGGTTGCAGGTAAGGGTCGATTTTCTCTTTCATGTCGCCCGGCAGGAAGCCCAGCTTCTCTCCCGCCTCCACGGCGGGGCGGCTCAGCACGATTTTCCTGATTTCCTTGTTCTTCAGGGCGCGCACCGCCAGCGCGATGGCCGTGTAGGTCTTTCCCGACCCGGCAGGCCCGATGGCGAACACCATGTCGTGGCTCCGGAACGCATCGACAAGCCGCCGCTGGTTTTCGCTGCGCGGTATGATAGGTTTCCCGGTGACGCCGAAGACGATGACGTTGTCCGCCCGTTCCGCCTGCGGGACGTTGCCTTTGATGATGTCGATGATGACCTCCTCGCGCAGCGAGTTGTATTCGGCGCAATATTTCTCCACCTTGGCCATGTTCTCCTCGAACGCGCGCAACTCTTCCTCCTCGCCCAGCGCCTTGATGACGTTGCCGCGCGCCACGATGCGCAGCTTGGGATAAAGGGCTTTCAGGAGTTGCATGTTGGCGTTGTTCACGCCGTAGAAGATGACAGGGTCTATGTCCTCCAGCACAATCAGTTTTTCTATCATTCGCAAGCATTCATGTTCCCGGCATGCCGGTATGCAAAGGTAAACAAATAATTTAATGAAGGGCTTATCCGGCGGAATTTTTTCGGCCCTGCCCTCCGCGCATATACGGCGCGCGCCCCGTATATGCGCGGGGCGCGCTCCATGCCCGCACGGGACTTGCCCCGCGCGCGTGTCGCCCGGAAGCGCCGGGAGCCCCCGGAGGGGGGCCTTCCGGATGCTTTCTGCATAAGTCAGATGGTCGCCGCCGTCCCCCCGTCCGACGAGGCATAGCGGCGCAGCAACGCCTGCAGCAGCCCGGCGGCCTCCTCCAGGCGCGGCAGGTCGCCGTCAAACCCGTTCACCAAAGCCAGTATGCGGCGGGTATCCAAGTCCATCTTGGTGCGCTCATGGTCGCTGGTCGGGGTGCCGATCCCGCCGCCGGCATCGCGCCACACGGGCAGCCCCTCGATGTTGAGCGCGCCGCGCCCGATGCCCTCAAAGGGCTCGCCGGCTCGCCCCACGCCCAGGCAGAGCGCCGTGCCCTGAATCTTGCCCGCGTCGAAGCCTCCGATGGAATAGCCCGTGCGCAGCGAGACAAGGTTCACCAGGTCAACCAGCGTGCCGATGCGGTACAGCTCCAGCCCGCGAAGCAGGCGGCGGCGCAAGGCCTCGGCGGAAGGGCGGTAGCGGCTGGGGTCTTTGCCAAGCCGGCGGTATGCCTCGCGCGTGGCGGCGATGGCCGGCTGCCGCTTGATGCCGTCGGCGGTCTGCGTGGCGCGGAGCTCGCTGGCAAAGCGGCCAATTTCCTGCCAAAGGCCGGGGCTGAAAGCGGTGTTGGCCACCGTGGCCAGGACGGCGACGCCCCGATATTCGGGGCAACGGGAATGCAGCTCGGGAGATACGGTAAAGTGGTACATGGGGTTCTGCCAATTCGGTTTTTTCTGCTATAAATGGATAAGGCATAACGGGGAAGCGTGGAACGGCTTCCCTGCCGCGGCAAAGATACGCATTCCGCCGCAGTGCCGCCCGGCAAAGCGGCATTTTTCAGGCATCAAAGGGGCGTTTTCCTGTCCCCCCCCTATTATGCGCCGTTTCCCCATTCCGTGCGCGGAGTTTGCCGTATTCGCCTTGTCCTTTCCTGTCCTCCGCTTGTGGCTGACAAGGACGGCCTGTTTTGGCGGTACGCCGCCGGTGCCCGGCGGCAGGGCGAAGATGGCGGGGGAACGCCGCCCTACCGCATGTCGCGGCAAAGGCTGAGCAGGAACTTCCCCGGTTCGCGGATTTTGCACCTGCCTGAGCGCAACGGGTCGAAGCCCTGCCACACGGGATGCCCGATGCGCCCGTAGTCGCTCTTCAGTATGATGGCATACTGCTCGGCGGGCGGTATGTCATAAAGGCTCATGTTGAGCAGCAGCCCCCGGAGGTTGCGGGGAACTCCGTCGGCGGGCGGCTTCAGCCGGTAAACGTCATCGAAAGTGCGCGCATCGGGCTGAGGCGCAAGCGCTTCGCATTCCCCCAAAGGCTCGTCCTCCTCCCTCGCCGCAGGTCTCCCGCCGGCGGCGGCAGTGCCCTGCTGTGCTGCGCTTTCCTTTGTTGTGGTTTGTTTTTCTTCCATTTGCTTTTCTTTCTTTTGGGCGTCCCGGCGCGCATTTCCGCTGTTTTCAGACATTAAATCGCTGTTTTCCGTGCCTTGCATGCCTGTTTTAGGCATTTTATCGGCTAAAACCGCGCGTTTCTGCGCTTTCGCGTCGCCGGGCAGCGGTTCGGGCTCGCTTACCAGCCTGAAACGTTCGTCGATGAGGCGCGTATCCTTTTGCTTCATGCAAAACAGGTATTGCCGCTGGATCTCTTCCGAAGTCAGCACCCGGTGCCGCGCATAGAGTCCCGCATCGAAAAAGCCCAGGCGCACCAGTTCCTCGATGACCTGCCGCACATAGGCGGGCGACAATTGGTAGAACACTTGGTCGGCCATGTCTTCCACATAGTCGTCATCGGCCAAAAGGTAGTAGCCCTCGCCGCCGTAGAGGTTGCACAGCAGGGGCTGGAGCACGGCAACGGCGGTGTCGCCCGCCGATTTCATCAGCCGCCGCACTTTCCGGTCGTTAAAAAAGTTCGTGTCGTAAGGGAAATACCCCAATCCTCGTCTCCTGATTCTTGCCATATCCATTAAAAAAAGCGTGAAACATTTGCAAAATTAAAGTCGCATCCTTAATTTTGTCCGCTGCAAATATAATATAATTATATAAATGAAAACAACCGCCGCAAGCATTATTTTTTGTCTGATGAATATAAATCACAGACTGACAGGCATGCGGATGCTTAAAGTTGAACCGTGCCGGATTGCCTTGCGCTGCCGGGGCATTGGATTTAACAAAATGGAAACATGGCAGAGAGGAAACGACATGAAAAACTAAAATATAGAATGGAAATGAAGACAACGAAAGAACGCCCGTTCAACGTGGGCGAGATCGTGCAGCGTGCCAAGTCCGTGCTTGACATGAAGTACGACAGCGAGCTGGCCGAATACCTCGGCGTGTCGCGCCCCACCTTGTGCAACTGGATTAACCGCAACAGCATCGACTTCGCCCTGCTGCTTGACCGCTTGAGCGAGGTGGACTACAACTGGCTGCTCACCGGCAAAGGCAACCCCGCGCGGCAGCACCAGTACGTGGACTCGCCGCTGGCGCAGGGCGAACTGGAAATCCTGCACAGCCCGCGCTCCGCCGAAGCGCACGGCGACCGCAGCGTCATCCTCTACGACGTGTCGGCAGCCGCCAACCTCAAAAGCATCCTCGACGAAGGCGCACAGGTGGAGCTGGGGCGCATCGAAATCCCCAACATCCCCCGCTGCGACGGCGCCATCTACGTCAGCGGCGACAGCATGTACCCCATCCTGAAGTCGGGCGACATCGTGGGCTTCAAGTTCATCAACAGCCTTGACGAAATCATTTACGGCGAAATGTACATCGTGTCGTTCGGCCTGGGAAGCGACAACTACCTGACGGTGAAATACCTCAACAAATCGGAGGAAAAGGGCTGCATAAAATTAGTAAGCTACAACCCGCGCCACGACCCGATGGACTTGCCCGCATCGGCCATCAACTCCTTGGGCATCGTGAAGTTCTCCATCCGCAAGAACATGATGATGTGACCCCCCGCTTGCTTATGGATGCGGGCAGGGGAAGCGCCCGGGCTGGCATTCCTGCAACACAAGCAGGCTTTCAGGCCCCATGTTGAACAAAAGGTCTACGATGCTCAGGTCGGGGAGGAAGCCTAATTCCTGTTGGAACACTTGATAGTAAGGGCAAGGGTAGAAATCGGGGTCAACCTCCCGGAAATCCATTTTGGGATGGATGCGCTCGCGGAAGTCCTGTTCGCCGGGGGCGGACGACGGGCGGTAGCTCTCGGTGCGCTCCATCCGAGGCTGCATATCAATGAGCGAACAGGCCAGCCGGCACAGCGCCTCGTTGAAGTCCATCAGGAACTCATAATTCCTGCCTTCGTAGAAAGGGCGGAAATCGTCCTTGTAGTATTCAAAGAAAGGAGTGTTGTTATAGGCGGCTTCCAACGCATTCCAGTGCATGCGCCGCCAGTTGCCGTGTTCTGAAATGCGGATGTCGCGCATATAGCACTTGGGATTGCCGGGCTTGGCGACGGGGACTGATAATGCCAGCGGGCCCGATGGCGAAGCGATGACGCAGCGGTTGCGGTAGGTTTGTTTCTGGTAGTGGTCGTATTGCTCGATGAATACGGCGTCCGCGGCCAGCAGCTTAGCGTAGTAGGACACGGGGGCGAGGTAGGCGGAGGACAGAAGCAACGTGCTCATGCTGGTTTCGTTTTTGCGTTCCTTTGGCGTTGCAAAGATAACCTTAAATGGGAAATGAAGTGATTTAAACTTTTTGTTTTCGTGAAATTTCCTTTGGCAACAAACCGCAAGGAGATACCTTTCGGCATATAACTCATTCAACTCCTGCAATTCCGCGATACACGAAGCCTCATCGGGGTATTTGGGCGCGAATTCTAACAGCCTCATGCTCAAACCATTTTCTCAACAACTATTTGCTCTTTTGAGTATATTGTTGAGGCGCGTTGATGAATTGTTGCAGCCAAAAAAGAATACGGAACCACATCGTGATGCAATGCGACTTTAGGGCTAATTCATACTTATGAACTTTATACGAATGGCTGGAACTCTTAGACAACCGAGTTCGGCATCAGACAGATAAGATCAATCATAATATCAT
>CAYSIQ010000003.1:0-32463 GCA_964431195.1 uncultured Bacteroides sp.
ATATAGTGCAATTTGGCGGCAAAAGGAAGCGAAGCGCCTGTTTTTTAAGGGGGGGGGCGGGAGCCCGATAAGCCGCGCTCCCGCTTTCCTCGTGGCCGTTGGAGTTGCCGGCAATTTGCCGGCCTCTCCGGCTGGCTTCCCTTCCGCGCTCGTGCCGCCCGCGCCCGGCGCAAGCTGGATCAAAGCCGCCGCGCCTTAATGCCTGCCAGAAACGGTTCCCCTTTTATCGGGCTTGTGCTGACAGTAATGCAGCCATGTTCATTTTGAATAATATAGCGGCGTTTGAAAGCGGAACGGGGCGTTCCTCCGCCGCCGGTTGGGGAGAAATTGGCTTCTGCTCGCTTCCCGCAGATGGAGATATGGAAGCGCGTTTCTCCTGAATGTTTTTCTTCCTTGTCTTTGCCTAAAAGGTTTGCCGGCTGGGCGGCAGGCGCCTTTATTGACCATGCCGATATATGTCATGTCTTTTTGTTCGGGAACATGCTGCACCGCAAACTCCATGTCTTGCACCAGCCGTTTGATGATGGCTTCACGCTTGGTGCTTTTGTAGTCGAGTTTGGGAGCTTCGATGATTTTCGAGACAAAAGGCACATCTCCGAACTGGAAGCAAAGGTTCAGGTACCGGTAAGACCGGTGGAAATATGCGCGGCCAAGGTATTCGTTCTTGGTAGCTTCATCCAAGCCTTCTACTTTGTCGATATAGCTGATGACTGTATTGGCATATTTGATGCCGTTGTAAGTCTCTCCCAAAAAGATGACCAAGCGGTTCTGGTCAAAATTATACCAGCCGTCCGTAGGGGTAAAGTGGTCTTTAATGTCGCAAAAAGCAAGCGCGTCATCCGTTTTGCCGGCCACTGCCAGATCTGAGAAAAGATATTCGCTCATCAACGGCAGCATCAAGTCGCAAGCCTCGGTGTTTGTCCAATAAGCTCGAAGTGCTTTGTCGGCCGAGGCTAAGGCTGAATTTAAGCCTTCTACCGTGTTGAATGTTTCCGTCGGTTCATAAAGAGAAAGAGGAGCCGGCTTTAGGAAATCGTCCGAACATCCCATAGACATCATAGATACACACGCAGTACCTATCCATAATTTGAATTTGTTCATGTTGCTTTTCATGATTTTTCCTTTTTAAAATGTTAAGTTTATGCCTAAAGAATAAGTCCTTGGCGCTATGTCACCGGTTTCGGGGGCTCTTGGCCAATGCAACGTAGGAGTCGCTTAGGATTCGGTTGCCATTTTGGCCGAAAGAAATGCGGAGCTTTCCGGTATCCAGTATGTCATTCCATTTCCAGAAATCTTCATTGGTGAATGTCCATGCCAATGCCCCTGAAAGGAAATTTGCATACGGATTGGTGGTACCGAAAGCGGAATATCCATCGCGGCGGAACGAAAATGTTCCCATATATTTATCATCATACGAATAAAACAGACGAGCTAAATAGCCACATGCGGTCTCACGGGTATCAGTAGAACGGAAATCACTTAAGTTTTTATCACCGTTGGCAGTACCATGGAAACCTAATGCTTCGGAAGGCAGAATATTACGCGCTTCAATACGGTCGGCCCATGATTGGCGTTCTTCAGCTTCTTGGACTAAGGTCAATATGGTGTGATGCTTTTGGGCAAAAGTGTAATCCCAGGTAATCGTGTTATTTAATGACCAATCAAAACGTTTACTTTGTTCACGGTTTACTCGATCGTCTGTTTCAGCTTGCCAGTCAGGATGTTCGGAAGAGCGGTAGTAGCGGTCGTGAAAATATTGTAAACGCGGTGCTATATTAAATGAATAAGTAACGCCGAATGGGAGAGTCATTTTGGCCGTTAGAATGGAATTCAGTATGGTAAACCCTTTGTCCAAATCGAGATATTGGCGGTCATAGTCAAAGTTATATCCTTTCCAATATGCATTTTCACCTTGAGGATGTGCCACAAGCTCTCCTGCATCGTTGTAAGGAGTGGCGAAAGGGCTGTTACTTGTAATCTGGCTATACCAGTCAACGGCTATATCTCCATCCGTACGGTCTTGAAAGTTAATATTTGCTCCTACGCCAAGCCAATCGGTAATTTGGGTGTTCAGTTTCAAATTGGAACGCACGGCACTGTATTCGTTCCCACGTACTACGCCTTCGTTGGAGAGATAACCTAACGAGAAATAATAATTTACTTTTTCAGTCATTCCGCTGATGCTGACATTATAATCTTGATTTAATCCAGCCTGGAAAGAATGGTCATACCAATCAAATGTTTTCCCCATGAGGAAGTTTGCTAGTGTTACCTCGCTGGCATTTAGTCCGATGCGTCTTGCCCAGACTTCATCATTGCTCATACTGGCATCCTGAATGTTTTGGTTCCTCCAAGTATCTATGGAAAGTCCGTATCTATTTAAATTGCTGTCTGTTGGGCGATCAAAATATCCAGCAGGATAATTCCCCGTTTGGTATGCTTCATATTTTCCGGTTGACGGATTGACTCCATAAGTGTCAGTAGTGTAAAAGTCTGTACGATATTTCAGATACCCGTCTGCATCATATACTTTCCGGCTGCCTGCCATAGTAGACCATCCTACAGTGGCACTGAGGCTGATAACCGGCTTTTCTGACTTCCCTTTTTTAGTTGTCACAATAATTACTCCATTGGCCGCCTTTGCTCCATATACGGCTGCCGATGAGGCATCTTTCAGCACGTCTATTTGAGCTATGTCATTGGGATTGATTTCAGAGAGCTCCCCATAAAACATCATGCCGTCCAAAATGATAAGTGGATCGTTGTGGCCGCCATCTGAATATACGGATCGTTGACCACGGATGCTCATGGCTCCGCCTCCTTTGGCAGATTTGTCAAACCCTACATTCAATCCGGCAGTTCCACGCAATACATCTTGTACGGTCTTGGGGGCTTCATTAGCCAAAGCATCTGGACGAATTTGCGCTACAGAGCCTGTAAGGTCTTTCTTACGCATGGTTCCATATCCTATCACTACCACTTCGTCAAGAAGCTCGGTATCTTCTTTCATTTGAATGTCAATTATATTGCGGCCATCGATTTGGATAGTCTGAGGCACATAGCCTATATAAGATACCTCCAAAACCGCATTGCCGCCTTGTACATAGAGTGAATAATTACCGTCTATATCGGTAATGGTACCGTTGTTTGTCCCTTTTTCTAAAATGGACACACCAATCATCGGCTCGGAATCTCTATCCGAGACAATCGTTCCTTTGATTTGAAATTGTGCTGATGCCGACAAACATGCAAAAGACATAAGCAGCAGCAAACAAGGAACCTTTTGAATGTTTTGAATTGCGTTTTTCATCATTAAATAACGCTTTTGTTTTGAGTTATCACAAAATTGCTTTGAGATAAAAGAGAAATTAGAATCTTATTTCTGCATTCTCCTGCAATACAAGATAAGCTAACTATTTTCTATGTTTTCATGTTACTTATGTTTTTAGTTTTTAGGTGGGTTCTATCAATCTTATATTGGCCTAAAACAAACAACAAGAACCTTTATCTGTTCATCTCAAGTGTTTTTTTGTTGCGCAAAGATAATATCGCGGCATTGTCTCTGCGGCTTAATGTAATTTAACTAAACAAACCTATATTTTCATTCCATACGGCCACAATTCATATAGCCATTGTCACGTTGGCTTTGGCTCTGATAAGGTCTACAGTACGGGCTACCAGTTCGCATATGTTTTTTTTTCGAAGCTGGACACATGTCCCGCCGGACAGCGAGTTTGGGACTTCTTCCTATCGTCCGATTTTTGTTCTTCCATGGGCTGACGATTGCAGGTGCTTTTCTTGCATATGATAGGGGCATTTTGTGTTTCCCCACGTTGCTTTTCCTTGCCCGTGTATGTAGCCTGCATGAAGACTTTCACTGCTTCTGTCCGGCAACTGCTCGAATCCCTTTGGATTGTGAATGCCGGCGAGGTGTCATAACATAACCTGCATCAATGATATGGCTTTTATTGAACTGGTATCCTTGGGGGTTCATGAGCTTACGGAACTCGGAGAATTGTTTGCCATAGATGTTGCCTTTCGTTAGCATCTCATGTTTTTTCCCACACATTTTTCTGAAGCGACGGGATACTGGCAGATTCGGACAATTTCATAAATGGGTATCATAAAGGCGGGTTATTGACAGATGCCCGGAGGTGATAGCGACCTTATATTGTCAGGCCGCACGGCATGGCCGGACGGCTTTTCTTCCGCGCTCATGCCGCCCGCGTTTGCCCCGCGCTTGCGTGGGGCAAACGCGAACTTAGCTCCATAGGAATCAGCATGTATGCAGAAAGTAGCACGTTTCTCGCGTTTTCTCGAAATTAATTCGTTATTTTGCGTCCTTGATTGACTGCAAATCATGGAAGAAGGAACATTCGATATACGCAACCAGCAACCTCTTACCAGCCGTGAACGTGACTTCGAAAATGCGCTCCGTCCCCTTCGCTTCGAGGACTTCAGCGGGCAGGCGAAGGTGGTGGACAACCTGCGCGTCTTCGTCGAGGCGGCGCGCCTGCGCGGCGAAGCCCTTGACCACGTCCTGCTGCACGGCCCCCCCGGGCTGGGCAAGACCACCCTGAGCAACATCATTGCCAACGAGCTGGGAGTGGGCTTCAAGATTACTTCCGGCCCCGTGCTCGATAAGCCCGGCGACCTGGCGGGCATCCTTACCAGCCTGGAGCCGAAAGACGTGCTTTTCATTGATGAGATACACCGCCTCAGTCCCTTGGTGGAGGAATTCCTGTACTCGGCGATGGAGGACTACCGCATTGACATCATGATAGACAAAGGCCCTTCCGCCCGCAGCATCCAGATAGACCTCAACCCGTTTACGTTGGTGGGAGCCACCACGCGCAGCGGCCTGCTGACGGCGCCGTTGCGCGCCCGCTTCGGCATCAACCTCCACTTGGAGTATTACGATGCCGATGTGTTGGGCGGCATTATCCTCCGTTCAGCGGGCATTCTGCAAGTGCCCTGTTCCGCCCCGGCGGCAGCCGAGATAGCCTCGCGCAGCCGGGGAACGCCCCGCATAGCCAATGCCTTGTTGCGGCGGGTGCGCGACTTTGCCCAAGTGAAAGGCACGGGAAGCATTGACACTGGCATCGCCAAGTTCGCCCTCGAAGCCCTCAACATCGACCGCTACGGCCTTGATCAGATAGACAATAAAATTCTCTGCACCATCATCGACAAGTTCAAGGGCGGCCCTGTGGGGCTGACCACCATTGCCACCGCTTTGGGCGAAGACTCCGGAACCATTGAGGAGGTGTATGAACCGTTCCTCATCAAGGAGGGCTTCGTGAAGCGCACTCCGCGCGGGCGTGAAGTGACCGAGCTGGCTTACAGGCATCTGGGACGCACGCGGGCGGACGGCGGGCAGGAAAGCCTGTTTGATGCGGAATAAATGAATGGAGGACAGATACCGGCATGGCGAGCTTGAAGACTTTGGCAAAAGAGACGGCCATCTATGGCGTGAGCAGCATTGTGGGGCGGTTCCTCAATTACCTGCTGGTGCCCGTTTACACCATTGCGCTGCCAATGCAGTCGGGTGGGTACGGCGTGGTGACAAACATTTACGCGTGGGTGGCGCTGGCGTTGGTGTTGCTGACTTTCGGCATGGAGACCGGCTTCTTCCGGTTCGCCAACAAGGAGGGCGAAGACCCTGAGCGGGTGTACTCCACCACGCTTTTCAGCGTGGGCGGCGTGGGGCTGGCGTTTGTGGCGTTGGGGCTGGTTTCCCTGCGTCCCGTAGCGGGCTGGTTGGGTTATGGAGAACATCCGTGGTATGTGGGCATGATGATGGCGGTAGTGGCCATGGACGCTTTCCAGTGCATTCCCTTTGCCTACCTGCGCTATCGCAAGCGTCCCTTGAAGTTTGCCGCGCTCAAGCTGCTTTTCATTGTGCTCAACATTGCGCTCAACCTTATTTATTATGTATTGCTGAAAGGCAATGAGGTGGGGTATGCCTTCCTGTTCAACCTGATATGCACCTCGGTGGTGATGGTCTGCATGCTGCCCGAACTGCGGGGATTTCCCTACGTGTGGGATCGTGCGCTGCTGCGGCGTATGCTTTCCTACAGCCTGCCTTTGCTGGTGCTGGGACTGGCGGGCATTCTGAACCAGGTGGCGGACAAAATCATCTTTCCCTTTGTTTATCCCGACAAGGAAGGTGCCATTGTGCAGCTTGGCATTTATGGGGCGGCCAGCAAGATAGCGATGGTGATGGCCATGCTGACCCAAGCGTTCCGCTATGCCTACGAGCCGTTTGTGTTCGGCAAAAGCCGCGAGAAAGACAGCCGGGAAATGTATGCCAAAGCCATGAAGTTCTTTGTCATCTTCACGCTGCTGGCTTTTCTGGCGGTGATGTTCTATATGGACATCTTGCGTTACCTCATCGGGCGCGACTACTGGTCTGGCTTGCGGGTGGTGCCCGTTGTGATGGCTGCTGAAATCTTCATGGGCATTTATTTCAACCTGTCTTTCTGGTACAAGCTGATTGACGAGACGCGCTGGGGCGCCTATTTCTCGCTGGCAAGCTGTGCGGTGCTGGTCACGCTCAACGTGCTGTTCATTCCCCGCTTCGGCTACATGGCATGTGCATGGGCGGGCTTTGCCGGTTACGGGGTGGCGATGCTGCTGTCCTACACGGTGGGGCAACGGAAGTACCCCATCCGCTATGGCCTGCGCTCCATCGGCGGCTATGTGTTGCTGGCGGCGGCGCTTTGGGCAGCGGGCTGCCTGCCTGCGGTGGGGAATGTGGCATTGCGGATGGCATACCGCACGATGCTGTTGCTGCTCTTTGTGGCTTATATCGTGAGGAAAGACCTGCCTTTGGCACATATTCCATTTGTGAACCGTTTTGCAAGGCCTCGTTGAACATTGAGGCATTTGCCGTAAACCCTGTATTGATGAAACGGATTTTAGCTTTAATGCCATCCTGCCTGCTGTTCCGGAGCCTCTCATCTGTTGTCGGAGGGGCTGAAGATCGTGTCTTGATGTAACTTGGACTCGCCTTATGCTGAAACTCACGCCGCCAACGGATGATGCCCGTGTGCTGTTGCATTCGTGTTGTGCCCCGTGCTCATCGGCCATCATCGAATGTATGTTGGCCAACGGGCTGCGTCCCACCGTTTTCTATTATAACCCCAACATTTATCCGCGCGAAGAATATGAAATCCGCAAGGCCGAAGCCGTCCGTTTCGTGACAGGGCAGGGACTTGGCTTCATCGATGCCGATTATGACTATGGCGGCTGGCGGGACAACATGCAGGGCTTGGAGGAAGAGCCCGAACGCGGTAACCGTTGCTTGCGCTGCTTCATCCTGCGGCTTACGGAGACAGCCCGTTATGCTTCGCAGCATGGTTTCACCCTGTTCGCCACCACGTTGGCATCATCGCGCTGGAAGCGGCTGGAGCAGATTTGCGAGGCGGGCAGGCTGGCGGCTTCCCGCTATCCCGGCACCCTCTTTTGGGAACAGAACTGGCGCAAGGGCGGATTGCAAGAGCGGCGCGACCGGCTGCTGCACGAGTATGGCTTCTATAACCAGCAATATTGCGGTTGCGAGTTCAGCATGCGGCGGATGAAGGCGGAGCAGGCTTACCGGTAGATTAAGGTAGAGAGATAGTCTTCCGCGAACATCTCGTTGGCTACGTTGAGCAGCGTGCCGGGCGTGAGCTGGTTGATGCGGCGGTAGAGGGCAGCCGATGTTTCATGGCGGTTGTAGTGGAGGAAGTTCTTGGCCATGCCCAATGCGTTGTTTTCGTGATTGTCTGAGGAGACTCCTATCTGCCCGATAAGCTGTTTGCAGGCGGCTTGACATTGCGAGGTGCTGAGGCGGTTGTCGCGCAGGCGGCGCAGTTCCTTGTGTACCAGTCGCAGGCAGCGATCCACATCGTCGGGGTCGGTGCCGAAGTAAATGGAGAATACGCCGGTGTCGGTGTATGATGTCAGGTTCGACTCTACCGTGTAAACCAGTCCGCGCCGTTCGCGCAGCGACACGTTGAGGCGGCTGTTCATGCCCGGCCCTCCCAGCAGGTTGTTGAGCAGGCAGAGGGCGGCGTGCCGTTCATCGGGAGCGGGATAGGCGCGCCCGCCAATCATCACGTGCGCCTGATGCGTGTCGCGCTCCACCACCCGGCTGGCGGGCGCGTAGGCGGGTAGGGGCGAGCGGGCATAATCGGCGCCGGCGGCGGGCAGGTCGGACAAATACTTCTCGGCCAGCCTGGCCACCATCCTGAAGTCCAAATTGCCCTGTACAAACAGCACCGCGTTGTCCGGGTGGTAATAGCGTGCCGTAAACGCGGCCGCATCGGCCGTGCGGAATCGTTTCAGCCGTTCGGGGTCGCCCAAGATGTTGCGCCCTAACGGATGGCCGCTAAATAGCAAGCCTTCAAAGTCATCGAAAATCAGTTCGGAGGGCGAGTCTTCGTATGAGCGGATTTCATCGATGATGACTTCCGTTTCCCTCGCAATTTCACGCTCGGGAAAGGTCGAATGGAAAACGACATCGGCCAGCAGTTCCAAAGCCCGCGCGAAGTGTTCGGTGAGGAAAGCGGCATAAACCACCGTCTCCTCTTTGTTGGTATAGGCGTTGAGGTCGCCGCCCACCAGCTCCATGCGGTTGAGGATGTGCCATGCGCGGCGTTTCCGCGTGCCTTTGAAAAGCAGGTGCTCGACAAAGTGTGCCATGCCGTGTTCCTCGTCGTGTTCGTCGCGGGTGCCGGCGTTGACGGCAAGCCCGCAATACGCTACCCGCGAGGCGGACGGCTCGTGGATGATGCGCAGGCCGTTTGGCAAGGTATGGGTGTTGCAACGTTCAGTCTCTTCCTTGAAAATCGTCATTACGTACACTCTGTTTTACGTGAGTTCGGGATAAATATCGCCTGCTTGTACCGTGCTCCCTCCATGTGCGCACGGAGCGCGGGCGATACTGCACGGCGGAAGCGCCGCACGTGCATGCGCCCCAAGAGGCACGGGCGTTTCCCGCATGGCACTCTTTAAGGCAATTCCCTTATCCCGGATCCACCCTTGTTTTGATCGCAGCGCAAAATTACGTAAAAACCTATTGCGGTTATTGAAAAAAATGCAGATATTTGCAGGTGCTATGGCACGGTTTAATCCTAATGTCTATTGAACAATGATAGAAGTCATTCGCGAGTTGTTGCGCAAAGAAGCTGAAGCCATCATGAACATCCCGGTGACCGATGCCTACGAAAAGGCAGTGGACTTGATCGTGGAACAGGTACACCGCAAGAAAGGCAAGCTTGTCACTTCGGGCATGGGCAAGGCCGGCCAAATCGCCGCGAACATTGCCACTACTTTCTGCTCGACGGGCATCTCTGCCGTCTTCCTGCATCCCAGCGAGGCACAACACGGCGACTTGGGCGTTCTGCAGGACAATGACTTGCTGCTGCTCATCTCCAACTCAGGCAAGACGCGCGAAATACTGGAGCTTATCCAGTTGGTGCGAACCCTCAGCCCCGCGCTGAAGTTTATCGTCATCACCGGCAACCCCGGCAGCCCGCTGGCGCGCGAGGCTACCGTATGCCTTAGCACCGGCAGCCCCAAGGAAGTGTGCGCGCTGGGCATGACGCCCACCACGTCGACCACCGTCATGACAGTCATCGGTGACATCTTGGTGGTGCAGGTAATGAAGCAAACGGGCTTCACCGTAGAAGACTACTCAAAGCGCCATCATGGCGGATACCTCGGGGAAAAATCAAGGTCATTGCTATGCGTAAAGTAATTGGTATAGGAGAAACCATTCTCGACATTATCTTCCGCGACGGGCAACCCATCGCGGCCGTGCCCGGAGGGTCGGTATTCAATGGCATTGTGTCGCTTGCCCGTGCCGGCGTGCCGGCCTGCTTCATCAGCGAAACAGGCAATGACAAAGTGGGCGAAATCATTCTGCACTTCATGCGCGACAATGGCGTAAGCACAGAGTACGTCAACGTCTTCCCCGATGGAAAGTCGCCCGTGTCGCTCGCGTTCCTTGACAAGCACAACGATGCCGACTACCTGATTTATAAAGACTATTCCAAGCAACGCCTTGAGGTGGAATATCCCGACATGGATGCGGACAGCATTGTGATGATGGGGTCGTATTACGCCCTCAATCCCGCGATCCGGGGCAAGGTAGTGGAATTGCTTGATCGCGCGCGCGAACACGGCGCCATCATCTATTACGACCTCAACTACCGTTCTGCACACCGTGAAGAAGCCATCAAACTAAACTCCACCATCATCGAGAACTTGGAGTATGCCGACATTGTGCGCGGCTCGAAAGACGACTTCATGCATATGTACAGCTTGGACGCCCCCGACCAAATCTATCGCGAGAAAGTCAAGTTTTATTGCCCTACTTTCCTCTGCACGGCGGGCGGCGGCAACGTAGCATTGCGCACTTCAGCCGTCACGAGGGACTATCAAGTGCCTCCCGTGCAGACCGTAAGCACCATCGGGGCGGGTGATAACTTCAATGCGGGCATCATCTTCGGGCTGTTGCGCGAGGGCGTGACACACGAAACCGTTTCCCAACTTGATGCTGCCACGTGGGATCGCATTGTGGGCTGGGGCATACGCTTCGCCGCCGATGTCTGCCAGAGTTTCGGTAACTCCATCACATCGGCCTTTGCACAGTCGGTGAGAGAGGAGTGAACCCCGTGCTGGCAGAACTATTTCCGATATTTAAAGTTCAAGAAAGAAATATAAATGCAGGCAACGCGCGGACGGGGCTGCGTGCAAAATCTTTATATTTGCGCCAACGTTTAGCGATGCCTCGTCTATGTTTAAGTATCCGATAAGTTATCTGGCGGCCATGTCATTGGCGCTTGCCTCGTGCGGTGGCGTGACGCCCCGCATCGATGTGGTATGCGAGGAAGACAATACAGGAAACGATGTCGTGAAGTGGGAGACCGTACCTGCCATCGAAGGCAACGTGAAAGTGTACGCCTCCCTCTCGCCCGGCCGCTCCGTAGGGAAAAAGCCCGTGGCGATGGCATCCATTTCACGCCTTACCGTTGCCATCCCTCGCGCCGACAGCACGCGACGCAATTACTATACGCTGGTGTTCAACGGAAAATATCACGTGCAAGTAGCCTCGCGCAACGTTCGCATCCCCGGCATACAGAACTTCCGCGACATCGGCGGTTACCCGTCTGCCAACGTGCACAAGGAAGTGCGCTGGGGCATGGTTTACCGTTCGGCCAAGATTGACAGCCTGCCCGAATCTTCCGGGCGTGAGTTGCAGAACTTAGGCATCCGCACCGTCATTGACCTGCGTACCCCTGCCGAAGCGGCCGGCAATGCGGAACTGCCCGAAGGCATGGAACGGCATCTCATTCCCATCCCCGTGGACGACATGGAGGAGATAATGGACGACATCCAGGAAGAAAACATCAAGAGCGATACTGTTTACCGCATCGTGGAACGGATGAACCGCGAACTGATAGGCAACCACACGGGAGCTTACCGCGAACTCTTCAAGTTGCTGGCCGATGGCGGCAACTACCCCGTGCTGATTCAGTGTTCCACGGGCAAAGGGCGCACGGGCATCGCCGTGGCACTGCTGCTGCATGCCTTGGGCGTGGACGAAGACCTTATCATGGCTGACTACTGCCTGAGCAACGTTTATTACGACATCCCCGCTTCCACCCGCTTCGTTTACCGGCTTCCCACTTCCGTACAGGAAGCCGTCACCACCATGCTTTCCGCCCGCGAGAGCTTCCTCAACGCCGCCGAAGCCGAAGCCGAACGGCGTTACGGAAGCCTCGATGCTTACCTGCGCAAGGGGATCGGACTGGAAAAGAACGAAATAAAAAAGCTGCGAAGCATCTTACTTCACTAAAAATGTCGTATCTTTGCCGCCCGAAAACCGTTGGGCGGCAGGATGCTGTCCAACTCTCACTTATAAAACAAAAAAATTATCGGATGAAGACATTTGAAGAGCTGGGTGTGTCGCCTGAGATATGCCGCGCCATTGAAGAGCTGGGGTTTGCAAGTCCCATGCCTGTACAAGAAGAAGTAATTCCCTACCTGCTGGGTGAAAACAACGACATAGTAGCCTTGGCCCAAACCGGTACAGGGAAGACAGCCGCTTTCGGCCTGCCGCTGATCCAGAAGACCGATGTCAGCCAGCGCATTCCCCAATCACTGATTCTCTGCCCTACACGGGAGTTGTGCCTGCAAATTGCCAGCGATCTCAACGACTATTCCAAATACGTCAAGGAGCTGCGCGTGTTGCCTGTCTATGGCGGCTCGTCTATCGAAAGCCAGATACGCGCTTTTAAGCAGGGAGTACACATCATCGTGGCCACGCCCGGCCGCCTGCTTGACCTGATGAAGCGTAAAACGGTGTCGCTTGCCACCATCCGCAACGTGGTGATGGACGAGGCTGATGAGATGCTCGACATGGGCTTTTCCGAAGACATCAACGCCATTCTCGCCGATGTGCCTGAAAACCGCAACACGCTGCTCTTCTCTGCCACCATGAGCCAGGAGATCGCACGCATTGCCCAAAACTACCTGCATGACCCAAAGGAAGTCACCATCGGGCGCCGGAACGAGGGCACTGCCAACGTGAAGCATGTGGTGTATGTGGTGCATGCCAAAGACAAATATGAGACCTTGAAGCGCGTCGTCGATTTCTACCCGCAGATATATGCCATCATTTTCTGCCGCACCCGCAAGGAAACGCAGGAGATTGCCGACAAGCTGATGCAGGAAGGCTACAACGCCGACTCTCTGCACGGCGAGTTGAGCCAGGCGCAGCGCGACCTCGTGATGCAGAAGTTCCGCATCCGCAACCTCCGGTTGCTGGTGGCCACCGATGTGGCTGCACGCGGCTTGGATGTGGATGACTTGACTCACGTCATCAACTACGGGCTGCCCGATGACACGGAACTCTACACCCACCGCAGCGGGCGCACCGGACGCGCGGGAAAGACAGGCACTTCCATTGCCATCATTAACTTGCGCGAAAAGGGGCATATGCGCCAGATAGAGCGTGTCGTTGGCAAGAAGTTCGAACCGGGACAAATCCCCACCGCCAAGCAAATCTGCGAGAAGCAGTTGCTGAAAGTGATTGACGACTTGGAGAAAGTGAAGGTAAACGAGGAAGAGATTGCCGACTTCATGCCCGACATTTACCGCAAGCTGGACTGGCTGTCGAAAGAAGACCTCATCAAGCGCATGGTAAGCCATGAGTTCAACCGCTTCTTAGAGTACTATCGCGGCCGCCCCGAAATAGAAGTAGCCACTCCCGGCAACGAGCGCGAAAAGAAAGAACGCCGTTCGGGCAACGGGCGGCAGGCTGAAGTTGGCTATACACGCATCTTCATCAACTTTGGCAAGAAAGACGGTTTCCGCCCCGGTGACCTCATGACATTGATTAACAGCCATATGAAGACCCGTGTAGCCATGGGGCGCATCGACCTGATGAGGAATTTCTCTTTCTTTGAAGTGGAGGAAAGAGAAGCCGATGCCGTCCTCAAGGTGCTCAACCGCGTCTCTTGGAACGGACGCAGAATCAGCGTGGAGCGCGCCGGTGAAGACGGCAAGGAACCCCTCGCCAGGAACAAGCCCTTTGAACGCAAGCCCGTGAAGCGCAGGCCATTTGAACGCGAGGCAGGCAGATCCGCTTCCGGAAAGAAGCAGAAGCCATCGCGCGAGGAGCGCGGTTACACCAAGCCACGCGGTAAGAGAGACGACTGGAAGCAATTCTTCCAGAAAGACGATGAGGACTGGACAGCCGAAGAGAAAGGCGGCAAGAGATCGAAGTAAAAGGATGGGCAGCCGCACTTTCCGCGCGCGCATCACTCCGGGACAATATGCTTTTCTGCTGTTGTCCGCCTTTCTCGCTGCCTATGGCTTGTGGAACAAGGGGTGGGGAGCGGCGTTGGCGTTTATGCTGTTGTCGGTGTTGGCTATCGAACAATTAATTCATACCACCTACACCGTGACAGCCGACGGGCAACTATTCATCTGCCGCGGACGCTTCCGCCCCCTGAAGCGCATTGCCTTGGCGGATATCCGTCAGGTGGAGCGCGCCCGTCCTAAAATGCTGGCGCGCATAGCCGTGTCCCACAGCATATTGCTACACCTTGCCAACGGCCGCATCGAAGCGTTGTTGCCGGCCAACGAAGCCGATTTCTTAACCGCATTGGGGAAGAGAGGCTGCCCGTTGGCTTCCCCGGAAAGTCAGGCAAAGGAACAAGTTTGAAATCTCCCGCGCCGGTCTGCGACCTTTGACCGGTTCGTTTGATGAGTAAAGGCGGACGGGCGGCGTTGCATCTGGCTTCTAATCCATAACCGCTTAATTTCCATACGGATGCCTATCTCGCGCGTGCCATGCAAGAATGTGCCGGAGCCGATGTTTGCATAGCCTATGCTCCGTGCTTGCATGGAGCATGGGGCGTGTGTGCATGAAGTACGTTCCAGATAGGTACGGAGGAAAGCGGGGATAGGCGGGCCGGGCGGGATTCGGAAATCTTTGCCTCTCTTATGTTTGCCGCGCATTTTTCCAAAATAGAGGAGGCCATATCCGGTGTAAGAGAAAGGAAGTTTTTCCACATGAGGCCAGGTGACGCTTGACGGGTTTCTGGAAAATCTTTCACGCATTCTCCATGGAAAGAATCTTCTTTGAGACGGCAAAGTCAAGGCGCTTGTCGCAACAAGTACAGGGCGCACCTGGCGATGCTTAGACAATGCGGTACAAGAAAAGCCCGGCACGGCGTGAAGATTTATCCGGCTTGGAGGATTATAGGGAAGACGCACGCTGCAGACAGGATAGGGGAGGCATCCTCTTTTTTCATATCTGAACGCGCTGATGAAAAAGTGCGAGTCGATGGACAAGGTGGACGTGGAGGTAATCTGCGACAAAGACAGGAAGACCAAGAAGCTTATGAAAGAATCGGTCATGGTCACTTTCTCGCGGAAAGACAATCCCGAATTATGGAAGAGTTCTTGGATGCTTTCCAGAAAGACAGGGAGGATGCCTGTAAGGTGATGGGAAAGCAGGCTCCTCTTCTTATCGCTTCGATACCGAGTCCGACGAAGTTTCCTACTTGTTAGATGAACTGGAAGATGAGCCTTTTTCGTGGACAGGAGACAAGGAAGATGCCCCCGGGTGGGGTGACTTGGCCGCTTTATTATCGAAGAATAAAAGATGGGATGCCCGGTCATGCTGAGGACTGGCGGGCGGCCCTTGCTATGGCAGGGCGCCACACTTTTGTGTCAAAAGAAGCAAGTCATGCCGCTGCGTTTGGAACGGGCAGAACGGCATGCTTCTTCATTTTTTAATTCTGCCGACAGTTTATAATAATTATAGGAAGCATTTTCACTACATTTGCAGCGAAAGTGTTCCGTGAAAGTTTCATCAACAACCGATTTCGCTTATGAGAAACAAACTCTTAGAGGCTGCCGTGGTTTCCCTTTGCCTTATGTCAGGCAGGGCGCAATCGCAAAATCCCATAATCCGTGACCAGTTTTCGGCTGATCCCACGGCGAGGGTATTTGATGGAAAGGTATATTTGTATCCTTCCCACGATATTCCCAGTCCGATAGAACAGCTGAAAGAATGGTTTTGCATGGCCGATTACCATGTGTTTTCTTCCGAAGACCTGATTCGTTGGAAAGACCACGGGGTCATTGCCGACCAAGAGCATATCCCATGGGTTCGGCCGGATGCCTACTCCCTATGGGCGCCCGACTGTGTCTGCAAGGATGGCAAGTATTATTTCTATTTCCCCGCTGCCCCTCGCGACAGCACGAAGAAAGGATTTGCCATCGGGGTAGCCGTATCGGGCAGGCCATACGGCCCTTTTATGCCGCTGCCGCGCCCCATAGAGGGGATAAACGGCATAGACCCTTGCGTGCTGACGGACAAGGACGGGCAAAGCTACATTTACTGGGCAGGCCGCGGCATGATGATGGCAAAACTGAAAGGCAACATGGTGGAGCTGGCTTCGGAACCTGTTCCTGTGCCCGGGCTGCCCGACGGCTTCAAGGAGGGGCCTTTCGTCTTTGAACGGGAAGGAAAATATTACTTCACTTTTCCATGGGTGAAAGACAAGACGGAAACGCTGGCCTATTGCATGGGCAACGGCCCGATGGGGCCTTTTGAGTTCAAGGGAGTCATCATGGACGAATCGCCGGCGGGCTGTTGGACAAACCATCATTCCATTGTGGAATACCGGGGACAGTGGTATCTTTTCTACCATCATAACGATTATTCTCCGCATTTTGACAAGAACCGTTCCGTCCGGGCGGATTTGCTCTTTTTCAATGCCGATGGCACAATCCGCAAGGTGACACCCACGCTGCGGGGAGTAGGCATCACGGGCGCGCGCACACGCATCCAGGTAGATCGTTATAGCGGCATCAGCCCGGAGGGCGTTTCCATCGCATTCTTAGACACGGCGGACACGTTTAAAGGTTGGAAAGCGGTTTTCAGCAAGGAGAATGCTTGGCTGCGATACGACAAGGTGAATTTCGGGAATGAGAAAGCGCGGGAATTGGTGGCGCGTGCCCGCTCTTTGTCCGGCGGCACATTGCTAGTGCGTACCGGGGAAAAGGGCGGGACAGTGGCGGCTGTTCCCATTCCGCGCGGCAAGGATTGGGCAGAGATTCGCGTGCCGATCGTGTCGGCTCCCACGGGCGTGAACGATTTGCATATATCGCTTCTGAAAGGCTCGCAGGCGGAGGTGGACTGGATAAGCTTTGATGCCCCGCCGCAGGAGGAAAGGAAACCCGCGAATGCGGCAGCATGCTTGCCGAAGCGGGTTACGGGCAGGCCGGGCATTCCAAAGGCAAACGAAGACAAATTGGGAACAAATCTTTAAAGGAAATGAACATACGGGAGTTTTTTTTGCTTGCATGCGGCCTGGGCGGCTGCGCTTTAGGGTTGCCGGCACAACAACAGGCTGCTGTCAATCCGCTGATTTATGCTGATGTGCCGGATATGTCGATATTGCGCGCTGGCGATACTTACTATATGAGCAGCACCACGATGCACATGGCGCCGGGAGTGCCGGTCATGAAGTCGAAAGACCTGGTGAACTGGAAGCTGGTGAGCTACGCGTATGACACATTGGAGAATGTCCCGGCCATGAATCTGGATGACGGGCAGAATGCCTACGGCCGCGGCTCGTGGGCAAGTTGCATCCGCTGCCACAAGGGAGTGTATTACGTTTCTACCTTTTCGCAGACTACCGGCAAGACTTATTTCTTCATGACGCGCGATATCGAGAAAGGCTCTTGGAAACGCGTGGAGTTCGCACCGTCTTATCACGACCATACCTTTTTCTTTGATGACGACGGGCGGGCTTATTTGATCTACGGCAACGGCAAGTTGTTCATCGCGGAGCTGGAAACGGACTTGTCGGGCGTGAAGGCCGGCACGGAACGGGTGCTGCTGGAGAACGCCAGCGCTCCGGCGGGCGATGACATCATGTTGGGGGCGGAGGGCTCGCAACTGTTCAAGGTAAACGGCAGGTATTATCTGTTCAACATCGTTTGGCCGAGGAACGGCATGCGTACCGTGGTGGTGCACCGCGCCGGCAAGATCACGGGGCCTTACGAGGGGCGCGTCGCCTTCCAGGACCGCGGCATCGCCCAGGGCGGGCTGGTGGACACGCCGGACGGGCGCTGGTTCGCATACCTGTTCCGGGATTGCGGCGCCGTGGGGCGCGTCCCTTATCTGGTGCCCGTGCGGTGGGAAGACGGCTGGCCGGTGCTGGGCGTGGACGGCGCGGCCCCGGACAGGCTGGACCTCCCGGCGAGCAAGGGGCCGATCCCGGGGATCGTCTCTTCCGACGAGTTCGAGCGCGACGCGGCCGGGACGGACTTGCCGCTTGCATGGCAGTGGAACCATCACCCCTGCGACGGGCTCTGGTCCGTGTCGGCGCGCAAGGGATACTTGCGGCTGACCACCGGGCGCCTGGAGACTTCTTTCATGCAGGCGAGGGGGACTTTGACGCAACGGACCGTCGGGCCGGCGTGCTCGGGCTCTGTCTGCCTGGACGCGTCGGGCATGAAAGACGGGGATTTTGCCGGGCTTGCCCTTTTCCAGCGCAAGTACGGGCAGGCGGGCGTGAAGGCCGCAGACGGCGGGAAGTATATCGTGATGGTGAACGGGGAACAGGAAGAGCCGGCCGAGGTGGAGAGAATCCCGTTGATCGGCGACAAGGCCTATTTCAAGGCGGAGTGCGATTTCAGGGACCAGGCGGACACCGGCTATTTCTATTACAGCCTGGACGGGAAAGAGTGGAAACCGCTGGGCAGCCCGCTGCGGATGGCATATACCATGCCGCACTTCATGGGCTACCGTTTTGCCTTGTTCAATTATGCCACGAAAGAAACCGGCGGCTACGCGGACTTCGATTATTTCAGGATAGAAAACGGCATGCGGCCCGCCGCCCGGTAACCCCCCGTTCCCGGCGAATAAGCAGCCTTTTCACAAGGTAGCTACCTCGGCGCCCGCTTGGTAGCTACCTCGGCATCCGCTTGGTAGCTACCTCGGCATCCGCTTGGCGGCTGCCCCCTGATGGCCGTGTTACAGGTTAATGATGCAAGTTTCCATCGTGCGCAGGTCGATCGTCCACAGCTTTCCTGCCAATAATTCGCCATGGCCGATGATCAGCTTTAAAACTTCGTTGGTCTCCACGCATCCTATAATCCCCGGAGTGACGCCTATGACGGGAGGCGGGACTGTTTGGTTCTGGAGCTCGTCGGGATACAGGTCGCGGTAGGTCTTGGCATGGCGGCCCCGGCAGAACACGCTTACCTGCCCTTGGAACCCGCAGATCGCGCCGTAAACGTAGGGGACGCCCAAGGCCTGACAGGCGTCGCTGATGACATAGCGCGTGGCGTAATTGTCACACCCGTCCACTACCACGTCGTAGCCGGAAATTATGCGGAGCGCGTTGGAAGCGTCCAGGCGAAGGGGGTAAGCCTCGATGCTTGTCTCGCTGTTGAGTGCCTTGATGCGGCGGGCGGCGCATTCCGCCTTGGGCCGGTTCACTTCCGCTTCGCTGTAAAGCACTTGGCGGTGGAGGTTGTGCAGGCTCACGACGTCGGAATCCACCAATCCCAACTTGCCCGCGCCGGCACCGGCCAGGTAAAGGGAAATGGGAGAGCCTAAGCCCCCCAAGCCTACTATCAGGACTTTCGCGTCGCGCAGGCGCTTTTGGCCGGCTTCTCCTATCTCGGGCAGCGAGGTTTGCCGTTGGTAGCGCGCGTTGCCGCCCGCATGCTTGCCCGGCGCGTGGGCCGGAGGCTCTGAATCGGCGAGGGAAGCGTCCCAGTCCTTCCACACCGGCTCGCGCCCCATGTGCTTGAGGGCGGCGTCCACTTCCGCGGCTTTCCGGCCGTCGCTCACGCGGAATTGTTCTAACGTTTGCGGGTAGCTGCAATATCCTCCCGGCTCCGTCTTGCTTTCGGCGCTCATGGTGGTGACCCCCAGCCGGCCCATGTGGTCGCGGATGCGGGCGGGCTCGCGGGTGGAATAGGAGATGTCCACGTCATGGTCGAAGATGCGCATGGCGAAAGTGGCCTGAGCCAGCTCGCGGTCGCTCATCGTCGCGTTCGGTTGGAAGTCGCCGTTCTCCGAAGGGCGCATGCGGGGAAAGTTGATGCTGTATTTTGTTTTCCAATAATGCTTCTGCAGGTAGCGCAGGTGATAGGCCATCATGGCGATGTCGGTGCGCCATTCCTTTTCCAGGCCAATCAGCACGCCCATGCCGATGCTATGCACGCCGGCCTGGCCCATGCGGTCGAAACCGTTGACGCGCCATTCAAATTTGGACTTCATGCCTTTGGGGTGGTAGATATTGTAATGTGCCTTGTGGTAGGTTTCCTGGAAACAGATCACCCCGTTCAGGCCATGCCCTTTCAGCTCGGCGTACTCTTCCGCCTTCAGCGGCATTACTTCTATTTTCAGGTTGCTGAAGTAGGGCCGGGCAAGGTCGAGCGCACGCGCGATGTAGGGCACGCCTGCCTTTGCCGGGTTCTCGCCGGTTACAAGCAGCAAGTTCTCAAACGGGGCCAGCTTTTTGATGGCTTTGTACTCGTTCACGATCTCCGTTTCCGTGAGGATGACGCGCTTCATGGGATTTGAAGCGTGAAACCCGCAATATACGCACGAGTTGGTGCAGGAGTTGGTGAGGTAGAGAGGCACGAACATGGAGACCGTCTTGCCGAAACGTTCCTCCGTGTATTTCTTGCTTAAACGCGCCATCGTCTCCAGGTAAGGGGAAGCGGCGGGCGAGATGAGAGCCATAAAATCCTCCACGTCACAGCGCTCTTTCGAGAGCGCGCGACGCACATCCGCGTCTGTTTTAGAGGCGATGCGCGCAGTGGTTTCCTCCCAGCTTATTTTTTCTAATATTTCGCTAAACATTCCTATCCTATTTATCTTATTGCAGTTCCTTTAAAAGTGACGCTTCCGGTTTTTATTCCTAGCTTTCTTTCTTTATTTCGCGGCTGATGCGCATGGCGCAGAAGTTGGGGCCGCACATCGTGCAGTATTCGCCGTCGACGTGATGCCCGGCGCGGAAATAAGCCTGCGCACGTTCGGGGTCGAGCGACAAGTCAAACTGGTCTTTCCATCTGAATTCGTACCTCGCTTTCGACAGAGCATTGTCGCGCGCCTGTGCTCCGGGATGCCTTTTGGCGAGGTCGGCAGCATGGGCGGCAATCTTGTACGCGATAACCCCCGCGCGTACATCTTCTTTATCGGGCAGCGCCAAATGCTCTTTGGGCGTGACATAGCAGAGCATGGCTGTTCCCAACCAGCCGATTTGCGCGGCCCCGATAGCCGATGTGATGTGGTCGTAGCCGGGTGCGATGTCGGTCACAATAGGACCGAGGGTGTAGAAAGGGGCATCGTGGCATTTCTCCACTTGGCGTTCCATGTTCTCGCGGATTTTGTGCATGGGCACGTGCCCGGGGCCTTCGACGAATGCCTGCACGTTCTTCTCCCAAGCGCGGGTAACGAGTTCGCCCATCGTGTCGAGTTCGGCAAACTGGGCTTCATCGTTGGCATCCTGGATGCAGCCCGGGCGCAACCCGTCACCCAGCGAGATGGCGACGTCATATTGTGCCAGAATGTCGCAAATGTCATCGAAGTGTTCGTACAGGAAATTTTCGCGGCCATGCTCGATGCACCATTTACTCATGATGCTTCCTCCCCGACTGACGATGCCGCACAAACGTTTGCCGGCGAGATGCACGTTGCGCTTGCGGATGCCGGCGTGGATGGTGAAGTAGTCCACGCCTTGCTCGCACTGCTCGATGAGGGTATCGCGGTACAATTCCCACGTAAGGTCATGTGCCACGCCGTCCACTTTTTCCAAGGCCTGGTAGATGGGCACGGTTCCCACGGGCACAGGGCAATTGCGGATAATCCATTCGCGTGTCTCGTGAATGTTGGCTCCGGTGGAGAGATCCATCAGCGTGTCCCCGCCCCATTTGCAGCTCCACAAGGCCTTTTCCACTTCTTCGTCGATGCTTGAGGAGGTTGCCGAATTGCCGATATTGGTATTGATTTTTACCAGGAAGTTTTTCCCGATCACCATCGGCTCTGCTTCCGGGTGATTGATATTGGCCGGCAACAACGCGCGGCCGGCGGCAATCTCTTGGCGGACAAATTCGGGCGTGATGTGGGTTCCGATGCCCAGTTCGGCGCAGTTCATGTTTTCACGAATGGACACATACTCCATTTCGGGCGTAATGATGCCCTGCCTGGCATAATACATCTGTGTGCAGCAATGCCCTTTTTTGGCGCGGTAGGGCAGGCTGATATGCTCGAAACGCAGGTAGTCCAGGCTTTTGTCCGCACGGCGCATGCGCCCGTATTCTGACGTCACGTCGGGCAACTGTTCCACATCGCCGCGCGACAGGATCCAAGGCTCGCGAAGTCTCGGCAGCCCTTTCTTCAGGTCTATCTGGATGCCGGGGTCGCTGAACGGCCCGCTGGTGTCGTAAACATACACTTTGGGGTTGGGCGTGATGACTTTCTCGCCTTTCACAAACGTGGTGCTGGGCACCTGCTCGATGCGGCGCATAGCCACACGGAGGCCGGGATATAGCTTTCCGGGCAGGTACACTTTCTCTGAACGGGGAAATCTGATACGTTGTTGCATAATTCCGTTTTTCTTCATTCATCCAAAAAAGCAGTCAGCGGCGAGCTTGCTTCGACTACGAGGCCTTCAGACTGCGTGGCAAGGCCTGCCTCGTATGCCATGCGCCCGGTTTCCACGGCCATCTTGAATGCCTGAGCCATTTTGACGGCATCTCCTGCAACGGCGATGGCGGTATTTACCAGGCAGGCGGATGCGCCCATTTCCATGGCTTCGGCCGCGTGGCTGGGCGCGCCGATTCCGGCATCCACCACAACAGGCACATTCGCCTGTTCGATGATGATACGCAGGAAATCTTTTGTCCTCAGCCCCTTGTTGGTTCCAATCGGCGCTCCTAACGGCATCACGGTAGCTGCGCCGGCTTCTTCCAGGCGTTTGCACAGTATCGGGTCTGCCTGGCAATACGGCAAGACCACGAAGCCCAGTTTTGCCAACTGCTCGGTAGCCTTGAGCGTCTCGGCAGGGTCGGGGAGGAGGTAGCGCGGGTCGGGATGGATTTCCAGTTTCAGCCAGTTAGTGCCAAAGGCTTCACGCGCCATTTGGGCGGCAAAAACAGCTTCTTCAGCGTTACGTACCCCGCTGGTATTGGGCAGGAGCTGGATGCCGGGCAGCTTCGCATGCTTCAGCATGTCGTCTTCGCTGTCGTCCAGTTCCACGCGTTTCATGGCAATGGTGACCATTTCAGTGCCCGAAGCCTTGATTGCCTGCTCCATCAAGTCGTTTGAACTGAATTTCCCCGTGCCCACGAAAAGGCGGGAGTTGAATTCACGTCCCGCGATGATAAGTTTGTCCATTATTGTTGTCTTTAGATTGGTAGCTTCTTTATGTACAATGTTCCTTTCCTTTATAGCGCATCAAGCGTCAGCCGCATTTCTTCGGCCGGATTGCCAGCTCGCAGGATGCTGCCCGAAAGGGCTATCCCGTTCACGCCGGCATTCATCAGGGCCGCAACGTCGTCGCGGGTAATTCCCCCGATGGCCACGACCGGCAGGCCGATGCCGGCTTCTTCCACTTGGCGCATGATGCCGGCATAGCCTTCCAGGCCGAGAACGGGACTGAGATTCTTTTTGGTTGCCGTGAAGCGGAAAGGGCCGCATCCGACATAGTCCGCCCCGCCGCGATAGTGTGCCATGATGTCCTCAAAGGTGTTGGCCGTGCCGCCGATCAGAAAGTTTTCTCCCAATACGCGCCGGGCTTCCGCCACAGGCATGTCGTTCTTGCCCAGATGCACTCCGTCCGCCCCGAGCTTCCGGGCCAGCTCCACCTGGTCGTCGATGATAAAGATTGCACCGTGTTCCTTGCACAGTTTCTGTACTTTGCGTCCCACGCGCTCTATTTCATCCACGGGAGCTTCTTTCATGCGCAACTGTATCCACCGGCATCCGCCTTGCAAGGCCAGTTCTGCACTTTCCAGATAAGAATAACGCGGGGTCTGATGCGTGATGAATTGCACAGGTATCATCCTGTCAACCTCCGCAGGCCGCTCTAATGATGACGACCGACATGTTTTCATTCAATGCCTGCCCGTTCCATTGGGCGCGGGGGATCATTTGGTTGTTCACAGCCACAGCCACGCCTTTTTCAGGCAGTTTCAATTCTTCGGCCAGTCCGGCAAGGGTAGCCGCCGTGGTTTCCGTCTCTTTTCTGTTAACAAAAATCTTCATACTTTTTCCGTTTTAAAAAGAAGAAAAGAAAAAGGGAAGCCTCAAGGCGGGAACCGCAACGTGATAGAAAGAAAAGAATATCCACAATTCCTACGTCAGTACTAACTGAATCAGGTTCGAGGGTATAATCTCAGCCCGCGCAATGGGGGCACCCCTTTGTCTTTACTGTCAATAATTAATATGTTTGTCTTACCGGCTGCAAATATACGATGGATTTCCCGGATTTCCAAACGTTGGGGAATTTTTTTTGCGCCTGCTCCGTGCTTGCATGCCGTTTGTCCCATGCACGCGCGGAGCGTCCTCCGTGCATACGCGGAGCATGCTTCGTGCACGTATGGAGTAACGCCTTGGTTCCCAGTATATATTTTGAATAAGAAAATAAGATGCCGGCTATTCCAATACTCCGCGCCAGGCAATGTCCGCCAGCCCTCCTGTCCGGGGTAAGATGCGGGAAGGCCACAGCCCGAACACCGAAGAGCCGGAACCGCTCATGGCCGCATAGGCTGCGCCACGGCGGTAGAGGTCTTCCTTGATGGCCGCAAGAGAGGGGTGAAGCGCGAAGACGCTCCGTTCGAAGTCGTTTACGAGCATGTTACGCCAGCGGCTGACAGGCAGGCGGACAATATCGCGCGCCGACGTTCGCGGCCTTTGGGGAGTGATATGGGAAAAGGCGTCGCGGGTGGAAACAAATACCGGCGGCTTGACCACGACGCAATGCAGGCCGGCCAGCGAAAGGGAGACGGGAGTGAAACGGTCGCCTTTCCCTTCGGCGTAGGTCGGGCGGTTGCGGATAAAGAAAGGGCAGTCGGCTCCCAAACGGGCTGCCTGTTTTTCGAGCTCATCCTCCGGAAGCCCGAGCGAAAAGAGTTCGTTGAGCATTTTCAGCATAAAGGCCGCATCTGCCGAGCCGCCTCCCAGGCCCGCCCCGGAGGGGATATGCTTGTACAAATAGACATCGACCGGCGGCAAATGGCAAATGTCATCGAGCAGGCAATAGGCTTTTGCCACGAGGTTGTGCCGGGGATCTCCGGCAACGGGAATGCCTGAAAGGTGCAGGCGCATTTTCTCTGAGGCGGGGAGATGAGCCGGGCCGGCGGGATGCGGAATGACTTCGAGGGCGTCCTGCAACGGAATAGGGTAGAATACTGTTTCTATGTTGTGGTATCCGTCGGGGCGTTTCTCCACAACGTTCAATCCGAGGTTGATTTTGGAATTGGGGAAGGTAATCATGCATTCAGGATAGGGGGGAAAGGAAGAAGCCGGGAAGTCGGCTCCCTCCTTTCCCTGAATGGACATTAATTTTTCAGCCAGCGATCCAGCCAATCAAAGAAAGTACGCTGCCAGAGCACCCCGTTTTGCGGGCGGAGCACCCAATGGTTCTCGTCGGGGAAGACAAGCAGGCGGGCAGGTATTCCACGCAGTTTAGCGGCATCGAAGGCGGCCATGGCTTGATTGGCCAAGATGCGGTAATCACGTTCGCCGTGGATGCAAAGAATGGGAGTGTCCCATTTGTTGACAAAGCGGTGGGGAGATTCGGCAAAGGTGCGTTGAGCCACGGGATTGTTCTTATCCCAGTATGCGCCGCCCATATCCCAGTTGGCGAACCATTTCTCTTCCGTTTCGAGGTATTGCATTTCCATGTTGAAAATGCCGTCGTGCGCAATGAATGCTTTGAAGCGCCCGTCATGGTGGCCTGCCATCCAATAGACGGTAAAGCCGCCGAAGCTGGCTCCGACGCATCCCAAACGGCCACGGTCGATAAACGGTTCACGAGATACTTCATCAATGGCAGCCAGCAGGTCGCGCATGCATTGGCCGCCGTAGTCCCCGCTGATGGCCTCGTTCCATTGAGTGCCGAAACCGGGAAGGCCCCGGCGGTTGGGAGCAACGATGATGTAATCGTTGGCGGCCATAATCTGGAAATTCCAGCGATAGCTCCAAAACTGGCTGACAGGGCTTTGGGGGCCTCCTTCGCAGTAGAGCAAAGCCGGGTATTTCTTCTGCGGATTGAAATGCGGGGGGTAGATGACCCAGGTAAGCATTTGCCGGCCGTCCGTAGTCTTTATCCAGCGTTCTTCCACGCGCCCCGTTTCCAGTTGGTCGTAAATGTGCTTGTTCTCGGCCGTAAGCTGGGCAGCTTGTGCGAACTCGCCTTCAAAGTCAAGCGGAAGCGAGTAAATCTCATCGGCTTGGCTCATGGAGTGGCGGGTGGCAATCAAATGGTTGCCGCAGAGCGCGATGAATCCATAGTCATGCAGGCCGGAGGTGAGCAGGGTAGGGGCTTTCTTCTCCTGTCCCTCCCGGATGCCGAGGCGATAAATCTGCGTGGTTCCATGCCAAGTGCCTGTAAGGTAGAAGCCGTCTGAAGAGGCAGACCATATAAATGCGTCCACGTTGGTGGGGAAGCCGGGCGAAAGATCTGTTTTCTCGTGGCTTTCAAGGTTCATGAGGTAAAGGCGGTTCTTGTCGCTCTCGTAGCCGTCGCGTTCCATGCTTTGCCAGGCAATGTAACGTCCGTCGGGCGAGAATTGCGGGTTGGTGTCATACCCCATGTTGCGGTCTGTGGAGCCGAAATCCTTGCAGAGGTTTTCCGTCTTGCCCGTTGCAAGGGTATAGAGGTAAATATCGCTGTCGGTGGAAACGGCATATTCCAGGCCGGTCTTCTTCCGGCAGGTATAGGCAATCTTGTCCGATGCGGGGCTCCAGGCCAATTGCTCGATGCCTCCGAATGGCTTCATGGGAGATTCATAAGGCTCGCCCTCCAGAATGTCTTTGACGTTGGAAATGGAGTTCCCGTCGAAGTCAGCCACAAAGGGATGCGGAGCTGACGTGACCCATTCGTCCCAATGCTTGTACATCAGGTCATCGACAATTACCCCGGTCGCTTCGGGCAGGTCGGGATAGGCATCGGCCGCGCTTTGCCTGCTTTTTACTTGGGCAATGAAGAGGAGCTTTTTCCCGTCAGGGGAAAAAGAGAAGCCCTCAATATCACTTTCATGGTTTGTGAGCTGGCGTTTTCCGGTTCCGTCGGGATTCATTTCCCATACTTGGTTGGAGCCGCTTTCGTTGCTCAGGAAAGCCAGCCGTGTCCCTCCCCCTATCCAAGCGGGTTGCCCTTGTTGGTAGGCATCGTGTGTCAGTTGGTTGTTGGCGCTGCCGTCGGGGTTCATTACAAAAATTTCCGTGTTGCTCTTGTTCAGAGGAACACTGTAGTAAGTCACGGTGTAGGCGATGCGGCTTCCGTCCGGCGCAGGCGATACGCTTCCGATACGTCCCATAGCCCACAATGCTTCGGGAGTCATCCGCCCGTCTTCAATGCGGATGTCCGACCGTCCGATGATTTCGTCTGCCTCCCCGCCGCCTGTGCTTTGCGAGGCGGTGCAGGAGACCCATGTCATGGCTGCTGACATAAGGAATAAATTTACGTGTTTCATATTATAGATAAATTAAAGTGCCTGCATAGGTTTACGCGCCTATATGCTTTTCCCTATCCAACTGCCTTTCTTAATATATCTCCGGCAAAGCAGCAAGATGGAAAAGCAGTAAACGATATCCGAAGTCCAGCACAAGGCTACATCAGAACGGAGGACAAGTATCATATAGGTGGTGTAGGCCACATAGACGGCCAGCGCCCCCAATTCGAGCGACATGGCAGTGCGTGTGTTCCCCGTCCCAGACACAGCCTGGAAATAAACATAAGCCGGGACTGCCAGGAAATAAGCGGCGCACATCACGTAGAGCGACGGGATGGAAGCCTGCCGCAAGTCTGCCATATCCGTATAGATGCCGAGCACGATATCGGGCAGAAGCATAAAGAGCGCGGCTAATGGAAGCACGAAAGCATAAGCGATGCGCACGTGCTGGCGGATGACATTCGGGACTTCGCCTGCATGGCCTTCCCCGATGAGGTTGCTTACTAACGACCCGCAGACGGAAGCAAAAGCCATCACCACCATAAAGAGGATGCCTGAAACGCTGCGTATGATATTGGAAATGGCCAACGCGCGTTCACCCAGGTGCTCAATGTAAAGGAAAAACAAGAACCACGTTGAGATTGAAATGGCATTCTGGATCATAGTCCACAGTGAAACATCAAGCATCTGTTTCAGCGCGCCGGAGCTGAATGCCGGGATGCTGTCCAAGCCATATTTGGCGCAGTCGATGCGCCGGCGTGTATAGATGATGAAGAACGCCAGCGAAACCAATTCGGAAAGCGAAGACCCGATGGCGGCGCCCGCAATGCCCAAAGCAGGAAGCCCGAACTTGCCGTAAATCAGCATGTAGTTGAACGCCACATTGCTCAGCATCATCACGATGGAATTCATCGTCAGCGTCTTGGTCTGGGCCGTGCCCAAGAAGAAGGCTCTGAATATTACCGCCGTGAATGAGAAAAATGCGCCGAACGCCCGCCAGTACAGATAGTCAGTGGCCGCTTCGCAGATATGTTCGGAAGCTATGATGCGCTTTAGGATGAACGGGGAACAGGAAAGCGAAAGCAGGAACATTGCCGCCGCCAGCCCCAGCTGGAAGTATATGCCTTGATAGAACAGTTGCCCTATTTCGGCGTAACGCCTTTCGCCGTTTCTTCGGGCTATGAGAATTTGCGAGCCGATGCTGAAGCCGAACGCCACCATGAAGATGACCATGTAGAAGACGCCGGCAATGGCCGATGCCCCCAGCTCCACTTCGCCCACGCGGCCTAAGAAAACGGTGTCTGCCATCCCTATCAGCTGCTCCATCATCAGGCTGATAAGGATAGGGTAGGCGATGTGCCAAATCTGCCTGCCGGTATATCGCGCCTGCCTGTCGGGATGAGGAGAGGAATGCATGTTGTCAATGTTTTATATTGGCGCGGCCGATGTTCTACTTCGGCAAAAGGAGCTTCCGGGCTTATTGCCGATTCGCGTTTGCCTTTCTTCAGGGAAAGGCTTCCTTGGAATCCCGGCTTATCACCGTTGCCTCCGTTTCTTCATCAACTCTTCCTGCTGTTTCTGCATAGCTTCAAGGCGGGAGGCAAAAGAACCTTTCCTGAGCTGTTTGGGGTCTTTCTTATGAGCCTCCAGTTGGGCGAGAAGCGTTTCCTCGTTGGTGGCCTTGCGCAGGAAGACAGTGGTGGCCACGCTTATCAGCGTGGAGAGGAAATAATAATAATTCAATCCGGACGGATAGTCATTCAGGATGAAGAGGAACATGACAGGCATGAGGTAGGACATCCATTTCATGGCGGCCATTTGCGGGTTGGCACCAGTGTCCTGCTGTTGCATCATGTACTTGGTGTTCAGAATAGTTGTCACCGTCATCAGCAGGCAGAACAGGCTGATGTGGTTTCCCAGCAGCGGGATGTGGAACGGGAAACTGATGATTGCGTCGTATGTCGACAGGTCGTCCGCCCACAGGAAACTTTGTCCGCGCAGCTCGATGGCGCTGGGGATGAACATGAACAACGCTACCAGGATGGGCATCTGGATAAGCATCGGCAGGCATCCGCCCATCGGGCTCACCCCGTAGAGGCTGTAGGTGCTCATGATTTCCTGCTGCTTCTTCATCGCGTCTTCCTGCTTAGGGTATTTGGCGTTGATTTCATCCACTTTCGGTTTCAGCACGCGCAGCTTGGCCGATGAGATATACGTTTTCCACGTGGCGGGAAAGATGGCTGCCTTTACGATGAGCGTCATCAGCAGGAGCACAATGCCCATGCTCAGCCCCCAGCCTGAAAGCCAGTCGAAAATGTTGATGGTGAAGAGTATGTTGACCCAGCGGATCAGCGGCCATCCCAGATACACCAGCTTGTTGAGATGCCACTTCGCATCGCGCCCTTTATCCAAGGCGGTAAGGGTCTTGTAATGGTTCGGGCCGAAGTAGTAATATAGCTTTGTAGGTTGCTGTCCCGTGGGGTCGAAGAACGTGTTCGCCTCGGCGGAATACTCTTTCAGGTATCCGCTCCCCTGCTGCTCCATGCGCGAAGCCAGCTGGCTTTTCTCGAATCCCTCTTCCGAAAGGAAGACTGCCGAGAAGAATTGGTTCTTGAAAGCGATCCAGTCCAACCGTTCGGGCACGCTTTCTTTGTCATCCTTGGCGGCAGACAGATGGTCGGTGCTTTCGTCGCAAATCTTGTAGGTCAATTCGGACAGGCGGTTTTCGTAGGTATATCCGCGCTCGATTTGGCGGGCGCGTTGCCTCCATTCTATATCTACCGTCTTGTTGCCGGCAGCCAGTTTGCCCTCCATGCCATGCGCCAGGATATTAAAGTCCATTAAGTAAGAATTGGGCTTCAGGGAATAGAGGAAGTCGATGTAAGCGGTACTGTCAGCCGTCAGGCGCATGGTTACGGTAGTGTCTGTCTGGCTGACGGGAGTGAAGAAATAGTTTTGTGTCTGGTAAGTCCCCTCCTTATTATAAAAGAGGAAATTCATGGAGGCATCTTCGCCGCTGAAGAGGGTGACGGGAGTCTTCCTGTCCTGCTCTGTATAGTTTTTGAGCACGACGGAAGTAACGCGTCCTCCCTTTGTCCCGATTGTGAGCCGCGCCACCTCGTTTTCAAGGGTGATTTGTTTGTCTTCTCCTTGCAGCGCCCCGAAGAACAGCGAAGCAGAATCTTTCAGGACGGTTTCCTGCTCGTTGGCCAAGGCAGCTTCCGCCTTTGCCTTCAGTTCGGCTTCGCGCTGTTGCACTTGCGCGATGGAATCGTAGTAATGTTGTTGCGCCTGCAATTCATCTTGGCTGGGCCGGCTCAGAATGCTGAAGCCGACCAGCAGGATGGCAATCAAAACAAGTCCCGTGATAGTATTTTTGTCCATACCGATGTTTTTTGTAACGAATGATAATAGGGGAGTGAATTATGCTTTGTTCTTGGAGTCTTCGTTCTCGATAACCGCTTTCACGAACGAAATGAACAGCGGGTGCGGCTTTAGTACCGTGCTGCTGTATTCGGGGTGGAATTGCGTGCCGATGTACCATTTCATCGCCGGCATTTCGATGATTTCCACCAAGTTCGATTCCGGATTGATGCCTACGCACTTCATGCCCGCCGCTTCGTATCGGTCACGGAAGTTATTATTGAACTCGTACCGGTGGCGGTGTCGCTCCTGGATGTGCTCGATGCCGTATGCTTCATAAGCCTTGCTGCCTTTTTTGAGCACACATTCGTATGCGCCTAACCGCATAGTCCCGCCCATGTTGGTGATGGATTTCTGTTCCTCCATGATGTCGATGACATTGTACGGGGTTTTCTCGTTCATTTCTCGTGAGTTGGCATCGGCATACCCAAGCACGTCGCGGGCAAATTCGATGGCCATGCACTGCATGCCCAAGCAAATGCCGAACGTGGGGATATCGTGCGTGCGGGTATATTTGATGGCCTCCAGCTTTCCCGGCACGCCGCGTTCGCCGAATCCCGGGCCGATTAGCACGCCGGCCATACCCTTCAAGGCCTCTTCCACGTTATTGCCTGCCAGTTTCTCGCTGTTGACGAAATCGACCGATATCTTTCGGTCGTTGTAAGTGCCCGCCTGCGACAACGCCTCGCGGATAGACTTGTACGCGTCCTGCAGGTCGTATTTGCCAACCAAGGCGATGTGGATGGGGGGCGTGCTTTCCGCCTTGTGGCGGCGTTCCAGAAAAGAGCGCCACGGCTCGAGCCCCGGCGTATTGCCTACCGGCAGTCCCATCTTTTCCAGTATGGTGGCGTCTAATTTCTGCTCTTGCATCAGGATAGGCACTTCATAAATGGTGGGAGCGTCGATGCTTTCCACAACCGCGTGGTCGTCCACGTTGCAGAACTGGGCCACTTTTTTGCGAAGATTGCCGCTCAGCTTATGTTCCGTGCGCAGCACCAGTATGTCAGGTTGGATTCCGGCACTTTGGAGCTCTTTCACCGAGTGTTGTGTGGGCTTGGTCTTCAGCTCGCCGGCGGCGGCCAGATAAGGGACATACGTCAGGTGGACGCACAAGGCGTTCTTGCCTAATTCCCATTTCAGCTGGCGGATGCTTTCGAGGTAGGGCAGGGACTCGATGTCGCCCACTGTCCCGCCGATTTCCGTAATGACAAAATCGAACTTATATTTATTGCCCAACTGCTTGATGTTACGCTTGATTTCATCGGTGATGTGGGGGATGACCTGTATGGTCTTTCCCAGATAGTCTCCACGGCGTTCCTTGTCGATGACGCTTTTGTAAATGCGCCCTGTCGTGATGTTGTTGGCCTTGGTTGTCTGGATGCCCAAGAACCGTTCGTAGTGCCCCAAGTCCAGGTCGGCTTCATGCCCGTCCACGGTAACATAGCATTCGCCGTGCTCATAGGGATTGAGTGTGCCCGGATCGATATTGATGTACGGGTCGAACTTCTGGATAGTTACTTTATACCCTCTTGCCTGCAGCAGTTTGCCGATGGATGATGAAATAATGCCTTTCCCCAATGAAGAAGCGACACCGCCCGTGACGAAAATGTATTTAGTTTCTCCCACAATGGTATGGTTTTTATAATGTTCCTGTCCTTTATTGCAATGATGCGAAAGCTCGCTTTTAAGCCGCAAAAGTAGGGAAAAAAAAAGAAGTACATAGTGTTTGGGGCAAACAATTCAAAAAAAGATTGCTTGCCCGCCGCCGGCGGCAGGATTGTTGCCGCCGGGCCGGACAGGCGGGCGGGGCGGCAGGCAATGCCCGCC
>CAYSIQ010000003.1:32563-40948 GCA_964431195.1 uncultured Bacteroides sp.
GTCGGGGAGAACGCCGTGCTTTCGCCGGGAGCGGGCAAAGGTTAATGTGCTCTAAAATGCCGCTAATTCAAACCTTTTTTCGGAATATTCTTTGAGAAGTGATGTTTTTTCATTTATTTTGCCGCCAATTAACCGTTCCCGTCACGGGAATTTATTTATTGAACGAACAAAAGGAAAATCGAAGAAATGAAAAAGTCAGGGTTAGTATGCATGGGGGCATGCATTGTTTTGGCGTTTGCCTCGTGCAAATCGAGTGAGAGTGCTTATAAAAAAGCATACGAAAAAGCAAAGCAACAGGAGCTGGCCACAGAGCCCGCGACAACGCCTGAGGCTGAAGATGTAGTGCCGGCAGGGGCTGCTCCCGTGGTAAGCGTGCCGGCCGCCCCCAGAGTCGTGGAGAGCGCGCCGGTTGAAGTGCGGGAAGAAAAGGTGACGGTAGTGGGCGGCGCAAGCGAAGGCTTGCTGGACTACAGCGTGGTATGCGGAAGTTTCGGCGTGAAAGCCAATGCGGACAATCTGCAGTCATTCCTGGCAAATGAAGGCTATCATCCCCTTGTCGTCTTTAATGCGGAGAAAGCCATGTACCGTGTCATCGTAAGCACTTTCTCCGACAAGCCTTCCGCTGCGGCAGCCCGCGACGCGTTCAAAGCCAAATATCCCTATCGGCAGGATTTCCAAGGGTCGTGGCTGCTGTACCGCATTCAGTGACGGCAGGGTAACCCCGTTGGGAGGGAACAACCTGTTTTTGTTTTCCCCTTGTTTGCCGTTGTAAAGAATCACATGGGAAAGGCGGAAGTTGTAGGGCTTCCGCCCGTCCATATAAAGGGGAAAGGCCGGGGCAGACAAAGAAAGCCCAAATCTACGGCTTTGGCGCTTTATTCAATATTAAAGGCATGTGCAATGAAGACATTTACACTTTTTGCAGTAAGCGTATGCTTGGCTTTGTCGGCATGTAGCCCTCAGCGACAGCAGGAAACCAATGTTTCTGGCAGCGGTGTCAAGTGGCGGTGGGACAAAGGTACCATTGTGGTTGAAACGCCCCCGCGCCCGGCAGGGCAGGAAAGCGCGCTTGGCTTGGTAACCCCGCAGATGGACAGTGTCCGTGTCGGTTTTGTCGGCTTGGGGATGCGCGGCTCGGATGCCGTAAAGCGTTTCACATACATTCCCGGCGTGCGCGTCTCAGCCTTGTGCGATGCCGACAAAAACAGGGTGATGGCCAGCCAACAGGCCTTGTTGGAAAGTTCCTTGCCTCCGGCGGCGCTCTATGCCGGTGAAAAAGGATATGAGGCTCTCTGCGCCCGCGAAGATGTCGATTTGGTTTACATCGCCACCGACTGGCTGCATCACTTTCCCGTAGCGATGTGCGCCATGGAACATGGCAAGCATGTGGCTGTCGAGGTGCCTTCGGCCATGAACTTGGAAGAATGCTGGGCTTTGGTAAACATGAGCGAGAAGACCCGCAAGCACTGCATGATTTTGGAGAACTGCTGCTATGACTGGTTTGAATTGAATACCCTCAATATGGCTCAGCAAGGATTGTTCGGCGAGGTGCTCCGTGTCCAAGGGGCATACGTCCACAACCTGGAGGACTTTTGGGACTCTTATTGGAAGAAAGATTCTACTGACCGGTTGGGCTGGCGGCTTGACTACAACAGGAAGCACCGTGGCGACGTATATCCCACGCATGGCTTGGGGCCGGTGGCGCAGCTTTTGGACATTCACCGGGGCGACCGCATGAAAACATTGGTGGCCATGGATACAAAGCCGGTGATTGGCAAGGAATTGGTGTCGGAACGTGCCGGCGAGCCGTGCGAGGATTTCCGCAACGGCGACCACACCACCACCTTGATTCGTACTGAACTGGGAAAAGTGATTGAAATTCAACACGATGTTATGACGCCCCAGCCTTACAGCCGCTTGTATCAGCTGACAGGGACTAAAGGTTTTGCCAACAAATATCCTGTTGAAGGCTATGCTTTGGAGAAAGGCCAGGTTGCAACCTCCGGGGTAGTTCCCAAAGTGGATGATTTGGGCAGCCACAGTTTCTTGCCGCGAAAAGAAATGGATGCTTTGGTCGCCAAATACCAGCATCCCATTCTGAAAGCATACGGCGAGCTGGCCAAAGAAGTCGGCGGGCACGGAGGCATGGATTTCATCATGGACTCCCGGATGATATACTGCCTGCAAAACGGGCTTCCGTTGGATATGGACGTGTATGACTTGGCTGAGTGGTGCTGCCTGGCTGAGCTGGGCGAATTGTCGATGGACAATAACTGCGCACCGGTGGCCGTCCCCGACTTTACGCGCGGAGATTGGAATAAGGAGAAAGGCTACAAGCATGCATACGCTTCCCCCGAAGCTGAACAGGAGTCGATGGGAAAGGCAAAGGCTTACACTGCTGCCTTGAAGCGGCAGGCCCAAGCCAATCCCAAGGAGTGGAAGCGTGAGGATATGGAAAACAGTATCACCGTTCTCCCGTAAATACGATGGTCTTTTTTTTCTTGAAAGAGGCATAGATTAGAAGAGAAAACTTTTTCTTTCAATGAAAGTTTTCTCTTTTTGTTTCGATGGCACAGATAAAATGGAACAACAGTACCTACTGAATGCGATTGATGCGGCTTTGTCGGCCGGCACTGAAATAATGGCGGTTTATAACGGCTCCGCGTCCGGCCTCCAAGTGGAGATGAAAGCCGATCATTCTCCGCTGACCATTGCCGATAAGCGGGCGCATGCAGCCATTGCCAAGGCATTGGGCGGCACTCCTTACCCCGTGCTGAGCGAAGAGGGAAAGCAGTTGCCATACGAGGAACGGAGAAACTGGAAAGCGTTGTGGGTCGTAGACCCGCTGGACGGCACCAAGGAATTCATTAAGCGGAATGGAGAATTTACCGTGAACATCGCGTGGGTTTCAGGCTCGGTGCCGATGGCAGGGGTCATTTATGTGCCTGTCCGGCAAGAACTCTATTGGGGAGAAACGCCGGGAGGAGCATACAAGCTGCCGGGCATTGTTTCCCGCGACGGTAAGTCTCTGGATGAATTAAGGGGGAGGGCTATCAGGCTGCCCGATGCACAGGCTCGCCATGAGGATTACGTGGTGGTGGCTTCCCGCTCTCACTTGACACCTGAAACGGAAGCCTGCATCGCAGGCATCAGGCGTCATCATCCGGATATGAGACTGGTTTCCGGCGGGAGTTCCATTAAAATATGCCTGGTGGCCGAGGGGAAAGCCGATGCCTATCCGCGTTTCGCTCCCACGATGGAGTGGGATACAGCCGCAGGCCATGCCATAGCCCGTGCCGCCGGAATGGAAATATACCGGGCAGGCACAGACCTGCCGCTGACTTATAATAAGGAAGACCTGCACAATCCTTGGTTTGTGGCGGAAAAGAAACATTAATGATTTGTGGTTATGACTTTTGAAATCCTATTTGTATTGCTGGGGTTGATTGGAATGCTGACGGCCCTGATTATGGATAAGATGCGCCCGGGCATCGTGCTTCTGAGCTTGGTCGTGGTCTTTATGGCGGCAGGCATCATCACTCCCAAGCAGATGGTGGCCGGCTTCAGCAACCGGGGCATGATAACCGTGGCACTGCTGTTTTTAGTCAGCGAAGGGATACGGCAAAGCGGTGCTTTGAGCACGGTTGTCAAGAAACTGTTGCCTAATGAGGGCTGTTCGGTCACCCGGACGCAAATGCGCATTCTTCCTATCGTGAGTATCTTTTCCGCATTTCTCAACAACACTCCGGTAGTCGTGATTTTTGCCCCGATACTGAAGAATTGGGCCAAGCGGGTAGGGCTTTCATACACCAAATTCTTGATACCCCTGTCGTATGCCACGATATTGGGCGGCTTGTGTACCCTTATCGGCACTTCTACCAATCTGGTGGTGCATGGTATGATGATTGATAGGGGGCTTGACGGGCTGAAAATGTTCGACCTTGCCTACATCGGCATTCCTCTCACTTTTGTAGGGCTGTCTTTTATCCTGCTGGCCTCCAAAAAGCTGTTGCCGGCCGAACGTCCCGATAACTTTGAAGAAGAAGCGGATGCGGCGGAAGGGAATGGCCGTCATGTCGTAGAGGTTGTATTGGCTTCCCGCTTTCCCGGTTTGAAGCGGAAGTTGAAGAATTTCAACTTCAAACGTCGTTATGGTGCCGAGGTGAAAGAGATCAGGCAAGGCGGCCAGCTCATTACTAAAAATCTGGGTGAAGTCAAATTGCAGGAAGGAGACACGTTGGTTCTGTTGGCTGACGACGCGTTTACCTCCACATGGGGAGATTCGTCTGTCTTCCTGATGATGACCAACGGGCAGGAAATACCGGCCTCGTCATCGCCGGCTTGGAAAAAGTGGATGGCTCTTGCCCTGTTGCTGATTATGATCGTGGGAGCGACAGTGGGCGAATTTCCTGCCGTGCAGGAATGGTTCCCGGGCGTAAAACTTGATATGTTTTTCTTCGCTTCCGTCACGGCCGTCGTCATGGCGTGGCTGAAACTTTTCCCCCCGAAGAAATACACCAAATACATCAGTTGGGATATCCTTATCACCATAGCCTGTGCTTTTGCCATCAGTGCCGCAATGGAGGAATCCGGATTGGCAGCCCTCATAGCAGAGTTCATCAAAAGTGTTTCGGGCTCGCTGGGAGTATGGGGCGCATTGGCATTGCTTTACCTGGTAACGCTTCTCGTTACCGAACTGATTACCAATAATGCGGCGGCGGCATTGGCATTCCCGCTGGCATTGGAGACGGCTGCCAAGTTCCAAGTTGAGCCGATGCCGTTCTTTATTGCTATCTGCGTTGCTGCTTCCGCCAGTTTTGCCACTCCCATCGGCTATCAGACTAACCTGATAGTGCAAGGCGCGGGCAACTACAAGTTTACTGATTTTTTGAAAATCGGCTTGCCGATGGACATGATTGTAATGATAGTTTCCGTAGGGCTGATACCTTTGATATGGCCGTTTACAACAATATGATAAGGGACTGCGAACATGGATAATATTTACCCCGTTTATGACAAGATGCTTGCCCGTAAAGACAAGGAAGCATTGTTAGGCCATCGTTCTGTGATGATTTGGTTCACAGGCCTCAGCGGATCTGGCAAGAGTACATTAGCCATTGCCTTGGAGCGCGAGCTCCATCACCGTGGCTTTTTGTGCCGTTTGCTTGACGGCGACAATGTGCGCGACGGCATTAACCGCAATTTAGGCTTTTCTGAGGCAGACCGGATGGAAAACATCCGCAGGATTGCCGAAGTGGGCAAACTGTTTGTCGATACCGGCGTTATCACGATCGCGGCATTCATTAGCCCGGCCCGTGCCATGCGTGAGATGGCTGCCGACATCATCGGGCGTGACGATTTCCTGGAAGTATATGTCAATACCCCCTTGGGAGAATGTGAACGCCGGGATGTCAAAGGCTTGTATGCCAAAGCCCGTCGAGGTGAAATAACCGACTTCACGGGTATATCTGCCCCCTTTGAGGCTCCTGTCCATCCGGCCTTGACGTTGGACACATCAACCCTTGGCTTGAAAGAGTCTGTAATCAAACTTCTGGAGCTTGTTTCACCTTATATATTTAAACTCCCTCAACAAATCTGAATTGGAAGATGGAAGAGACTTATAAGTTAAGCCACCTGAAAGAGTTGGAAGCGGAGTCTGTCCATATCCTTCGCGAGGTGGCGGCGGAATTTGAGAATCCTGTCATGCTTTATAGCATTGGCAAAGATTCTTCGGTAATGGTGCGCTTGGCTGAAAAGGCGTTCTATCCGGGCAAGGTGCCTTTCCCGTTGATGCACATCGACTCGAAATGGAAATTCAAGGAAATGATCCAGTTCCGCGATGAATACGCCAAGAAGTATAAGTGGAACTTGATTGTAGAAAGCAATATGGATGCATATCGTGCCGGGGTAGGCCCCTTTACCCACGGCAGCAAGGTGCATACGGATCTTATGAAAACCCAAGCCTTGCTTCACGCGCTGGACAAATATAAGTTTGATGCCGCTTTCGGCGGCGCACGCCGTGAAGAAGAGAAGTCGCGTGCCAAAGAACGCATTTTCTCTTTCCGCGACCGTTTTCACCAGTGGGATCCCAAAAACCAGCGTCCGGAATTGTGGGATATTTACAATGCACGCATTCACAAAGGCGAAAGCATTCGTGTATTCCCGTTGAGCAATTGGACTGAATTGGACATTTGGCAATACATCCGTTTGGAAAACATTCCCATTGTCCCGCTTTATTTTGCCAAGGAACGTCCGTGCGTGGAGATTAACGGCAATTTGATTATGCCTGATGATGACCGTTTGCCGGAACAGTATCGCGATAAAATTCAAATGAAAAAAATCCGCTTCCGCACATTAGGCTGCTGGCCTCTGACCGGTGCCATCGAAAGCGATGCGGATACTATAGAAAAAATTGTGGAAGAAATGATGACCACGACAAGGAGTGAACGTACCACCCGTGTCATTGACTTTGACCAAGAAGCAAGCATGGAACAGAAGAAACGGGAAGGATATTTCTGATCGAATGTCCCGCGCTGATTAAGTATAATCGCATAGAGGATAAGGAATGAGTGAAGTTTTAGATATAAAAGCGTTTTTGGATAAGGACGAGCAGAAAGACTTGTTGCGCTTCCTGACAGCCGGTTCCGTGGATGATGGCAAGTCTACGCTGATTGGCCGCCTGCTTTTTGACAGCAAAAAAATCTATGAAGACCAATTGGATGCCTTGGAACGTGACAGCAGGCGCTTGGGTAATGCGGGCAACCATATAGACTATGCGTTGCTGCTCGATGGCTTGAAGGCCGAACGCGAGCAAGGCATTACCATTGATGTAGCTTACCGTTATTTTTCTACCAACAACCGTAAGTTCATCATTGCCGATACTCCGGGACACGAACAATATACCCGTAACATGATTACGGGTGGTTCCACGGCCAATCTGGCAATTATCCTGGTTGATGCCCGTCTGGGTGTGATTACGCAAACACGACGCCACACATTCTTGGTTTCTCTTTTGGGCATCAAGCACGTGGTGCTGGCCGTGAACAAGATGGACTTGGTGGACTTTTCAGAAGAACGTTTTAATGGAATAGTAAAAGCGTATAAGGAGTTCACCCGGCCATTGGGCATTCTTGACATTACGTGCATTCCGTTGTCCGCGCTCGAGGGCGATAATGTAGTGGAGAAGTCGAGCCGTACGCCTTGGTATCATGGTGCATCGTTGCTGGAGTATTTGGAAACGGTACACATTGACAGTGACCATAACTTTGCAGATTTCCGTTTCCCTGTACAATATGTATCACGTCCCAACTTGGATTTTCGTGGCTTTTGTGGGAAAGTGGCATCGGGCGTTATCCATAGAGGTGACGAGGTGGCGGCTTTGCCTTCCGGCAAACGTTCACACATCAAGCGGATTGTAACCTACGACGGCGACTTGGAATATGCTTTTCCACCCCAGTCTGTGACGCTTACACTGGAGGATGAAATTGATGTGTCAAGAGGCGAAATGTTAGTCCAGCCCAATAATCTTCCTTGCGTGGGCCGCAACTTTGAAGCAATGATGGTATGGATGGACGAAGAGCCTATGGATATAAACAAATCATTCTTCATTAAGCAAGCCATCAATCTGAGCCGTACCCACATTGACAGCATCAAGTATAAAGTGGATGTGAACACAATGGAGCATCTGTCTGTGGAAAACGGGAAACTGGAGGCGCAGGACATGCCTTTGCAACTCAATCAGATTGCGCGAGTGGCATTGGCCACTGCCAAAGAACTGTTTTTCGACCCGTACCAGAAAAACAAGGCTACCGGTTCTTTCATCCTGATAGATCCGATATCCAATAACACCAGTGCAGTGGGCATGATTATCAACCCTATGGAAGACAGGGACATGCGTCAAAAGACAGATTTGCCCATACTGGATTTGCCTAAGTTGGGCATAGCTCCCGAACACTATGAAGCGATAGAGAAGGCTGCCAAGGAATTGGGGAGGCAAGGCTTAGGGATTGTGATAAGGAGGTAAGGTGCCAGGCCGCCGCGCGGCAGGCCCGGCGTTCCAGCGCGGTTGCCACGCGCCGCGTGGCTTACAGGGGACGACTGACTGCAACATAACTCCATACCCATGGGATTACTCGAATTCGACAGACTGCCCATCAACACGTTGGTGGGCGCCGACTGGAAGACGTTCAAGGCCATAACGGGCGGGCGTGCCGTCGACGCCGCCTACCGGGGGAAATACCTCCTGACCAAGGGGGTGTGCCGCCTGCTGTCCCCCCTGGCCGCCTTCCAGGACAGGCGTTACGCCAGGCTGCTGGCCGGCAAGCCGCTCGAGCACGATCCGGCCGCTGAAGCTGCAGGACATCTCCCCCGGGGAGCTGGAGCGGA
>CAYSIQ010000004.1:0-5921 GCA_964431195.1 uncultured Bacteroides sp.
CAATGTCGAAGACCGATCCAGACGCCACATTCATGCGCATGAAAGAGGACACCATGAACAACGGACAGGCCAAGCCGGGCTACATTCAACTTCAGCAATGCTTTTGAATTAGCAATAAAGGCACGTTCTGCCAAAGTCATCATTTTCTGACCTTTCTGATTGACGTATGAGGTATAGTCCTCTTGAGTAAGGTTGTCAAGATTCCACCAATCGAAGAAATCTGCCATCTTTGACCATCTCTCAAACCTTATATAAACCCGAAGCAGGCATGAGTGTCCCCTTGAAGCCTTGAAATTATAATCTTTCAGCTTATGGAAAAATGCCAAGCAAGTCTTTGCGCCTTTCCTTGTCCCATGGCTATGACATCGTAAATTATACGGCTGGCGGCACACCCCTTCCCTCCATTACTTTGCGATGAATAGTGCCAAGCTAGGCTATCGGATGAACCTGATCCAAGCTCCAAAATACCCTCCAACAATGGAGCAAAGGCTTCGTCCTTTCCCAATGAGGGCTTACTAACTTTCAGTCGTCTGATGATCTTGTCCTTAATGTTTTCAAAACCAAACACTTCGCTCATAAATAGACTGTGCCGGCAAAGTTAATATTTCCTATCATTTCTCTTGGCTGATGCAGTTCAAGTTACGGCCTCGGTTTTTTGGCATTCCAATGGCGTTCTGTACAACCGCAATGTTTGCAGGCTACGCCGGATTATCCCCTTTGTTCCCAAGTAAACGAGACAGGACACTTCATAGGGAAACCGTCCGATGAGATCCAGTATGTCCATAATGATATTCCGGATTGAGACAACATTATGAATGTGCTGAATTCCAACAAAACACGCAAATGTTTTTGTGCAAATATCTATCATCAAAGCATTCGTATGCCCTTAAATAAATTAACGGGCATCATGCAAATAATCAAGAAAACAACATTCTGCTCTCTGTCGATGCCATAGTGCAATTATCATTTTTATATTTCTTTATCTGTTGTCGTAATTCTTGGATGTTCATACTCTTACTTTATTTAAGTAAGGATACCCAGAAAATGTTATAAAAAAACAACTAGTTCATCGCGAATCAGTTGGCATTCGCTTGTTATTCGTGAATATAGATGTCCCACTTCAAGTATGTTTCAACAGCTTCCGCCAAAATGTCTTTCACATTGCTACGGCACATAGCCACATGGTGTTCGAAACCGTTCTTGCAGATATATTTCATAAGCGGCTGCAGGTTGTCCACTTTGGTTACTGCTATGCAGCCGTCCATCCCGTACGGGTCATCGGTCAGCTCGCCTTTGCCTACGTATGATTTGATACGGCCTTTGGTATCATCCGTCGAAACGCGGAAGAAAGTAAAATCACCTTGTTTTACTTTGCCGTAAACGGCTCCGAAAGTATGCACCTTGCCTAACGTCCTGCCCAGCACGCCCAACGTGCCTAACTTCAAGTCATCCATTACAAACGATTTGGGGAAGTTGCCGCAGTGCGTGCATACGCATTTGTTACGGTCTTCGGCAAAGTTATTGTTCCAGTCGAGCAACGCCGATGGCCGGCCAGAAGCCAATGTCAACGCATACATAGACACTGCACCAGCAATATCCACTTCACAGGCAGCAGGAATTAGTTTCTCACCCAGCATGCTCATTGTCACACAAGCTGCGCAACCGTAGTTTTGTTCCAAAGAGTCCCAACACTGGATAGCCACGGCATCGATTTCATTGGCTTCTATCCATTGTTCCACAGCCACGCCGAATTTAGCCTGCAAGGCCAATTTGCCATCATATTGCCCGGGAACGGTGGCATACCGCCTAATCTCTCTCAATTTTGCCTGCAACGCTTCATCGGCATCTTCAATCTTACGGGCGGCAGCGAAAATTTCAGAAAGATCTACCGGAATGACCGTAATGCCCGATGCCTGCAACAGCTTCTCGCTGGCGCGGACAGTCTGAAAACCGGCAGGGCGGGCACCGATGGCACCGATGCGGGCATGGCGGAGGCCATTGACCACACGGCAGACGGCCGCGAACCTGTTGATGTCAGCTGCCAGCAAACTAGAATAAATGGAATAAGTATGCAGTGTAGTGTCGGTGAATGGGATGCCGTATTGGTACAAATTGTTGCACACGGAAATCTTCCCACAGAACGCATCGCGGCGGCTGTCCAAATCGACTTTATCATTCTCATCATCGCATGCCTGAACCAAAACGGGGACATTCAGATCGGCTACGCTGATGGCGTTGATAATGCCTATTTCAAAGCCGAAGTTAGGCAATGAAACAATGATCCCGTCAATGCGGTCACGATTCTCGCGGAACAATTTAGCGCATTTCAAGCCGTCTTCTCTCGTTTCGATGCTGCTGCTGCCCGTAGGCGTGGCATCTTCGGGGAGAATGACATAGTCATAGTTTTCTTTCGCCAATGTTTCCAGCAATTGTTTGCGGACATCCCTTGCTAATTCCGAGTTAAAATAAGCGCGTGTTCCGATAATGATGCCAAAACACATTTTTCCCTTGTTTTTCATCTTTAATGGCATTAAAAGTTAGATATATTCAGAGTTTAGTTATCTTGCCCTATTACTTTTCTGACAGCCTCGCGCCATCCCCTATGCAAGGCTTGAAGCTCTTTCTCCTCCATGCGGGGAACGATGCAATTGTCAATGGCACGCATGGCGGCGGCTTCTTGGAAACCAGTCCACTTCTTACGGGCAAAGCCGTTCATGACAACAGCTCCCAATGCAGAAGCTTCCTCTATCTCCGAACGGTTAATGGCGGCCTGCAACATGTCAGCTTGGAACTGCATGAGGAAATGGTTCTTTGTGGGGCCTCCGTCAACACGAAGTGCTTTCAGCTCAATGCCTGCCTGCCGGGTCATCATATCTACCAAGTCTTTCACTTGGTAAGCGATAGATTCCAGCCCTGCACGCAGCACATGCGCCTTTCCTGTATTCAAGGTCATTCCCCAAATGGCAGCTTTAGCATCCGGTTTCCACCATGGAGCCCCTAATCCGGCAAAGGCCGGAACCAGATAAACGCCATCGCTGCTTTCGACTGAGGCCGCCAAGGCCTCTATTTGGTTGAACGAGTCAGCCAATCCCAGTTCCTCCACCATCCACTTGATAGTAGCTCCAGTGCAATGGATATTGCCTTCGAAAGCATAATATACTTTGCCCAAAGCCGAGAACCCAATGGACGTGACCAACCCTTTAGGAGCGGCGACAGCCTCTTCTCCAATGTTAACCATGACAGACGACCCCGTTCCATAAGTTACTTTCCCCATGCCAGCTTCAAAACACATCTGGCCAGCCAATGCTCCATGGGAATCGCCTAAAACACCCGCAATTTGTACCGGAGATTTGAACAAGCCCTCTACCGTTGTTTCTCCAAAAACGGAATCACAGGGCAAAGTTCCCGGCATCATGCTCCGGGGAATAGTGAAGAGTTTCAACAGGTCTTCATCCCAGTCCAGTGTATGAATATTGAAAAACATGGTCCGCGATGCGTTCGTATAATCAGTCAGATGATTCTTGCCTTCAGTCAGTTTCCAAATCAGCCAAGAATCAATAGTTCCCATCAACAAATCGCCTTTTTCTGCCAATTTGCGCGCATTTTCCACATTATCTAAAATCCACTTGACCCCGCTGGCAGAAAAATAAGGATCAATAAGCAAACCGGTCTTTTGTTGTACCAGCCCGCTGTATCCCTTATCTTTTAATTCCTTACAGATAGCCGCCCCTCGCTGGCATTGCCATACCACAGCGTGGCAAACAGGTTTACCAGTTTGCTTGTTCCAAACGACCACCGTCTCACGCTGATTCGTGATGGCAATGGAATAAGAAATGTCCTCCCTCTCCGCCTCTTCTTTTTCCAGCAGGCGATGTATCACTTCTATGGTGTTTTTATAGATTTCTTCTGCATCATGCTCCACCCATCCTATTTGCGGATAGAATTGTTGATGTTCTATATTTACCCGGTGCAATAACTCGCAACTTTCAGAGAACAGCATAGCTTTTGTCGCCGAAGAACTTTGGTCTATGGCAATTATTCTGCTAATCATGCTATATTAGGTTTAAAAGGGCATGTTTATTTCTTCATGAATTCAAGGGCAGCCTTACAGATCCCTTCTTTATCCAACCCGTAATGAGCAAAGATTTCATTGGAGTTCCCATGAACTACATTTTCATCGGGAATGCCGATAATACGTACAGGAACCGGATTCTCAGAAAGCGTTTCAACTACAATGCCTCCCAAGCCGCCAAACCGGCTGTGTTCTTCCACGGTGACAATTCTTCCGGTTTCTTCTGCCGCTTTCTTGATAGCTCCCGCATCGACAGGTTTTATGGAAGACATATCCAACACACGTGCCTTAATGCCTTTCTCTTGCAACATCAAACCGGCCTGAAAAGCATGGTAAACCGTTTCCCCGGTGGCTATAATGGTCAGATCCGTACCGTCCAACAACATGTTGGCTTTTCCTAAAGCAAAATCAAAATCATCATTCCCATATACATCAGGAACGGCAGCCCTTCCTACACGCACATACACCGGTTCTGGGTAATCAACTAATAATCTGACCAATTTGCGCGTCTGGCGGGCATCGCAGGGAAGAACGATATTCATCCCCGGGAAAGTCCTTAAAACGGCAATGTCATGCAAACTATGGTGAGTGGCACCCAAAGCACCGTATGCCACGCCGCCGCTTACTCCCAATATCTTTACATTATTCCAACTGTAAGCCAAGTCCACTTTTACCTGTTCCAAGCTGCGTGCCACGTAAAAGCAAGCCGGCCCGCATACAAACACTTTTTTCCCGCTATGCGCCAAGCCTGCCGATATTCCCACCGCATCCTGTTCAGCTATTCCACATTCCACGAACTGCCCGGGCAGCTCTTTTGCGAAGTCCCCCAAAGTGACCGAACCTCTGGCATCTGTCGTAACCGCCACGATGTCTTTATCCAGGCGAGCCAGCTCCAGCAACGAGTCTGTAAAGCTCTTCCTGCACGCTATCATGTTATTTGCCATTGTTTCTTTTTTCTAAATTCTCAATCCTTTCAGATATCTCACGAACAGCCTCCTCGTATTGTTCATCCGTAGGCACGCCATGATGCCATTTAGCTATGCCTTCCATATAAGAAACCCCCTTGCCCTTTGTCGTGTGGGAAATAAGCAGATGAGGTTTTCTATTCGCATAATCAATGGAATGAAAAACCCGGATAATATCCTCCATTTCATCCCCGTTCATTTCCAGCACATCCCAGCCGAAAGCCGCCCAGCGGTCGCGCAGGCTCTCCAATGACATGACTTCTTCAGTCGTGCCGCTGATCTGCAAGCGGTTGCGGTCGATAATGGCTACCAAGTTATCCAACTTATATTGGTTTCCTGCCATGGCAGCTTCATATACCGAGCCTTCCCCTTGTTCGCCATCTCCCATCAACACATACGTCTTATAACCGGCTTTATCCATCTTGGCAGCAATCGCCATCCCGATGCCTACCGGCAGGCCATGCCCTAATGCGCCCGTGTTTACCTCAACGCCCGGCACCTCTATGGTAGGATGGCCGGACAAGACAGACCCGAATTTCCCTAACGTGTCGGTCACTTCACGGGGAATGAAACCTTTCGCCTCAAGGGTGACATATAAAGCTTCCGCACAATGCCCCTTGCTCATCACAAAACGATCTCTTCCAGCTTCCTTCGGCTTATTCGGCCAGACATGCATTATGTCAAAATAAAGTGCCGTAAGCACGTTAAGGCACGAAAGACCACCCCCAATGTGCCCCGCCTTTGCTTTATACACAACTTCAACCAACCGTTTCCGGTTTCTTTCCGATTGTAATTCTAACGCTCCAACTTGCATATCATTATCATTTTCTCCTACAAAGGACGGAATTTAACCGGGAATATCCAAAACTAAGCGAAAGAAAAAA
>CAYSIQ010000004.1:6021-33356 GCA_964431195.1 uncultured Bacteroides sp.
CGTTTATTTTTAATGTTAAAGTAGCATAAACCTTAAGCATAGATTGATGTTACCTCTACTTTTTTCGTACTATTGTAGGACAAAACTATAATTTAATATGACAAGCAAAGGCATTAGCTGGATAAAGGTAGTCTTTGCTGAATAAGAAGAAGCTGAACAAGTGGTTTGCCAAAGTTAGGTAAAAGCCAGACTACAATATTAAAAAATGGTGTACTAATACATCGTAACCTGACATAGAATGTCTAATGAAAATCGCCAACGAAGAATATAATCGTAGATATTTCAATGCGATCAAGATGTTTCCAATAAATATTGGCAGGGCAGGCAAGGCATGTATAATAAGCGTACTGAAATAAGAATATTGGCAGGTTTATCAAAGAAAAGCCGAATCCATTTTATTGTAAATCAATCGGTATGATAGTATTTAATGGACGACTACATACAATGGGAAACAATAGTACAAACTCACATATATTCACCAACAAAGGTAAAAACACCTTGATGCGTGAGTTAAATGTTTTAAGCCATATCGGGCTTACGTTAACTAACAAAACAACGATAGCATATTTAACATTAAAATCAGAAAAGAACCATGAAACGCGAAGCTTTTAAAATGTTTTTGAAACCGGGTTTTGAAAAAGAGTATGAAAGACGCCATGCGGCCATTTGGCCCGAATTGAAGCAAATGCTGTCTGACAACGGCGTGTACGATTATTCCATCTATTGGGACAAGGATACGAACATCCTGTTTGCCTGCCAAAAAACGAAAGGCGAAGAATCTTCCCAAGACATGGGCAACAATCCTATCGTGCAGAAATGGTGGGACTACATGGCCGACATTATGGAAGTAAATCCCGACAATTCACCGGTGACCATTCCCCTGCCCGAAGTGTTCCACATGGACTGATACGAGGCATACGCCCCAATCCCTTTCGGAAGATTAACCTCAAAAAACCGGCAGCTACGAAACTGTGCGTTCCACGGCTGCCGGTTTTGAATTAACGGTCTGTTTTTAATTCCTTTCTATGAATAAAGCAGGCATTTATTCTGAGGTTGCTTGACTGGCAACGTTCCTATCCAACATCCGGTAAATCTCTGTTCCAGCCATCAGGAAAGCGCCCAACCCGAAATCATCGAAGTCTGGTTCATGATCGTAGGTTACAGGCTGTGAATCTTTCGGCTCTTTACCGGTGCCCTGTACATAACCCAAGAAGCCATCGGGATGTAGGCAGTCTTTCGCCATGCAGTTCCATGCTTTGTAGATAACAGGTGCAAATTCATCGGCAGCAAGCAAGCCGTGGTTTACGCCGTAAGCCATGCCATAGATGAACATCGACGTGCCGGTAACTTCCTTTCCGCCATAGTTGCCGGAATCGTGCAGGCTGATGTTCCACAGGCCGTCCTCACGCTGCAAGGGCTTCAAGGCATAGCACATGCCGGCCAGCATCGTTTCATATTCTTTGCGATGAGGCTCGCCAGCAGGCAACATGTCGAGCATACGTGCCATAGCCATTACGATCCAACCGTTTCCGCGCGCCCAGTAGCAGTCCTCGCCATTAGGCTCTTTATAGGGAGGGTCGAAATCGGCATCTCTCCACCACAGGCTGTCTTCGGGATTGTAGAGCCCGTTGTCGCCGTGCTTCAGCTTGGTGTACATATACATGTCGTATGCACGGTTATAGTAGGCCGTATCGCCGGTGATGTTGCCCATTTCGGCAAAGATAGGCATCGCCATCTGTACGGCGTCGATCCAATGCCAGTCATCTATCTTGTCGGTCACCATCATAGAGTCGATGGAAGCCCGTATGTTGGCTATGTACGCTTCCGGCTTTTCGGGATCCAATTTGTACAGGAAGAGGTAGGTCTGTCCGGCGCATTGGTTGTCGGCATTGCGGGTGTTCCATCCGCCTTCGGCGTTGCGAAGTTTCCAATCATGTTTCTTCCCCCAGTCCAAAGCGTAGTCGATGTAGCGTTGTTGCGGGTCGATTTTCCAGAGTTCCATCAATCCTTCGTAGTAGCAGGCACGTGTCCAAACATTCGATTCATACTCTTTCTTACCTGAGGGATGAATAGGCTTTCCCGGGTCGCTCCATTTGTTCATGAAGTAATCGTTGGCTCGTTGCATGGCACTCAATACGTCCTCTTTTTGCGGTTCTCGCTCAGAGTTGCTGCACCCTGTCCAGCACAAGGTGAGCAGGAGTAGGCTTAAAGCCCTGACAGATACATGTGTTCGCATAAAATGTTTATTTAAAGTTTGTTCCAGATTCTTTCAGATAGTTCTTCAGAGGGCAGCCGGAGGCTTCCAATCCCTCGGCAATGCTGCGGGCGTTCATGCGCGCTCCCTCCAATGAAGTGTGCGTATGGTCGTTCTTGAAGCAGGAAGCCGCCTTTTCCAATCCCATCTTTTGCAGCTTGCCAGCCGAGATCCGGTTCAAGTCGATGAAGCAAGCTCCCGTGGCTTCGGCAGCCTCACGAGTCCACTTGCCATAGGAGCCGGCATTGCGTTCCACCTGCCCGTCTTCCCACTTGTTGCGGGGGGTATGGCTCAACACGACGGGGATGGCGCCTTTCTCCTGCGCATCCATAATGAACTTGCGCAAATACCAGCCAAAGGTATAAACCACCTGATACGTGCCTGTCTTCTCCATCAGGAACACCTTGCTTTCGTCACCCGAGCCCTGCAATTCCCCGCGCGCTTTCCCCACATTGATGTCGCCTCCGTCGTTGTGCCCGAACTGCATCAGGACAAAGTCGCCCGGTTGCAATGCCTTGTAAATCTTGTCCCAACGTCCTTCGTCCAAATAAGTGCGCGCGCTGCGGCCGGCTTTTGCCCAGTTCTCAACCGTGATTTTCTTCGGGTCAAATTCCTCGGCAATCACACTTCCCCACCCCCACATGCCATCCTTATCGCTGTCGTAGTTCTTCACCGTACTGTCGCCGATGATGAAAAGTACCGGGCACCCTGCTTGACGGCTTGCGCCAGCGAGGGTATCCTTTTCTTCCGGCTTCAGGTAAGCGGCCAGTTCCAGCCCCTTGCTGTCGCGGATGCCTTCGGCCGCCGACTCGGCATTTACCCGTGCGCCGAAAGCGCTGGTATGGATACGGTCAAGATAGAACATGTATTTCACTTTCTGCTTGCCGAACCTCTCGAACTTGCGGGCTGTAATATCGTTCAGGTCGATAAAGGGAATGTTTTGCTCTTCGGCGACTTGTTTGGCCCATAGGCCAAATGTCTTGTTCACTCTGGCCACGATCGTGCTGTCCTTGTCTTCCCAGGCATTGCGCGGAGTGAGGGAAAGAAGAATGGGATGTGCCCCTTTGGCCTTAACATCACGCACAAAGCGGCGCATGTATTCGCCATAAGTATATACTGTCTCTCTCTCGCCTGTTTCTTTGATGGTGACGTCCAGGCTGTCTTTCCCGATGCCGGGTATGGAAGCGCGGGCGCGTCCGCTGTCGTAAGGGCCATTGTCATTATGCCCCAGTTCGATGATGACCCAGTCGCCGGGCCGTATTCCTTTCCGCACGTCCGGCCACAGGCGGTTGTAGAACGTGCGGCTGCTGGTGCCGCCCAACGCGTGGTTTTCCACCGTGATTTTCTCCGGGTCGAAATATTCGGGCGCATAGTAGCCCCACCCCCATTGCCCGTTGTTCCCGTTGCCCAAAGTGCCGGTACGCATGGTCGAGTTGCCCACCAGGAAAAGCACCGGGTTGTTCCCTTTGCGGGAAGAGCCTGCCACCGGCCTTGCTGTACGCGCCTTATTGAGGCTGTCCAAGGTGTTATCCACTACTTTATTTACATCTTCCATTGGCGCATGCACCTGATTTTGTGCATTCAAAGCGCCACAGCCCCCTGCCGCGGCACACAACATCAGGCAACCGGCCAGTCCTCTCATTCTCATCTTTATATCCTATGTTTTTATTGGCATTATCAAACCTGCATCGGCTTTGCTACGCGAATCCAAGATAAAAGGATTGTCCTAAAGAATGCCCTGCGGGAGATACGCGCGTGGCGTTTCCTCCATGCACGCATGGCGTTTCCGCCGTACTTGTACCGCCCGCGCCCCGTACGTGCATGGAAGAAACGCCATGCAGCAGGCGATAATTCGCAGGCAAGAACCTCCCCACGATAAATGCGATATCTATCGAACCCACGTCAAAATTAAGACTTTCCTATCGCAAACTCACATATTTTACTGCAAAAATAAAGAATTCCCGGCTATTATAACATAAAAATGTCGTATTTTTGCATCTAATATAACAGGAAACTTTTGTTTGAAATCTACAATGCCTCTCTTATGAAATATCTATTCGCTACCGTGGCGGCGTTCTGGATCGCCGGAAACCTTTCCGCCCAGCAACTTGGCTGGCCGAATGCAAAGACGGAAGCACGCCCTGCCGCCCGCTGGTGGTGGATGGGAAGTGCGGTAGATTCAGCCAATCTGACACGCAACCTCGAATTGTACGCCGCCGCCGGCATGGGCACTTTAGAAATAACCCCCATCTACGGCGTGCAAAACAACGAAGCCCATGACATCAAGTTCCTCTCTCCGCAGTGGATGGGCATGCTTGGCCACACAGAATCCGAAGCGGCCCGCTTAGGAATGGAAATAGACATGAATACAGGCACGGGCTGGCCTTTCGGAGGCCCGGAAGTCAGCATTGAAGACGCGGCCTGCCGGCTGTTCGTCAGTGAATACCGCCTGAAAGGAGGCGAACGGCTGGAGCACCCCATCGAAGTGAACGCCCCCAAGCAGCGTCCTTACGTGCGGTTGGAACGGCTGATGGCATTCCGGCTGAAGAATGGGATAAAAGAAGACAAAGGCAGCGCGGACAGCTATGACAGATGCATAGACTTGACCGCGCAGGTAGCCGACGGCCGCCTGAACTGGAAAGCCCCGAATGGGGAATGGAGGCTGATTGCCGCTTTCTGTGGGAAAACCTTGCAGAAAGTGAAACGTGCCGCCCCCGGCGGGGAAGGCTACGTGGTAAACCACTTCTCGGCACGCGCCGTACAAAAATACCTTTCGCGCTTCAACCGTGCTTTTGAAAGGAGCGGAACTGCCTATCCGCACAATCTCTTCAACGACTCTTACGAGGTGTATGAAGCCGACTGGACGGAAAGGTTGTTCGATGAGTTCCTGGCAAGCCGCGGCTATAAGCTGGAAGAACACCTGCCGGAATTCCTGAGCGAAGGGCCGCGCACGGATGCCGTGCGGCGCATCGTTTCCGATTACCGGAAAACTTTGGGCGAACTGCTGCTGAACAATTTTACCCGCCAATGGACTGAATGGGCGCACAGGCACCATTCGCAAACACGCAACCAGGCGCACGGCTCTCCCGGCAACCTGATTGACTTTTATGCCACGGTGGACGTGCCTGAGTGCGAAGGTTTCGGGCTTTCCGATTTCCACATCCGCGGGCTGAGGCACGACTCGCTGACACGATCAAACGATTCCGACCTCTCCATGCTGAAATATGCTTCTTCGGGAGCACACATCGCGAACAAGCCGCTCACCTCTTCGGAAACTTTCACGTGGCTGACCGAACATTTCCGCACTTCTCTTTCGCAGTGCAAACCGGACATTGATCTGATGTTCGTATCGGGTGTCAACCATATTTTCTTCCATGGCACCACCTATTCGCCGGCTGAAGCCGCTTGGCCCGGCTGGAAATTCTATGCCACAGTGGACATGAGCCCTACCAACAACATCTGGCGCGATGCCCCTGCTTTCTTCAGCTACATAACCCGCTGCCAAAGTTTCCTCCAATGGGGAAAACCCGACAACGACTTTTTGGTTTACTTGCCTGTCTATGACATGTGGGACGAGCAGAAAGGCCGCCTGCTAATGTTCGACATCCATAGCATGGCACGGCGCGCACCGCGTTTCATTGAGGCTGTGCGCCGCATCAACAACGCAGGTTATGACATGGACTACATTTCGGACAACTTCATCCGCACGGCTTCTTGCCACGATGGGCGCATTATCACTTCCGGCGGGGCATCCTACCCGGCCTTGATAGTGCCCGGCGTACGGCTAATGCCCGTTGATGTATTGGAAAAACTGTTGAACCTGGCAGAAGAGGGCGCTACCATCGTCTTTTTAGGCCAATATCCTGAAGATGTGCCCGGCTATGCCAACCTTGAAGCACGTCGTGCGGCATTCCGTGCCATATTATATAAGGTGAAAGACGGAAGTACCCGCAAAGGGCGCATTCTCTTTGGTACGGACTATGCCGCCACGCTGGTCCAGACCGATGTCCGGCCCGAACCGATGAAAGCCGATTTCAGTTTAAGCTGCATCCGCCGCGCCAATGATGACGGGCACCATTACTTCATTTCCGCCTTGACCGGCCACGACACAAATGATTGGGTGCCTTTGGCCGTAGAAGCCCGCTCCGCCATGTTCTACAATCCCATGGACGGGACTTCCGGGAAAGCCAATATACGGCAGGTAAACGGGCATCCGGAAGTCTATCTGCAACTGGCTTCCGGACAGTCTGTCATTCTGAGAACCTTTGCCAATGCCGATATAGATGCTCCAACTTGGCCTTACCTGCAACCCGCACAGATGCCAGCGATTGACTTGAGCGCGGCCAAATGGAGTTTCCGTTTTGTGGAAAGCGCCCCCGAAGCAAGCCAAGTGCCCGACACGGTATCGCTCGGCTCGTGGACCGGCCTCTCTTTCAACGAGGCCAGCACTACGATGGGAGCAGCCTGCTACACGACCACCTTTGATTTAGATGCGATTGCCGATGGCTACATACTTGATTTGGGCGATGTGCGAGAGAGCGCCCGTGTGCGCGTCAACGGCCAGGAAGTAGCCACGCTTTGGGCAGTGCCTTTCCGATGCGCCATAGGGAAATACTTGCGCCCGGGTAAAAACACTTTGGAGGTGGAAGTAACCAATCTGCCCGCCAACCGCATTGCCGACATGGATCGCCGGGGAGTGAAATGGCGCATATTCAAGGACATCAACATGGCCACATTAGGCTATAAGAAAGGAGATTATGCCGGATGGGAACCCATGGAAAGCGGATTGCTTGGGCCTGTACGCATTTTGCCGGTACAAGCTATGGCGCAGCCATAACCATTAAGAAGAATTCTGTCAGAATTCACATTCTTTCTGCCAAAACAAGTATAGTCGAGGCAACAGTTTTCGCCTATTTTTGTAACCAACAAAATATTGAATAAAACGGAATACCATGAAACAAAGCTTTTTTGCGGTTGATTTGGGTGCGACAAGCGGCCGCACCATTTTGGGAAGTTTTACTCCCAATGGTTTGGAATTGGAAGAAGTGAACCGCTTCCCCAATCATCTTATCCAAACTGGAGGTCATTTCTATTGGGATATTTACGAGTTGTACCGCCATATTGTGGAAGGCCTGCAAATAGCCGCACGGTGGGAAGATGTGAAGATCACCTCCATCGGCATTGATACGTGGGGAGTGGATTTTGTGTGCGTGGGCAAAGACGGCGCTTTCCTACGCTTGCCTTATTCTTACCGCGACCCGCACACGACGGGTGCTCCCGAACGGTATTTTACCCGCATGCCCCGCAAGCAAGTGTATGAATGTACAGGCATTCAGGTGATGAACTTCAACTCTTTGTTCCAGCTTGATACACTACGCCATAATCATGACTCAGCTTTGTCGAGTGCCGACAAGTTGCTGTTTATTCCCGATGCCTTGAGTTATATGTTGACAAGGCAGATGGTAACGGAATACACCATTGCCAGCACAGCTCAATTGGTAAATGCCAACACCCGCCGCTTGGAACCGTTCATACTGAAAAGCGTGGGGCTGTCCGAAGAGCATTTTGGCCGCTTCGTTTATCCGGGCGAACAAGTAGGTGTGCTGACTGAAGAAGTACAAGCCATGACAGGGCTGGGAGCTGTACCGGTCATTGCAGTAGCCGGCCATGATACGGCTTCCGCCGTGGCTGCCGTGCCTGCCATGAACGCCAATTTCGCGTACCTGAGCAGTGGCACTTGGTCGCTGATGGGCGTGGAAACCGATGCTCCTGTCATCAATGAAGAAACCGAACGCCTGAATTTCACCAACGAAGGCGGAGTGGCAGGCACTATCCGCTTGCTGAAGAACATTTGTGGCATGTGGCTGCTGGAGCGTTGCCGGGCAGGATGGGAAGAGACTTCTTATCCCGAATTGATTGCCGAGGCCAATGCCGCAGAACCTTTCCGAAGCCTGATTAATCCGGACGATGTGCTCTTTGCCAATCCGGCAGACATGGAACAAGCCATCAAAACTTATTGCGCTGACCGCCACCAGCCCGTGCCGGAGAGACGAGGCGAAGTAGTACGCTGTATTTTCGAAAGTTTGGCACTGCGTTACCGTCAGGTACTGGAAAATCTATCCGTCCTTTCGGTACGCCCCATTGAAGTGTTGCATGTCATTGGCGGAGGTAGCCGCAACGACTTGCTGAACCAGTGGACTGCCAATGCCGTGAGCGTCCCCGTTGTGGCAGGGCCTTCGGAAGCGACTGCCATCGGTAACGTCATGATGCAGGCATTGGCTACAGGCGCGGCTACGAATGTAGCTTCAATGCGCCAACTCATCAACCGCAGTATTTCGCTCAAGACATTCCAACCGCAGGACGTAGAAGATTGGAATGCCGCTTATCTCCATTTCAAGCAGATGACCAAAAATTGACAGAGAATGCAAACGCCCAAACCAATCAAATCAATCGAAAATCAATTTATTAACTAACCAATAACAACTATTATGAAAGAAGAATTAATTAACAAGGCCTATGAAATAGCCAAAGAGCGTTATGCTGCCGTGGGTGTGGATACGGAAAAAGTTCTGGGAACAATGCAAGATTTCCATTTGTCTTTGCATTGCTGGCAAGCCGATGACGTTATCGGTTTTGAGGTACAGGCCGGCGCGTTGACCGGCGGCATCCAAACCACAGGAAACTATCCCGGTCGTGCCCGCAACATCGATGAATTGCGAGCCGACATACTGAAAGCTGCTTCTTACATCCCAGGCTCTCACCGCCTGAACCTGCACGAGATCTACGGCGACTTCCAAGGCCAGGTGGTAGACCGCAACGAGGTAGAGCCTAAACACTTTCAGAGCTGGATAGAATGGAGCAAGGAACACAATATGAAACTGGACTTCAACTCCACTTCTTTCTCTCATCCGAAAAGTGGGAACCTGACCTTGTCCAACTCCGACAAAGGCATCCGCGACTTCTGGATTGAACATACCAAACGTTGCCGTGCTGTCGCCGAAGAGATGGGCAAGGCGCAAGGCGACCCTTGTATCATGAACCTTTGGGTGCATGACGGAAGCAAAGACATCACCGTAAACCGCATGAAGTATCGCGAACTCCTGAAAGATTCACTCGACCAAATATTCGCCACCGACTACAAAAACATGAAAGACTGCATCGAGTCTAAAGTGTTCGGTATCGGCTTGGAAAGTTATACGGTAGGATCCAATGACTTCTACATCGGCTATGGCGTCAAGAACAATAAGATCATCACGTTAGACACTGGACACTTCCACCCCACAGAAAGTGTGGCCGACAAAGTTTCAGCCCTCTTGCTCTTCGTGCCCGAACTGATGTTGCATGTGAGCCGTCCGGTTCGTTGGGATTCCGACCACGTAACCATCATGGACGATCCTACTCTCGACCTGTTCAGCGAGATTGTCCGTTGCAATGCGCTGAAGCGCGTACATTGCGGCCTGGATTACTTCGATGCTTCCATCAACCGTATCGGCGCATACGTCATCGGTAGCCGTGCCGCACAAAAGTGCATGCTTCGTGCCCTATTGGAACCGATTGCCACCTTGCGCCAATATGAGGCCAATGAACAAGGTTTTGAACGTTTGGCATTGCTCGAAGAGTGCAAGGCATTACCGTGGAACGCTGTTTACGACATGTTCTGCCTGCGCAACAACGTGGTATGCAGTGAATCGTTTATCACTGAAATTGAGAAATACGAAGCCGAAGTAACTTCGAAACGATAAATCTTCAAGGCTGTTTTTCTCTTTTTAGTCAAAGAGCATGGATATCGTATTAGGACTTATTATCATTGCCGCCGGTGCATTCTGCCAGTCAAGCTGCTACGTCCCCATCAACCGCATTAAGGAGTGGAGTTGGGAGTCGTATTGGATGGTGCAGGGCGTATTCGCATGGCTGGCCTTTCCTTTTTTGGGAGCATTGCTTGCCGTGCCAGAAGGGAAATGTTTGTTTGACATCTATGCCGCCAATCCAGCAGACACCTTATGGACTATTTTCTTTGGTATCCTATGGGGAGTAGGCGGCCTGACATTCGGATTATCGATGCGCTACTTGGGTGTGGCGTTGGGACAGTCCATTGCCTTAGGCACCTGTGCCGGATTGGGCACCATCCTGACTCCCATCTTCACCGGCAAAGTAGGAGAGCTGACTATGCCTGTCATCGTGGGCGTGGTAGTCACCTTGGTGGGCATCGCCATCATCGGTTATGCAGGAAGTTTGAAATCGGCCAGCTTGAGCGAAGAGGAGAAAAAGGAAGCCGTCAAAGACTTCAATTTCACCAAAGGTATCATTGTGGCATTATTGGCCGGATTCATGAGTGCCTGTTTCAGCATCGGATTGGGATTTGGCGAAAGCTTGTGCTTTAACGAGAGCGCAGACATTTACAAGACACTGCCCGCCACTTTCATGGTGACATTAGGCGGATTTATAACGAATGCAGCCTATTGTTTCTACCAAAACTCCAAGAACAAGACGTGGGCTGATTATGGAAAGACTGCCCTCTATGCCAACAACATCTTGTTTTGCGCGTTGGCAGGCGTACTGTGGTACAGCCAGTTCTTTGGCCTGAGCTTAGGAAAGGGATTCCTGGATGCTTCGCCCGTACTGCTCACTTTTTCTTGGTGTATCTTGATGTCGCTGAACGTAACGTTCTCCAACGTGTGGGGCATTCTCCTGAAAGAATGGAAAGGATGCACGCAAAAAACGATTTGGATACTTATCATTGGCTTGGTGGTATTGATTGTCTCTTCTTTCTTGCCGCAGTTGCTGAAGTAATCTGTTGAGAAGACTAAAATTAATAATCAACTAACGAATTGGAAAATATGAAATCAATCTTAACAAACCATCCTGCGTTAACTGCCGAAGTGGATAAAGTGGCCGAAGTCGCCGGTTATCTTTGGCAGAAAGGCTGGGCTGAACGCAACGGTGGAAATATCACGATAAACATCACTGAATATGTGGACGATGCCATCAAAGCCTTGCCCGCCATCAGCGAAGTGAAATCCATCGGGACGACACTGCCCAACCTGAAAGGCTGCTATTTCTACTGCAAAGGGACTAACAAGCGTATGCGCGACTTGGCTCGCCGCCCCATGGAGAACGGATCGATTATCCGCATCCTGGATGACTGCGCCAGCTATGTCATCATCGCCGATGAACCCGTACAGCCAACTTCCGAGTTGCCCTCGCACTTGAGCGTACACAACTACCTCATCGGGAAAAGTTCTCCCTGCAAAGCATCCATCCATACACACCCCATCGAATTGGTGGCGATGACGCATTGCCGCAAGTTCTTAGAGAAAGACGTTGCCGGCAACCTGCTGTGGAGCATGATTCCCGAAACCAAAGCATTTTGCCCGCGCGGCTTGGGCATCATCCCTTACAAACTACCCGGCTCGGTGGAACTAGCCGAAGCCACCATCAAAGAACTGGACGATTATGATGTCGTGATGTGGGAGAAACATGGCGTGTTCGCCGTAGACGTAGATGCCATGACTGCTTTCGACCAAGTGGATGTGCTGAACAAGTCGGCACTTATCTATATCGCAGCCAAGAACATGGGCTTTGAACCGGAAGGCATGAGCACGGAACAAATGAAAGAAATGTCCGTAGCTTTCCATCTGCCTAAATAAAAGACGGAACACTCTTTACGATAAAGGGAAGTCGGGCGCATCTATGCTGCTGCGGCTTCCCTTTCTTTTTTTGGGGGGGGCACTGATACTTGTCCAAGAGAATAGGAAACCGGGAGTGCATTATTTTTCGTTCCAACGCCTGTGCAATTTGGAAATAATTTCTATTTTTGGCCGGAGTAATCCTAAAAGCACAACCATGAACAAGAATTACAATGATTTGGATGTCGAGTTCAAGTATCTTATCGTAAACGATATGGATCGCAAATTCGGGATATGGGTGAATACTGTGGGATTCCAAGCCATTCAGCCGCATTCGCCCTACCCCGTGGGCAATCATCCTTCCGGCTATTTTTTCAACTGCTTGAAAGGACGTGTGTTGCGCGAATACCAATTGGTTTACATCACCAAAGGGCGAGGACTGTTTTCTTCAGAATCTACCCCCGAAAAACAAGTGTGCAAGGGACGGCTGATGGTGTTGTTCCCCGGTCAGTGGCATACGTACCATCCCTATCAGCAGACTGGTTGGAACGAATATTACATCGGGTTTGAAGGTCCGGCCATTGACAACCTGACCAAAGGAGGCTTCCTCTCCAAAGAGAATCAGGTATTGGAAATAGGACTGAACGAGGAGCTGGTATCACTCTACACCCGCGCCCTTGAAGTAGCCGAGGCCGACAAGATTTCATCCCAACAATATTTGGGCGGTATTGTGATGCACATGCTGGGGCTGGTATTGTCTGCCTCGAAAAACAAGCTATTCGAGATTAGCGATGTTGCCCAAAAGATTGAGCAGGCCAAAATTATCATGAACGAAAACGTGTTCAAGAACGTAGCCCCCGAAGAATTAGCCATGAAGCTCAACATCAGCTACTCTTGGTTCCGCAAGGTGTTCAAGAACTGCACGGGCTACTCGCCCGGCAAATATTTCCAAGAACTCAAGTTACGCAAAGCCAAGCAGTTGCTGGTGGGCACATCGCAGTCTGCCAAGGAGATTTCTTACCGACTGAACTATCGCTCCGCCGAACATTTCTTTTCCCTATTCAAGAAGCATACCGGTTTCACGCCCTTGGAATATCGCACTTTCGGCCGCCAAACCGATGCGGAAAATAGCACGAAACCAGGCAAAAAATAGCATGCACAGAACATGTTTTATCACCGATTGAATAGTTCAAATGTAAATTTCACCCCGACCTCCTGATATTTGAAATTGGCAAAACCGGCAAACAAGCCGAAATCGAACACGTGCGTACCAATGCCGTACCCCAACTCAATGTATGGATTCAAGTGGGGCACAAACAGCATGTTGCAATACAAACGCTTGTTAAGGACGTATTTGGTATATTTGCTCAGGTGGGGCAACAGCAAGAAAGGAGCTTCGTAGGTGACATGCCCGCGGACATAGTTGCGCGAAGAATTGTACCAACGGCCGTCCAGCAACTGGAACACGCCGCCGATATCATCGTTCCACCCCGTTGGCAGGTTGGAACGCCGCAAGTTGGCAAAGTCCACAAAGTAAAGTTCTTCTTGGTTGGTGAAAGCCCCCCATCCCAACCTGAAATACAAGCTGCGCATCAGCCCTAACGGCAGGTCGTACTGCGCATCCATCTCAATGCGCTCATAGCCGCCCGAACCCTTCAATATGCTCTTGATGCCCCGTTCCCACTCAATGGAGATGCGAGGATATTCGGAGTAAAGATTCACTTTGCGTTTCCCGTCCATATAGTAATATTGCCCAGGCGACCACGTGAGGCGCAACTGGGGGGCAAAGCTGCTGTATGTATGCCGGAAACGTTTGAATACATCAGGATTCAAATCGGGATAAGGGGACAGGGATGAAATGGAATTCCCGCCAGCCTGCCTTAGGGGAGGCGAATCGGGAAAAGCCTGTTCAAAATTGGAGCGTTCGACTTCCGTCCGCCGGTGAATGGAAAGACCCACATCAAGCGTCAAACCGTTCACCATCTCCCAACTGTGCTGCAAGGTGAAATAAAGATCCTTGAAATAGTCCAAGTGGATCTGGTCGAAGTCGAAAATGCTGTCCGGGATGGCTTTGAGTTCATCGAGCATCTCACTGCTGTAAATCCGGTTCCCATTCCCCACCTCGACGTGCAAGGCTACTTGCTTGCTTGGCCAATAGTCAAAGTCGCTACGGACGCGCCAGTAAAACTCATTCCGGGTAAAGTTGTAGCCGATGCGTGGCGCAATGCGCAACAGGCGGTCGCCCGGAAACAAACGGTTGTATATGAACTCCTGCCGGTAGGACACGCCGTTAGAACCGCTATAACTCAACAGAAGCGGATTAAACAATGGCGAGCAGCGCACGCTTCCAATCTTCCTGAGATTGACCGTATAGCGGCTGATAAGGGCATCGCCTACCCTGCCCCAGAACTCCAAACGCCGGCGTTTCGGCTTTCCACGAACGCGCGATGTGTCTATGTTCGCAAAGAAGTCGTGGTATACCGCCTGCTCGCGGGGAGTGAGCGGGATAGGCCGCAACGCGTTGAACGACACGGTGTCGCGTAGGTAAGCATTGGTGTCGGTCTGCAACGTGTAGGAGGCGGACAGGTCGTATGGCGATTTGTCGGGCTTCCGGGGTTTCTGCCCTTCTTCCTTGCGGATTTCGGTATAATCCAGTGCCGCCACATAGAAAGCATCAACCACGTTGCCCAGCAGGTTGAAATTCACAGCCATGTCGCAATGGACTGGCAAGAATTCATCGGGTGCGCCCACCTCCCCCATGCGTAGCAAGTTGTTGAAGCGGAACAATTCTGAACGTCCCGAAAAACGCATCTCGCGCACGCTCCACACATCACCGCTCACTACCATGTAGCCGCCCACCAGCTGGAAACTTTGGTTCGTAGGCACAAAGCGGATCTTATACTGCCGGTCGTGCGGAAGTCCCGTCACGGTGTCAACGTAGTACGTGTAATATTTCTTCGCATTGGGTGCCAAGGGCGAAAGCAGTTTGTCATAAAGCAACGAAGGCGAATAGATGTTGACGCGGAAATATTCGAGCAGCCGCCCGTCAGCTTCCCACAATTCCGAGGCAGTTCCCACGCTGGCTTTCACTTTCTGGTCATAAATGTCAGGGGCGGTAAAGTGCAGTTCGCTATAAGTCTCCATCATGTAGTCATTCACGCCCCGGCGCAGGCGGAACATGGTGGGCAGGAAGCGCAGCAGGTAGTTCCTCTTGCGTATGTTGACCTGCCCCTTGATGTAAAGCCCCGCCCGGTATTCATCAATGATGCCCTCGTAGAGGGGAGCAAAGAAAAGCACCTTCTCCATTATGGAGTCAGCCATCACCCCCCGCGCCCCATACGGATTGCCGGCCACGCCGCCCGCTGTCCCCCGCAACGGCAGGAACAGGCAAGGCAGAACAATACTTGTTACTATGCAGGCGAGGTGTCTCAACGCTTTTCCACTTTATAAACGGCCACCATCTTTCTTTCCCTCCTCTTTATCCGTCCGCCAGTGAAAGATTGGTTGCACAAAGTTAGCCAATCTTTGACAAGCAATCCAACACCGCCGCATAAATTTGCGTTGTCCGTCCCTTAATTAGTGCAAAAGACAGGCCATTCAACAATTCCATGGCTGACGCTCCCCCAGCCATGGCTACTTGCCGCTTTCTTTGAGAATCCGCCATTTACGGATTTTATCAATGACGGGCAACTTAAAAATGTTTTAAGCTATATCGAACTCACGTTTATATAAATCAATGCCATGTCCCCGATGATGCCGGAAGGCAGCAACTCGTCATCCGGTGAAGCTATTTCCGGAACAGCACATGTAATCCGTTTTGCCTGCGGCAGAGCGGCATCACCTATCATCCGGTTCATCAATGAATTAGCCACTTCGATTTCCAGCTTATTCTCTCCTGGAAGAACCCAGTCTGTAATGTCAACCTGCCAAGGAGAGCACCAGACGATACCTGCCTCATGACCATTTACCCGTATGCGAGCCATATCTGCCAAAGTGGGGAACTGCAAGAGCAAACGTTCCCCCTCCTCAGGTTGCTGCATTTTAACTACTTTCCTGTAAACAGCCGTACCTGAGTAATAACGGATGCCAGCATCGGCATTTAAAGTCCAGTCCGTTAACTTGTCAAATTTCACCTCGCCGGGGCCACCCATTTTGGGGTCAAAATACACATTCCAAGTTCCTTCTATCTTTTTTATCCTCTTCTCTCCCGTCAGAGGCAAAGATAAATAATCACCGGATTTATGTTCCGAAAGTATCACAAAACAAGACTCATGGGGAGCCATGGCCAATGGGCAAGTCTGCACTCCTTCACCAGATGTTGTCGAGGACAAGGCATATCTTAATCCGGTAACCGGATTCCATAATTCAGCCACTTTCCTATGAGCCCGAAAGGAGAAAGTATCGATTACGACCGAGTCTGTATGGTTGTTCAAAAAATAAACATCAGCATCTTCCAATTGACGATGGGCAAACCAGATTTTATCTTTCTTCATATTTCCTCTGTTCATTCGGATATCCGGTTTCAAGCCGGCCTCATTAAGGGCTTCAGCCAATGCCATTCCCCAATATACAGTTCCTTTCCCATAACGATTGATGCCGAAAGGAGCAGGCTTGCTTCCCCAAAGTTGTTCCACTAAGGTTTTATATTCCTCCTTTTCTGCAATATCAGCATAAGAACCCGAATAAGCAGCCCTGCGCCCATATACTTTCACCCCCTGTTTGACCAATCCCGCAATCTTTCTTAATGCTGCTAAAGTCAGTTCCCCATTCCCGGGTAAAACCATCATCTGGTAACTCATGCCGTCAGGCAAGGAAACCTGTCCTTTCTTTGCAGACATCCTGTTAAACAGGGCATCCGAGGTGAAAGCATCAAAGTCATAACCACTTGGTATATCCGGCAGACGATGTGTCAGTATTTTTACCGGTGCATTCTCGCCTAAATAAACGCATAAATCAACTACCGGCATCCCCTGCCTCATCATATAAGCGCAACGCGCCTGGTAGTCCCAGAAAGGTCTGCTATACTGCCAATAAGTATTATTCCTATTCAAACAATAATGACGCCCTCCTCCTGTGTTTCCCGGCAATTTATCCAACCAAGGCTGATAAGCCGAAGCGCACACTACGAACTCGTTGATGCCATAGCAATAAGCGTTATCGGCCAAAGACTTCATATAAGCAAGGGAATGGCTGAACTTTACATCGGTAAACGCCTCTGCAGAAGCAATCTTTTTACCATATATATGAGCGGCGGAAGCACTTTCTTTTATATCGTAATTCCCGTCCGGATGGATAGCCCAGAATTCACCTTGAGGAATATCCACTTTCCCCTTTGCCTGGATAGGATCAGCTACAATGCAAAGCGCATTACCAGTGGCTTGCGCCGTGAAATGCACTCCTGCCTCCCTGCAAAGTTCGTTTAAAGTTCCATAATAGTTATCCGAAATCAAATCCGCTATCGTACGGCGGACATCATACAGGACTCCGTCCGCTTCTTCCGGGCTTCCTACAACATACCCCAACATTGCGGGCAGGAAACTCTTCAAATCATAACCGCGCCTTTTCAGGAATTCAACATCAAAGCCGGGAGTCCAATTCTGAGAACCTGCCTCATGGCTATCCATTGCCATCCCATGCAACGGTAAGCCGTGTTTCGCCAAAGAATCCAAAATAACCTTGAAATAATTGTTCCATTGCACTTTTGTTGAGGCCACAGACATTTTATCACATTCCAGCCCCATCAAATTGGCACGGCCATGTTTAATCTTCCCACCGGTAGGGATATTGACAAATCTCATTATCACCCAGTCCCCTGCCGGCACATTCCACGAGAGCATCCCATCCGCCTTCATGAATTGAGAAATATCCACAATTTTATTCCGGCCTATCACTTCATTCTGCCGGTAAGGCGGCGTACGGTCTTTCCCTATATACTCGGAATACAGTCCTGCTTTCTCTTCCCATTGGTCAATCTTTGCCTGCGGGGACAATACCACATTACCCAATTGTATGTTCCGGTTGCTTTCATTTTCCATATGCCAATCATGCAGGTTCAAACGGAAATACCGCCCTGCGACAGCAGGGAATGACACCGTTTTCTGTTTCCATGAGGAATGGGCTTTATAAATGGGCTTTAATGCACAGACTTTCGTGTAATGTATTCCATCATCCGACACTTCCAGTTCACCTAAATCAGGCAATACTTGGTATCCCGTTCCCACAAACACATTTCCCGGAGGAGCAGGAACATTCGTGGCACTTGTCGTAGCTTTCCCGCGCGGGCGCACCTGATAAGTAATGCTCCGTGCAGTAAACTTCTTGCCAAAATCCAGGTTCAAATAAACCGGTTTGCCGGAGTCCTGAGCAGGAATCCATACTAATGGGCCATGTTTTGAGAAGATACGCGCCGCAGGGAAATTTGGCAAGTTAGAAGTTACGGCAGGAAGAAGCGCATCACTCGCTATCCATTGATCTCTGGAGACAGGGAAAGCCAATACCGCGACATCATGATAATAGCTGTATTTATTCCGTGGAAGAGGCAATCTCCCACAGAAACTTCGCCCGCCATGTACCAAAGTGTCGGAGGCAGCCAACATCTGCATGCCCAATTCTTCCGTAATCCACGGGCCGCCGGCGACAAACCCGTTAGAGACATGTGCTTCAAAACTCAGCCCAAGGCGTTCGGCCTCCCGAGCTGCAAAATACAGCATCGACCACCATTCACTTGAAAAAGCATCCAATGCCGCCGCCCTTTCAGAATGCACTTGGTCATAATAAACCACGCCACCGATGCCTGCACGTCGGAAAGCCTCCAAATCGGCAGTAATCCCCTCACGTGTAGTTTCTGTCTCGCCATGAAACCACCAAACTTTTGTACGTGCAGAATCTTGCGGGTTTTCAAAGCCGTGCAGCGCATCAGCCAGAAACGAATGGCAAGGAAGAGTCGTAGAAGTACAACCAACATAAAAAAAGCAGCAAGCTGCCAGCCATCCATATAAAGCATAAATTAGTCGCATAATCATTGAACTCTTGTTGCCCTTGAACAGACAGCAAAGCCCTTTGCCTGTCTGTTGCAAGTAATTTATTCTGCAAAGGTAGCGGTTTTGCCATTACTCTTATCAAACAATCTAACATGATTTAATCGGGTAAACGCCATGCAGGCACACTCCACCTATGAGGGCGGGGTTGAAGCCTGCTTTATTTACGCATCCTAGTAAAGGCCGTTACCAATAACTCCAAAGGCAATGAGAGTGACTGCCAATACGCGCTTCGCTGCGTGCGTGCACGGGGCATGCTCCATGCACATACGGGGCATGCCCCGTGCGCACACGGAATAACGGGCTGTTTATAAGGGAGTCGGATCTATCCTTTTAATCCCGTTCGTTTCTGCTTCATCACTTTCCTCAGTAGTTCCACAGAGTTTGACGACTGGGCGGGAGGTTACTGCGTCAGAATTTCGTTCCCGGTTTCCGTTATCAGCAGCTGGCTTTCCCATTGGGCGGATGGTTTCCCGTCTTCGGTATAGACAGTCCATCCGTCGTCTTCGTCAAAGACAACTTCATAAGTCCCCATGTTAATCATTGGCTCGATGGTGAAAGTCATGCCCGGCACAATCAGCATGCCGGTTCCCCGTTTGCCGAAGTGCTCCACGTCAGGCTCTTCGTGGAACTTGATGCCGCAGCCGTGCCCGCACAGGTCGCGCACCACGCTATACCCGTTTTTTTCGGCATGTTCCTGTATGGCGGCTCCCACGTCGCCCAAGCGTGCCCACGGCTGGGCGGCCTGGATGCCGATATCGCGGCATTCGCGTGTCACTTCCACTAACCGTTTCATTTCGGGGCTGACTTCCCCAATCATGAACATGCGCGAGGCATCGGAGAAATATCCCTTGTAGATGGTTGATACGTCCACATTCACAATGTCTCCGTTGCGCAGGAACGTTTTGGCGTCGGGGATGCCGTGGCATACCACGTCGTTGATGCTGACGCACACGCTTTTCGGATAGCCTTCATAAAGGAACGGGGCGGGGATGGCATCGTGGTCGGTGGTAAAGGCATAAACCAAATGGTCGATTTGGGCCGTAGACATGCCTTCGCGGATATTCTCGGCGATGCAATCCAACAAGGCCGTGTTGATGCGGGCACTTTCGCGGATGCCGCCAATCTGTTCGGGGGTGCGGAGCAGGTGCCTGTCGGGTATTCTGCAGCCCTCTTTCTTGAAGTGTTGCAGCTTGTTTTCTATTTCGTCGGAATAGCCTTTGGGAACCAGCCTTGCTCCATGCATGAACTTTTTCATTTCTCTATATGCTCCTATCTTGCAATGCGTTTGCAAAAGTAGGCAAAATCCCGGCGGGCGCATACGTTGTGCGCCGGAAAAATGTTGCCCGCCTGTCTTCCTGCGCATGCCTGCCGTTACCGGCCACTGCAAACTTCTATGCGACTTCGCGAGTTGTCAATTCTTTTTACCTGTATTTGTGTCTTGATGCGTTCTTTCAGTCCCTCGATATGGCTAATGATGCCCACTTTCTTCCCGCCCATCCGGTGAAGTTTTTCCAACGTATCCATCACCGTGTCGAGGTAGTCGCTGCTCAGGCTGCCAAACCCTTCGTCAATGAAGAGCGTGTCAACCGACAGGCTTTGGCGGCTGAGCGAGGACAGCCCCAACGCCAGCGAAAGCGATACCAGAAAACTTTCTCCACCGGACAGGGTGCAGGCCGGACGCGCGACGCCTCCCTGATAGAAATCGCGCAGGAGAATGGTGAGCGAACCGGGCTGGCACTCCAGTGCATAGCGGTTGGTGAACTGTTGCAGGTACTGGTTGGCGCCGCACAGTAGTTCGTTCAACACATAGCTTTGGGCAATGTTTCGGAAAACCTTTCCTTTCTCATCACCGAAGTGCTGGCGCAACCTGTCCCATTTCAGAAATACGGCATACAACCGGTCGGCTTTTTCTTTTTCGTTTTTCACGCTGAGAAGGTTCCTGCGGTCTTGCTCCAGTTGTGCCTGGCCTTGCCCGATGGCCTGCTGGCAGCAAGCGGTATCATCCTCTATCCGTTTGATGAGGATGTCCAGGTTTTCAGGCGTGTCTGTTTCTTCCAGTTCGGGCTTATGCTCCAGGTGGGTTTCCAAATTTGCCTTGGATAGTTCGTAAGCCGAACGGGCAGATATAGCCTGCTCATTAGCATCCTGCAAAGCCTTGCGGACGACTTCGATGGTTTCGTTGGATAAAGTACACAGGTAATTCAACCGCTCTGCGCTGATGTCGGGGTATTGGGCCAGAAAGCGCGTTAAGCTGTCGTTCAGTGCTTGCAATGTCTTCTTAGTGGTGGCAAGCTGTTGGCATGTGGCACTCAAGTTAGCATGAAAAGTACTCCACGATCTGGTCAAGTTCATGATTTCCCAGGCGGAAGGAGCGGTCAACGTAGCCCATTCGGGGCATAACTCGCAGACGGCTTGCCGGGTAAGGTTTATACTGTCAGCTTCTTGGCGTTGCAGGGCGCAGATATTGTTCAGTTTAATGTATTCCTGCTGCTTGGCAAGGAAAGTGCCGGCTGCCCGGCTCAGCCGTTTGATGAATTCTTCTGGCTGTGCTTCCCATTCGCTTCTCCAGCCGTTCAAAGTGATAAGCACACCGGCTTCCTCTATGGCAGCATTGGCAGAACGGGTCTCGTTGCCGGCCAGCGTATGCAAGTTGGTTATTCTGTTTTTCAGGCCGTTCAATTCCTTTTCGGTGGCAATGCAGGCTCTTTGCGCTTCTTCCGTCGTTTCTTGCAGCTTGTCTTTCTCTTTTTGCAGGGCGGCGATGTGTTTGGTCAGGGCTTGTATGTTGTCCAATTGCGTCTTTACCTGTCCTGTCTGCTCTTGGTTGAGCTGAATGTACCGGTTGATGCTTTCTTCCGGTTGGGGCGCATCAACGGGAATTTGGCAGCGGGCAAACATCGCTTGCTGATTCCGAAAGGCCGCTTCGTATTCGTGCCGGAGTATCGCCGCGTTTCGTATGCTTTCTTCCAGCAGGTTTCCATAGGTGAAAAGGTTATTCTCGTTGGCTTTCAAATTAAGCATTGCATTTCGGTAGGCATCTTCCTTTTCATCCAGTTTCTTTTTCAGCGGAAGCAAGGCCGACCGGAAGTCTTCATCCCGATGCAATGTTTTCACTTCCTGCCCGCATACGGGACATTGATTCCCGATGCGCAGCCGGGCACGTGTTTCCATTACCCAATCTTTCACCGAAAGCTCTTGAAGCTCATAGAGCGACTTGAACTCGGCGAAGTCCTTTTCAGCCTGTCCGAGGGCGGCGTGCAGGATCGGCGTCTCCTTTTGCAGGGCTTCCAGCTTCATGTGGAGTTGTTGCTCCTGTCGGGTGGCGGCGAGAAGCATTTCTTGCTTCTCGCAGGCGTTGCCATAAGCGTTTTTCGCGTTTATCAGATGGGCGCGTTCGTTTTCCAACCTCTCCTTGTTGGCTTGCACTGTTTCCACGTGCATGTCAGCCAGTCGGGCATTGAACGTGTCAATTTCCGTTTGCTTTTTCCGGTTTTCCTGTGCACATTGTTCAGCTGTCTTTTGATCTTGCCGATAACGTTGCTCTTGTTGGGGAACTTGCTTCTCCAAATCCTGTTTTTCCTGTATGTAAGTGGCGGCCTGATGCCGGGAAGCCAGTGCGGCACGAAGTCTGGCGATGATGCTCTGGCTTTGTTCAAGCATCGGCGCCAGCGGCTGCCGGCTGTGCAGGTACCGTCCTGTTTCGTCCCGCAATTCCTGTTGCCGCCGCATGCGGTCATTCAAGTAGTTCAGCCCGCAACAAAGGCGGATAAACTCATCCCTCTGCTGTTCCATCTTTTCAGACAGTTCTGCCACTAACCGGTTGCATTCCGTTTGGCGTTTCCGTTGATTTCTTGCATCGGAGGCAAGTGCCCATTCGTTGACAAGTAGCACCCGCCGGTTAAAGTCGTCCGACTTGAGTATTCTTTCTTTTTCTTCCCATTCTTGCCTGTGCCGGGCTTGTTCCGCTTGCAGTTGAATTTCCTGTTTCAGCCAGTCTGCTTTAAAGGAGGCGGCAGCCTTGTCTTTCTTCAGCGCGAGCACTTCGTTTTTCTTGGCAGCGATGCCGGCTTCGATGGTTGCTTTCTCTTCGTCTGTCAGCAGTTTCACCCATTTTGCCTTTTGCATCTGCGTTTCGTACTCTGAACGTTTTTGCTTGGTGATGGCAAAGATTTCCGCGCCTATTTCAGTATAAATAGAGGTGCCCGTCAGCTTCTCCAGAATATCGGATTTTTCGCTTTCCTTGCTTTGCAGGAACTTGGTAAAGTCTCCCTGCGCCAATAGAACGGTACGACAGAACTGGTCAAAATTCAGCCCGATGGCTTTTTGGATTTCTTCCTTTATCTCCGTCACTTTCTTCAGTTCTGTTCCGGCCTTCCGGTTCAGCAGTGTCCATTTGCTGTTCTGTACGCTGCCCGTTGCTTTCAGCCGTGCGCGGGCCACATACCATTGGGCGATGTAATGGATGTCGTTTGAACCGATAAATTCCAGTCTTGCCCATGCCTCTTCCGTATTGCGCCGCATCAGCTGGCGGTTGTCGTTGATGGCGATTTCCTCTTTCCTGTTGGAGAAGACGTTTGACAAGTCTTTATACCGTTCGTTCTCGGCCCGGTTCATGCGGGGGGTCTGGTTGTAGAGCGCCAAACAGATGGCATCCAACAAGGTCGTTTTCCCGGCACCTGTTTCACCGCAAATCAGGAAGAGGGAATCTTCCCCCAACGGCTCTTCTTGAAAGTCGATGGCGGCCGTTTCAATGGAGGCAATGTTCTTAATGTCAAGTTTCAGGAGTTTCATGGAGAAAGGGATTTATTCAGATTTCCCGGCATAAACTTGTTGGATGGCAAACTTCATCAGCTCGCACAGTTCTTCATCCATCTCTTCGCCTACATTCTCTTTGTAATAAAGGCGGGCGATGTCCAGCGGGGATTTCTTTTTGATGTCCTGCACGGAAACGGCGGCGTGCGCATCCTCCTGCGCACGGCCTTCCTTGTTGGATTTGATGTAGCAGAACCGGCATTTTTTCCCCTGCGCGGCATGGACAGCCTTCTCGTAACAGCCCTGCGGCAAGTAGCCCGTAAACGACACGTTCAGGCGGACATAGGCAGGCCGGTTGCCGGGGAAAGACTCCAAAGCCCGCAAGGCCTCGTCAAAAGGCAGAGGCGCGGCGGGAATTGTGACCGGCGGCAATGGATTTTGAATCTCAACGGTGCGTATGCGGGGAAGCTGTCCGGCTTCTGCCTCTACAATCGAAACGGAATGTCGGCAGTTTTCGTCAAAGCTGACCGCTACGGGCGTCCCGCAATACCGCGCCTTGGCTGTCAAGTCCTGCGGATGATGGATATGGCCTAATGCCATGTAGTCATACCCGTCCCCCAAGTCGCTTAGCGGAACATATTCGATGTCGCCAATCGCTTCTTCCTGCCCGGCCCGGTCGCTTCCGGCAATGGCCAAGTGAGCCATAAGCACGATGGGCAACGCCCGCTCGCCCCGTTTTTGCCGGGCTTTATCCAGCAAGGCCTGGAAAAAGCAGGCCTGGCGTTGCTCGCGGGGGCAGTCGCCTATAACCGGATAGTTTTGGGGGTAAATATGCGGCACGGCGGCAATGACGCCCAAAGGGTTGCCCGCTTCGTCATCCACCTCGATAAGATGCTTTTCCCAGTCCACCTCATCGCCGTCGCGGGCGATATGCCCTACCACGTTCACCCGGAAATGCAGCCACAAACTGCTGTCAATTTCCAGCCTTGAGCTGCTGTCGTGGTTGCCGGCTGTCACCACAATGCGCATGGAGGGACACGCCTCGTGGATGCATAGCATCCCGTCTGTGTACATGCGTTGAGTGGATGCGGACGGGTTGGAATAATGATAGACATCGCCGCTCACCGCCATCACGTCAGGACGTTCCTCCGCAACGATCGCGGCTAATTGCCGGAGGAATCCGGCCTGCTCCTCGGCGCGGTCGTAGCCATAAAAGGTATGTCCCAAATGCCAGTCGCTGGTATGAAGAATTTTCATGGGCGTTAATGTTTCCTCTTGTTCCTTTCGTTCCTCAAACAGACCTTAGAATGGATTCATGTGAAGCATAACGGTTTCCGTTATGCTTTCCAGAGGTCAAAGTTACCGAATTTTATGGTATGGCAGACGATTTTGGCAAAGAACTTGCATTGCAGCGGGCGAAATCCACGGCCGAAGCCGGGAAGCATAAGTGCCGTGACAAGCCGAACTGGATGAATGCTGCGGATTTTATGGGCATCTGGCAAAAAAACTCCTGTCGGCGGGAAGCCGCCCGGCCTTTGCAATCGGGGCAGGGGGATGACACTTGAAGCATCTTTTTAATAATACGCATTCCATTGGAAACCCATGCGCATGAAAGAACCCGGCGCGTACCTGCATCCGCCTTGCCCCATACACGCACGGCATCTGCTCCATGCTTGAACGGCTCACGCTCCGTGCACGCGCGGCGCAAGTCCCGCACCTGCATCTTCCAGCCGCCCCTTGCGCCTGTATGCCTTTCCGCCAATTTCCCCGCTTTATTCCTTTGAATGGTTGCGCGCCACCTGGTAGGTCATTGACATTTGAGAGAACATCCGTTCGCCCCGGCTCACTGCCGCAGACACTTTGCACGAATCGTTTTCGACACTGATGTGCTGGCATTGCACGTCCAACTCCGTCCCTTCTTCCGGCGAGATCGCGGCCATGTATTTTACGTTCTTAATATCGCTCAGATAAACTTCGCATCCCAAGTGGCGCGCCAACAGTTCTGTCACGATCTGTATCAAGCATACGCCCGGCACAACCGGTTTCCCGGGGAAGTGGACCCGGAAAATCTCGTGGCCGGGATGGAGGCGGATGCGGAAGACCGGGCTGTCTTGCCCGCCCTCTTCGCCGCATAGTTCAAAGAAACTGCCCAGTAGCATTGTCTAAAGGTTTTAGCCGGTAGGTTATTTAAGTCGTTTGTCTTTAGCATCGGCATCTTGCCTGCCTATCGGACGGCTATTTTCATTCTCGCTGTGGCAATGGTTTCTTCCCCGATGCAGGCTTTCACGTCCGCCAATGTCGTGCCCAGCAGTTCTTCTTCGATGCGGATGGCCGTGTCGATCGTTTCGCCCACTTTCGGGGCGCGCGACAAGCGCAGGCGGCTGACGGCGCCGATATATCCTATCTTTACCGGCAGCCCGCCCGCCAGGTTGCGGTAGCCCAGGTGGGCGGCACACGTTTGAGCCATGTTTTCAATCAAGCCCGAAGCCAGCAGCGCGTTTTTTTCTATGAAGAGGTTGTCTTCCCTTACGGTGAAGCGGGCGCTTGCCGTTTCCTCGTCGCAACAAGTCAGGCGGTCAATCATGACAAAGGGCGGCCGCTGGGGCAGGAGGTCCAGCGGGCTTATGTCTTGGGGCTGCGGAAGTCGGATCATGGCGAGGCGTATTGCTTATCGGAGGCACGCCCGGTTCATGTGTACAGGCCTCCGTTGACAGAAATGACTTCGCCCGTGATGTAGGCGGCATCGTCAGACAAGAGGAAGGCGACTGCGGCGGCTACTTCCTCGGGCCTTCCGAAACGTTGCATGGGTATCAGCTTCTTCAGCTCGTCTTGAGGCAGGTCTTTGGTCATGTCCGTTTCGATAAAGCCGGGCGCCACGGCATTTACAGTGACGTTGCGCGCGGCCGTTTCCTGCGCCAAGGCCTTGGTCGCGCCTATCAGGGCCGCCTTGGCCGCGCTGTAGTTGGCCTGGCCGGGCATGCCTTTCAGCCCGGAGAGGGAAGCCATGTTGACGATCCTGCCTCCGTGCCTGCGCATCATCATCTTGGGCAATAGCGGGCGGGTAACGTAGAAGAAGCCGTCGAGGGACGTGCCGATGACGGCATGCCAATCTTCCTCGGGCATCATATACATCGCGCTGTCGCGACGGATGCCGGCATTGTTCACCAGGTAGGCTATGTAGTCATCGGGATGTTTGTCCTCCCATGCAGACAGGGCGGCGTCCACTTCCGCTTTCGCGCAGACGTTGAAAGGGAGCAGCTCCGCGCTGGCGCCTTCCGCCTCCGCCAAGGCCTTGGCCTCTTCGGCCGCCGCGGCGTTCGACTGGTAATTGATAACGACCGGTATGCCCATCCGGGCTATTCGCTGGCAAACGGCTCTGCCCAGTCCGCGCGAGCCTCCCGTCACGAGCGCGTATTTCATACTTGCTGGCTGAATTAATATTTTAAAGATTTACGTCTCAATCTTGCGCGCAAAATTCGCGAAAGTTTTCCACATCTGCAAGCGTACGCGGATGTTTTGGCATCGGGCGGCGCATGCGGCGGGGCGTTTTTTTAATGACGCCGTCCGCTTGGCAGCCGCCCCGGCGTCCGCTTGGTAGCTACCTCGACGTCCGCTTGGTAGCTACCTCGGCATCCACTTGGTAGCTACCTCGGCGTCCGCTTG
>CAYSIQ010000004.1:33456-38795 GCA_964431195.1 uncultured Bacteroides sp.
TCCGCTTGATTCCAAGGGCTTTGCCTTCGGCGAGTCCCGTCGCAAGTTCAGACGGGGGCTTAAGCATGGATTTCATAAGCTTTTCTTACTCGGCAGGCAGATAGCGCGCCATGCCATCGGTGCCGAATGTCCGCAATGCTCCCGCGGAGTCCGCATAGATGAAGTAGGCATCTATCTCGGGATGGTTCCGCGCAAATTGTTTGGCTTTGTCCAAGCCCATCACCATAAAGGCGGTGGCATAGGCGTCGGCGCTCATGCAGTCGCGGGCGATCACGGTGGCCGAAAGGATGCTGTGCTGGACGGGATAGCCCGTGCGCGGGTCGATGGTGTGGCCGTATTTCTTCCCTTCGCGGTAGTAATAGTTGCGATAGTTGCCGGAAGTGGCTATGCACGCGTCGGCGACGCGGAGCACGGCTTGCAGGTTCTGGTTCAGCGAAAGGGAATCGTCCGCGGGCTTGCTGATGCCGATGCGCCACGGCCGGCCGTCAGGATTCCGGCCGCGCACCACAACTTCCCCGCCGATGTCTATCATGTAGTTCTTCACGCCGCGGCGGCTCAGCATGCCCGCCACCACATCCGCGCCGTAACCTTTGGCCACGGCGCTGCACGTAAGCATCAGGCGAGGGTCTTGCTTTTCGATGTATCCGTCATCGGTGAGGCGGACCTTCTCGTATCCGGCAAAGGCCCGCAGGCTGTCTATCATGCCGGAGTCGGGAAAGGCTCCGTCCCGGAAGCCAAATCCCCAGGCGTTCACCAAAGGCGCCACGGTGATGTCGAAGGCGCCGCCGGTCTGGCGGGAGATTTCCATGCTCCTGCGGAACACGTTGGCGAAGAGCGTGTCCGCTTTCACCGTCTCGTTGCGGTTGACGCGGCTGATAATGGCCGTGTCGTTGAAGGGGGAAAGCGACCCGTCGAATGTTTTCAGGCATTGCTCGATGTCTTCGTGCAAGTCGGCGCCGTGCTGGTAAGTCACGGCATAAAGAGTGCCGAATGCCATTCCGCGGTCGGTACGATAGCTTTGCGGGCGGTCGCGGCGGGCTAAGGCCCAAACGGTGCCCAACAGGAGAAGAGCCAGCCACAAGGCGTTGGCGCAAGATTTCTTGTTCATGTTCTATTCTTTAACTGGGAAACAAGTGTTCAACCAATACTTTCGCGCCAATCAGGACAAGGATGACACCCCCAAGCAGTTCGGCCTTTATCTTGCGGGCTAAACCGCGGCCGCACTTGACGCCGAGAGCCAGTCCTGCCAGCGAGAAGACAAACGAGGCCAAGCCGATGATGCCGACAGGGAACATAACCTCTGCATAATCTGCGATGTCCAAGATTGCAAACGATATTCCGACAGCCAGCGCGTCTATGCTGGTGGCCACGGCCAGCGCGACTGCCACTTTCAGGCTGGTGGGGTCGAAAGGATGGCGCTCCTCTTCTTTCTTCAGCGATTCATAAATCATGCGGCCGCCCAAAAAGGCAAGGATGCAGAAAGCCGCCCAATGGCCTATATCCTCAATGAAGCGGCTGAAAACGCGGCCGGCCGCCCATCCGATGAGCGGCATCAATGCCTGAAAGAACCCGAAAAGGAAAGCCGTCACCAGCATGGGGCGCAGCCGGAAGCCGTTCAACAGGATGCCGCTGGCAACGGACACGGCAAAACAGTCCATCGCAAGGGCAACGGATAGCAGGACGACTTCCAACAGAGACATAGACAAGGACAAGGGTTAATAAGGTAACTTATAGATTATCGTATAAGAAACCCCGAGGACGTTGGAATCGTATTTCCCAAACCCAGGCACATACCAAGGATCGCCGTATTGGCCTTTGGCCTCGGCCAGCCTGAGCTTATAACGCACCGTCCACCCCATGTGGAGGCTTTTCCAGATTTTGGCACGCAGCCCGAGGCAGATTTCCAGCCACTGCATTTTCCCTTTCATGTCGGGATGGCTGTAAGGCAGGCTGCCGCCCCAGATGTTGTCTTCCAGGTTAGGGTTACCTATGGATCCGCCCCAAATATCGTCTTCCAGCGAGATGCCTTCGATGTCATAGTTATAGCTGGTAAAGCCGTAGCGCAACCCTACCAACAGCTGTTGCCCATGTTTTTTCTTATGGAACGCATTGTAGTCTATGCCGACGCGGAAATAGGGAGCCGACGCCTTGTAAAGAATGCCCAAGTCCCCCTCTGAGTTGGCATCTGAATAGCCTAATTCTACGGTGGGGAAAAAGGTATGCAACAGATCGGCATCCACAGCCACTTCCACGCTGAGGTTGTCATTGCCGATAAGTTTATTGCCAAGTCCCCACAAGTCAACCCCCACCGACAGGCCGCCATAAAGAGGATACTTGGGAGCATCGTCCTCTTTCTTCTCCTCCTTCACCTCCGACTTCATGCGTATTTGCCGCTGCCCGTTGGGATTGATGTAGGCGGCATCGTTGCCTACATTCTGTGCCCGCAAACCGTCAGAGAAACAAAAGAGCAATAAACTGCTAATAATAAAGCTGTAGATTCTCTGTACCATAAATATTGGCATCTGGGTTTGAAATATGGATGGAATCTAACCGGTGCCGGCTATAGCTTACGCTTGTAACGGAATGTTGCATTTGATAGCCGCAATCCATAGACAGGAAGTAAGGCGTGTTGTCATGGCAGATGATTAGGGTGTCTGTTACATCCATCGAATAGTGGAACACCAATTCGGTAGAATCTGCCGTGTAGCGCAGGGGAATGGTTAGGGTCGTGACGTTTGCTTCACGGTTCAAAATGACTGAATCGGTATAAAAAGCCGTAATGCTGAGCGAGTCGAGCGTGTCGCGCTGTGCCACACCGTATTCCGTGTCGGTAGTGTAAAGATTGCAATACAAGTAACGGCGCGCGTTGTCCGAACAGTCCGGTTCTTCCGAGCAAGCCATCGCCATGCCAACCAGCAGGCAAAGCAGGATGCTTTTGAGTAGAAACTTCATATAGCTAATCGTTGATTATCGTTAAATCCCCTCTTTTTCAAATGGCCTTTTCGATCTGATACTTGTTGCGTTCAGGGGCGGTGCGTGAAATCAGTTCGCCCAAAAATCCAGCCAAGAAAAGCTGCGTGCCTATAATCATAGCCGTCAGCGACAGGTAAAAGTAGGGCGATTCTGTTACCAGCCGATAGGACTGTCCGTTATACATCTGGTATAGCTTGTTGGCTCCCACCATCATTACAGAAATCAGTCCCAGTATGAACATCAGCGAGCCCAAGAAGCCGAAGAAGTGCATCGGCTTGATGCCAAACGTGGACAGGAACCACAATGAAATGAGGTCTAAGTAGCCGTTGAAGAAACGGTTCAATCCTCCGAATTTGGTCTTGCCGAACTTGCGTGCCTGGTGGCGTACCACTTTTTCGCCAATCTTGTTGAAACCGGCATTCTTGGCTAAATAGGGGATATATCGGTGCATTTCTCCGTACACTTCAATATTTTTCACTACTTCACGGCGATAGGCTTTCAACCCGCAGTTGAAATCGTGAAGGTTCTTGATGCCCGACACACGACGTGCGGTTGCGTTGAACAGTTTGGTAGGGATTATTTTCGACAGGGGGTCGTAGCGTTTCTGTTTCCATCCCGACACCAAGTCATAACCGTCTTCGCGAATCATGCGGTAGAGTTCGGGAATCTCATCGGGACTGTCTTGCAAGTCGGCATCCATAGTAATGACTACATCGCCTTGCGCCCGTTCAAAGCCGCAATGCAGGGCGGGCGATTTGCCGTAATTGCGGCGGAACTTGATTCCGTGCACCACCTGGGGGGCATGGGCTTGCAGCTCTTCGATGACATTCCACGAACGGTCTGTGCTACCGTCGCTCACGAATATCACTTCGTAGCTGAAGCGGCGGGCTGTCATTACCCGCTCAATCCATGCGAAGAGTTCGGGCAATGATTCCTCTTCATTATATAAAGGTATGACAACTGATATGTCCATGTTATTAAGTGATTAACTTGTGTATATCATTGATTTTTCTTGCTTAGCGGAATCTTGGGATGGCGGCGCATGGCGAAAAGAGCCGTAGGAAATGCCAACAGGAAACCTATATAGACATTTTGCGAAATGAGTTGCATGGTGATGTCCAAAGGCGAAAGGTTGTGTAGTATGCTCAGTGCCTCTTCCGATTGCCGGATGAAAGTATCAAACTGCGATGCCAGCTCAGTGGGATATTCTGTCAATATCATTTCAGTTTGGCTGAAGATGTAACCTTGGTCGATGAAGCGGAAATAAATGTAGTGACATACCGCCGTAAGCAACGCGGCAAAGACATAGATAAGCAAAGTGAAAAACCATGCCCGCCAATAGCCGATAACCCCTCCGCATTCCTTGTCGCGGAAGTTAACCACAAAGCGATAGGCTAGCCAAGGCCCATAAAGAGTCAACACAAAGTAGAGCAAGAACAGCCACTGGTATTCGAAACCTAAGGGGAGAAACATAAACTTTCCAATCCAAAAAAGTCCTAAGTAAGTGCCATACAGCATGGCGGATTGGTTCATGTTCACTCGGTAGGTATTATTCATAATACGTGTCGCTATAATTTGGCGTTGCAAAAATAACAGCGCAAAGTTATAAAAATAATAGAAGCATTGCTCTTCCCTTTCTTATTAAAGTTGAAAAAGAATATAGATTCAAAATAGAAGTGCGACTTCTTCCCTCTTCCTTTCCCGCTATGCTTCAAGGGCGGAGAAGTTTATTAAAGGCGTTCAATACAAGATAAACCAGAGGTTGAAAGGAAAACCTAACTTCTTCACGCCGAAAAAAGGAGTCCTTTAATTTGATTTCGTGATTTTGCACTTGCCGGTTGGCAATGCTAGCGGGAGAAAAAGATACAAGTATTGTGCATCAAAAAAATAATACATATCTTTGCAGCCGATTTCAAATGGGTAAGTCCTATACGGCCAGCTCCCTTCGAATCCTCCAGGGCTTGACGGCAGCAAAGGTAGTTGGTTGTAGCGGTGCGATATAGTAAGCTTACCCACCCCGCCTCTTTAGCTCAGTTGGCCAGAGCACGTGATTTGTAATCTCGGGGTCGTTGGTTCGAATCCGACAAGAGGCTCTAGCAGGAAGCGGAATCTTCCTTTTTTTGGGGGGGGTATAAAACAAAGTGTGCTTACTTTGGTTTTGTTTTTGCCTAAGCCTAAAGAAGATTGACTGTTCTATGTTAAAATAGAAGCCGGTTGGCTTCTTCATTTTATTTCCGTAATTTGTTGCATAAATTTTCCTTATCTCCCTTATTGGGCTGAAAAATCAATAAGGTTGCGGGACTTTTATTTGCGCAGCCTACTATGCTCACAAATATAGCCGGATTAACTCAGCTGTTTTCTTGCGT
>CAYSIQ010000005.1:0-11445 GCA_964431195.1 uncultured Bacteroides sp.
TCAAACTTTTTTCAGAAAACGGAGGGGAAAGGGAAAAGAAAAACGAAAAAACAGGGGAAAAGGCGCGGGCAGGCAACAAAAAAAGGAGGCACACCTTATTATACTGGCGCACGCATGCGTGAACAGAAATATAAGGAACGTGCACCCAGTTTCCCAACAAGCAATTTGGGTATAAATGATCAAAGCATTACCTTTGCAGCTACCAAAAAAACAGGTAACCCCGCGCATATATGCCCCAGGACATACCCCAATTCCTCATTGCCGCTCCTTTATCGGGGAGCGGGAAGACTACTGTCAGTCGCGTGCTAATGGCATTACTGTGCGAAAAAGGGTTTAAAGTGCAACCCTACAAATGTGGGCCGGACTATATCGACACCAAATTTCACACGGCTGTATGCAATCGTCCTTCAGTCAATCTTGATACCTTTATGGCTTCTCCCGAACATGTCCGGCAACTGTACACCAGCTATGCCCAAGGGGCAGACACATGCATCGTGGAAGGCATGATGGGACTGTTTGACGGCTACGAACGCGACCGTGGTTCTGCGGCTGAAATTGCCGCGTTGTTGAAATTGCCCGTAATTCTTGTAATTGATGCCCGATCGGCCGCCTATTCAGTAGCCGCAACGCTCTATGGCTTTACGCATTTTCGCCCTGACATACAGATAAGCGGGGTGATTTTCAATCGTGTAGGCTCAAGACGGCACTTCCTTTCGCTGAAAGAAGCATGCACGGAGGTGAAGTTGCCATGCTTCGGTTATCTGCCCCGATGGGAAGCATTGGAACAGCAATCACGCTACTTAGGCTTAGACTTCAGCCAAACACAAGAGGTTATGCAGTTTCGCGCCCTTGCCAAACAAATGGCACCGTATATTAACGTTTCCCAACTGATGCAGAGCGTGTCACGGCCATTAGCTACGGCCTCAACCGATGGACGTAACCACGCCAATGAAAATATACATATAGCCGTTGCAAGAGACGAAGAGGCGTTCTCCTTTATCTATACAGAGCATGCCGATATCCTAAAGCGTCTAGGCAAGGTTACATTCTTTGCTCCTGAAGAAAACCTTCCTTTGCCTGCCGGTACCGACCTGCTTTACCTGCCCGGAGGATACCCCGAAAAACACGCGGAACGCCTGGCTGCCGCAACAAACACCCTCAAGTCTATTCGCCAATACATTGAAAAAGGCGGACGGGCATTGGCCGAATGTGGCGGCATGATTTATCTGTCACAAGGCATTCACCAAGACACACCGTCCCCATTTGTCCCCTTGGCCGGAGTCCTCCCCTTTTCCATCTCTAACAAAAAGGAACACCGGAAGTTATGCCTTGGCTACCGGCAATTCAGTTATGGTGGCCAACAACTGCACGGGCACGAATTTCACTACACCATTTTTTCCCCGGACGAACAGGCTTCGAGCTTTCCGGCTTCAGTGGCGCAGGTATATAATGCCCGTAAACAACCGGTTCAAACGCCCGTGTTCCGCTACAAAAACCTGTTGGCAAGCTACACGCATCTATATTGGGGTGAAACAGATTTATTATCCTTGTTCGCCCGACAAGAATAGGATTTCTCCCTCCCGTATCCTGCCAACACCGTACAAGAACTTGTGCCATAACGATAATAAAACGACAACCTATCATCGAAATGTTCAAAATGAAAAAGATTTATACTAAACACGGAGATCGGGGCATCACCTGCATCCGCGAAGGCGTCTGTTTGCCGAAAGACGACATCCGCATTGAGGCCAACGGCACTTTAGACGAACTGAATGCTTTCATAGGATTGATTCGCAGTGAGCTGCCCAAAGAGCACGCATGGCATGCATTGCTGCTGAAAATTCAACGCGAGTTGCTGGCCATTATGAGCCATGTGGCTACTCCCCTCGGAGCAAGCAATTCCAAGCCGCTAAACGCGACGCATCTCACGGCCGAAATGGAACAAGCAATGGATAAGCAGATAGCTGCCACTCCCCTCCCCCCCGGCTTCACAGTGCCAGGAAGCTCAGTCATAAATGCTCATTTCCATTTGGCGCGCACCGTTGCCCGCCGCGCTGAGCGCCGGTTGTGTGCGCTTCACCGCCAGTCGCCTGTGGAAGAAGAAATAATGTGTTTCGTGAACCGCCTTTCCGATTTGCTGTATGTAATGGCTCTTTGCCTGACGAAAGAAGTCTGCGGCCGAAATCTTGGGGAAGAAGAAAGAATAATACAGGCAGAATAACGGCTACCTGCATCCCTTTGTTTTGTAAGGGAAAAGCATTAACTTTTTTGCCCATCCCAGCCCCGGTGCCTCCAAAGGACTTCCGAGCACATCGAAAGAGTCCGATGCGGCAAACGGGGTATGCAGCAATAACCCCAAGGTGCATTAGCGATAAGTTGCCGGAGAGAGGAAGCGAGAATGCTGTTAACGGCAGGCAAAAACAAAAGGGAGAACCATGCCTCCCTCAGGAATAAAATACTTTAGATTTACATATCTTTCACATGGACGGCATCAGGCACGAGCTCCCTCTTTCAACTCGTTCAGAAACTCTTTCCCGAAAAGTTCCCAAAATATGACAATGCAGACAGACAAAAACATGAAAATCAAAATATATGTTATCTTGCCTATCCCCGAAGGCCTCAATGGCACCACGGCCGGTTCAACAACGGCAAACACGGGCTTCTCCTCCTGAACTTTGGCCCTGGCAAGCTGAAGTTGGCTTGCCACCTCGCTGTAAACCTGATAAGCCAAGTTCATGTCATTCTGCAACCGCTCCTGTTCGGCACGCACGCTCTGCAAGATTATATTGTCGTGCGAATCTATATAACTGGCATATTTCTGCTGGGCAGCGTAATATTCCTGCTGGCGTTCCTTGAACAACTTCTCCAAATAGAGGCAGTCTTCTTTCGCCTTGGAAGTACGGTAGTCGATGATGTATTCCTGCAACTTCCTCACAACGGAATCGGCGACCACTGCCGCCACGGCCGGGTCTTGCAAGGTTACGGCAACAGAAATCTGGGCTGTCTTTTTATCCATATCGGCAGTAATCATATCTTTCAAGTCTTCAATCCTCATTGCCTCTTCTTCTGAGAGAGCGATCACGCCCTGGCCCCCAAGGCCTGCTATACTGTCTTCTTCCGCCCACAGCGATTTCACCCCGCTGATTATCAAGCCCGGAAGCCTGATTATATAACTCCACCACGGGGAGGATTCCTCATCTATATAGGAGCTTAATGTTGTTTCCCCGCCCTCTTCCGGCACAGGGACTTTCATGTTGGAAAGTTCCAGCAGGAAAGGAGTGGAAGATACAATATCGGCCGACAGGGAGGCGTTCAACGCATCGCTGCCATCACTGGCAGCCCCGCCTCCAAAAAAGGAAGCAGCCAAATCGGACAACCCGCCGCTTTTATTGTTACCCATCTCAGGAGAAAGGGACACTTCAACCGTGTATTTTTTGGGGATGCTGATCGCAACGACAAGGCCCACCACCAGCCCGATGCCGGCTGCCTTATATATCTTCTTACGAAAGCCTATAATCCTGCGGAGAAGAGCCATCAAATCAATCTCAACCTCTTCGTCCGCCTGCCCGTTCCGCTGTTGCCTTATTTCTTTTTCAGACGCTTGTTCCATCGCAGTAACCCGTTAATTCTTTATTATATTGGCAATGGTGGCCGCCATCATTCCCAAAGTGCCGAATGTAGAAGCATAAGCCAAGATATTGCCCAAGTTAGCCTTGCTCTTGCCTTTAGCCGGCACGATTATCGTGCAGCCCGGCTCCACCTCTCCCTTGCTTTTACCTTTCACTTTAGTTACTTGGCCATTCATATAGACAATGTATTTTTTATGCTTCTTCGCATTGTCGGAATATCCTCCTGCCTGGTCCAGATAATAGTTGACATTCCTGCCTTCCACATAGGAAACCGTATTCGGCACCATCACGGCGCCGTTGATTGCGACCGTATTGTTGTACTTCGGAATGGAGACCACATCCCCTTCGCGCAAGACAATGTCAGCCATGCTCTTGGGATTGGCCAGCGCTTTTTCCAAGTCAATGCCCACGCTGAAAGTGTTTTCCACACGGATGCCCAACGAGTCCATCATCGCTTCTCCCAGCTGCCTGCTCATCAGGCGGATCACATCGCCCATAAGTTTCCTTTCGTTTTCATTGGCTACACGGGTCAGTTTTGCGCCGCGCACATAGGCGTAGTCCGTCACGCCTCCCGCTTTCTTGATTAAGTCGGAAAGGCGTTCCCCGCGGCTGGTTATGGCATAAGAGCCACCAAACAGGATTTCGCCGTTGACCGTCACATTCTCCTGAGGCTGGTAGCCCGGGCTGCGGCGTACATACACCTCGTCATAAGGCTGGAGGACAAAGCCCGGCGTCCCGTCCACGATGAAACCGTCTTTTAGGGAGAATGTATATGTCCGGCCGATGGTATCGGTAATCGCCGTGCTATGGGGATCTTTCACCCTGCGTGACACATCCACGCGGGCCACGGAAGCGGCATCAAGCAATCCGCCTGCCTGGATAATCAAGTCCTCAATGGTCATGTTGTCCGCATAAGGATAAGAAGCCGGGGCGGCCACTTCGCCGTGGATGACGATGTCGCCCTTGTCTTCCAGGTCATGGATGCTCGGGATATAAAGGATGTCGTTCTTCATCAGGGCGATGTTTTTGGACGTACCGTCCATGATGGCTTTGATGTCTACGGGGACGACTTCGGTGGTCAGGTCTTCATGCTGGCGGTAGAGGACGGCGCGGTTCAGGAAAGCGTCGCCCATCAAGCCTTGGGCTTCGTTCACCAAATCGCGGACGGTGTTCAGCTTGCCGCTCAGCTCGTAGATCCCCGGGCGATAGACTGCCCCGCGGACTTCAAGCCTGTTGGTAAAGCGGTCAAGGATGGCCCCGACGGTCACCACGTCCCCGTCCTGCATCTTATAGACGCTGTAGTCAAGGTCTTTGACCGTGTTCACTTCATATTCCTCGCCGTTCTGGCGCACGACGCGCACGGAACGGGTGTAGGCTTCGGATTCAAACCCGCCGGCATAACCGAGAAGAGTGGACAGGGTCTCGTCCTTTTTCATTTCAAAACGCATGGGGCGCTTCACCCTTCCCTCGACCTCCACCAAAGCGTCATAGGTGGAGACGATCACTACGTCCCCCTCCTGAAGGCCGATGTCGTCTTGGACGTTCCCTTTCATGATAAACTGGTAAACGTCGACCGTGGCGATGTTCTTTCCGTTGCGCACCAGCCGGACATTGCGCAGGCTTCCTATGTCCGTGACCCCGCCCGCGCGGTAAAGCGCGTGGAAGACCGTGGAAAAAGAAGAGAGGGAATAGGTGCCCGGCTGGACGACTTCGCCCATCACATTAATCAGGATGGTACGGCTGCTTCCCAACGTCAGGCGGATGTCGGACGTGGAGCCGTCCGGGTTATCGAGGCCGTCATAGATCTTGTTCAACTTCTTCTTGAGGTAGTCGTTGGCTTCCGCTACGGTCAGCCCGTTCAGGTTGACGGGGCCTATTTTCTGGATGTTGATGGTGCCTTCGGGAGAGATTTGCTGGCGGATAGTGTTCTGGTTGGCTCCCCAGATGTCTATGATTACCTCGTCGCCGGGGCCTAAGCGGTAATTGGGGGGGGTGGCGATGTTGACGCCGGGCTCGAAAGTCAGGTTGCGGGTGTTGAAGATGTTCCGCCCGAATACCTGGCCGCCAGGCGTGGGGGGCGGAGTTTCGGGGCGTTCCACCAGCGCTTCGGAAACGTTCTCCTCCTCTGTGTTGCGAAGGCGCGATTCATCGCCTGCGGAAATCATAATATCGGAAGCCTCCGTGTTGTTTTGCTCCTCATACATCTGCTTCACGCGCAATGCCTGTTCTTTGTCCACGCCCCTGCGCGCCAGCTCGGCGGCTATTTGATCGTTATCTTTGCCTTGTTGGATGCCGCTCTTGACATATTCAAGTACCTGGGAATCGCTCATAACCTGCGCCGCCAGGGGAGAGGAAACTCCCACCAACAGCATGAACGCGAATGCTTTAATCTTTTTCAATATCATAAACCGTAAATTTTGTTAGCCTTACCCTGCATAAAAAGGGGAAAAAATCCGGGCGCGAAGTTACAAAAAACATTTCATGCGGCCCGACAAAACCAATGATTATTTTTCAGCCTTCCCGCATCGGCTGCGGCATGCCCCGTTCCCATAACCGGCAAAGCTGCCGCACGGGCCGAACCGGGGAATGGCGGCCGCACGGCAGCGGTTCCTTTAAATTAAGTTAAACGGCGGGGAACTGCCGGATGGTTTGGCTATTTTTACGCCCGGGAAAGGGTTGCCCTCTCCGGGACATACACAAAAGGCGAATGGATATGAACATAGAAGAATTCAGGACTTATTGCCTGTCGTTCAAGGGCGCGCGCGACAAAATGCCGTTCGGAAAGACGGCTTCGGGCTATGACCGCGACCTGCTGGTATTCTGCGTGGCCGACAAATGGTTTTGCTTTGTGAACATTGACGTGTTCGACTTCTGCAACATCAAATGCAGCCCCGGGCAAATCGAAGAGCTGCAAGGCCGGTACGAAGGCATACGCCCCGGCTACCACATGAACAAGAAGCATTGGATCAGCGTTTATTTCAACAAAGACGTGCCCGACAGGGAAATCAGGGCGTTGGTCAGGCAATCCTATGACATCGTGGCCGCCTCGCTTCCCAAAAGGGAACGCGAAGCGTTGGGAAAACCGTAAAACCCGCCATGCCTATGCCGCCTTTGCTCCATGCGCGCACGGCGGCCGCCCCATGCACGCACGGAAGCCGCTCCGTATGTGCACGCGCCAAGCGCCTGCAACCCATGCGCCCGGGACGGCGCATGTCACGCCCCGCCGGGATGCCTCGGCCGTAGCTCGACCACCTCCAAGTCCTTGAAATCGCCCGCGTCGATGACGAAGCGCACCAGCGTGCGCACCGTGTGGAAGCCGTAGATGCCTGCCGCGCCGGGATTGACGTGGAGCAGGCGGAGCGCGGGGTCGTACTCCACCTTCAGGATGTGCGAGTGCCCGCTGACAAACAGGCGGGGCGGATTGCCCTCCAGCAGCTTGCGCACGGAGGGGTCGTAATGCCCGGGGTAGCCGCCGATGTGCTTCATCAGCACCTCGGCGCCGTCCACCGTGAAACGCTGCACCGCAGGGTAGCACAGGCGGATGCTGCCGCCGTCGATGTTGCCATGCACGGCACGCAGCGGGCGGAAGGCGGCTAAGCGGCCGGCCAGCGCGGCGGAACCGATGTCGCCCGCGTGCCAAATCTCGTCGCACGGCTCAAAATACTCCAGGTATTTCCCGTCCCAATAGCCGTGCGTGTCCGACAGTAATCCGATGGTAGTCATTTCCTTTTTCTGTTCTTTTCGGGCAGGAGCAAAAGCAACGCCTTCCCCCCGGGCGCGTGCGCGGTGAAGCCCGTCTTTCCGGACAGGGCCGTGCGCGGCGCTTGGCCTCCTTTCCCGCTCCCGCAAGCCGGCGCACCTTTCTTATCGCTGCCGCTCAATACTCGCTGCTGAAGTGGAATTTGATATGCTCGAAATCATTCTGGGCCATTTGAAGGACATAGCTGCTGTCCGCCAAAAAGACATCGCGCCCCTCACGGTCTTTGGCCACGTACTGATACTTGCGTTTCTTGAAGGCTTCCAGTTCCTTCGGGGAGTCGCTTTCAATCCAGCACGCCTTGTAGAGGCTGGCCGGTTCCCAGCGGCACTTCGCATTGTACTCGTTTTCCAGACGGTACTGGATGACCTCAAACTGCAACTGCCCTACGGTCCCGATGATTTTCCGCCCATTGAACTGGTTGATGAAGAGCTGCGCCACGCCCTCGTCCATAAGCTGGTCGATGCCTTTGGCCAGTTGCTTCTGTTTCATGGGGTCGGCATTTTCAATATACTTGAACATTTCGGGCGAGAAACTGGGCAAGCCGCAGAAATGCAGGCGTTCGCCTTCGGTCAGCGTGTCGCCAATCTTGAAAGTGCCGTTGTCAGGCAAGCCGATGATGTCGCCCGCCCAAGCCTCATCGACCGTGGTTTTCCGCTGGGCCATAAACTGGACCGGGCTGGAGAACCGCATTGCCTTGTCGTGACGCACGTGATAGTAGGGCATGTTGCGGGCAAAACGCCCCGAACAAATCTTGCAGAAAGCCACGCACGAACGGTGGTTGGGGTCGATGTTGGCCGTAATCTTAAAGATGAAGCCTGTAAACTTAGGCTCTCCGGGCATCACCATCCGTTCTTCCGCCTTGACGGGGCGCGGGCCGGGGGCAATTTCCACGAAACAGTTCAGCAGTTCCTCCACGCCGAAATTGTTCAAGGCTGACCCGAAGAACACCGGCGCCAATTCCCCCTTGAGGTAGGCATCCGTCTGGAACTCGGAATATACGCCTTCTATCAGTTCCAACTCATTGCGCAACTTCCCGGCCAGTTGGCCGCCGATGTGCTGCTCCAGTTCGTCCGTACGGATGTCAACCGCCACTTTTTCAGTCACCACCTGCTTGCTTGGCTGGAAAAGATTCAGGCTATGCCCGTAAATGTTGTACACGCCTTTGAAGCGGATGCCGCTCTCGATGGGCCATGTCAGAGGGCGGGCGCGGATGTGAAGTTCCGCCTCCAACTCGTCCATGAGGTCGAAAGGGTCTTTGGCTTCCCGGTCCATCTTGTTGACAAAGATAATGACAGGCGTATTCCGCATGCGGCAGACCTCCATTAGCTTGCGGGTCTGGGCTTCCACGCCTTTAGCCCCGTCCACCATGATGATGACGCTGTCCACGGCCGTCAGCGTCCGATAGGTGTCTTCGGCAAAGTCCTGATGGCCCGGAGTATCGAGGATGTTAATCTTGTAGCCGTGGTAGTCGAACTCCATAACGGAGGTCGTGACCGAGATGCCGCGCTGCTTCTCAATGTCCATCCAGTCGGATGTGGCGGTTTTCTTTATCTTGTTGCTTTTCACCGCCCCGGCCACCTGGATCTGCCCGCCGAAGAGCAACAGTTTCTCGGTGAGCGATGTCTTGCCGGCATCGGGGTGGGCAACGATGGCAAATGTCCTTCTTCTAACTATCTCTTCGTTAGCCATATCGTCTCTTTATATAAAAATCAGATTTCCCCCAAGTGCCCGATGCACTTCGCCAGGCTTTCCTCCCAATGGGGGATTTCCAAGGCGAACGTCTTCTTTATCTTCGTTTTGTCCAATACCGAATAGCTCGGGCGGGGAGCCTTTGCAGGATATTCACCGGTGTGCAGAGGGCTTACCTTGCAGGCGCGGATGCCCGCCATGCGGTGAATGGCCAACGCAAAGTCGTACCACGAACATACGCCTTCATTGCTAAAGTGGTATATGCCCGGCACAATGCCTTGATTGACGGCGGCATGAATGGCCTGCGCCAAGTCGCGCGCATAGGTCGGCGTGCCGATTTGGTCGAATACCACTCCCAACCTGTCACGCTCTTTGCCTAAGCGGATCATGGTTTTCACGAAATTATTGCCGAAAGGCGAATACAACCAGGCCGTGCGAATCACCATCGCCTGCGGGCAACGCCCCAGCACAGCCTCTTCGCCCGCCAGCTTCGTGCGCCCGTAAACGGAGTTGGGGCACGGAGCAACTTCCTCGGTGTACGGCACATGAGCCATTCCGTTGAACACATAGTCGGTAGAGACATGGATGATGGCTGCCCCGCAGGCTTGCGCGGCATCAGCCAGATAACCGGGAGCCACGTGATTCAGCCTGTCGCACAGTTCCTCATTATCTTCCGCCTTGTCTACTGCCGTGTAAGCGGCGCAATTGACGACCGCCTCCACCTGATTCGTTTTCACAAACGCATGCACAGCCTGCTCATCACAGATGTCCAGCTCATGCACATCGGTAAACAAATACGCATGTTGCGGATTCTCGCTGGCAAGCAGCCGCATTTCGTTGCCAAGTTGCCCATTGGCTCCCGTCACTAATATTTTCATTCCTTATGCTTATGAATATAAAGTCGGTTGAACGTTCTCAGCGCTCTAATTCCAGTTCGCCTTTCCGGTCTTTGCCATAGTAACTGGCCAAAAGCGAAAGGAAATTGCGAATGGCTTCTATGGCTTTGGCTGTGCCGGGGCTGACTGGCTTCTTTTGAAGTTTCAGCAACAGTATGCCATACATCGCTTCAAAACAGGTTTCCAGTTCGGGCTCTTCTTTTTTCCTGTTCTTCTGCCGCAGTTCTACGATAAAAGGCAATGCCTTGAAGTAAGCGACATTGTAGAACGGGTATCTGGTAGAAGCCAGCAATGCCGCATGCAATTCGGCCAGGTTCAGGATAACGTTGCGGTTGATTTGCAGATGGCCGCTTTCCTTCACGCCTTCAGCCCGCATCATTTCTGCCAGATTGCCATACCACTCTTCCAAAGCGGGCTGGTCGGACGCGGGGAAACGAGAAATGACATTCTCCCGCAACGTGTTGATGTCGCATCCGTTGGCACGAATCAAATCCTCTACCTGCCACATATATAAAAGGTATTCGGCGATGTTCTCTTCTTTCAGTGTTTGAGCGATTTTCATAATTGATGCTTGTTTTATTCCCTCGGCTGCCTCCATTTTCACGAAGTCAATACAGCGACTCGCCCATCAACGTAAACGCCAGGCCAACGACTGACACTACCACCACGATGCTCCCGATGACGCGGTTCAGTACCCAGATACCCCGCAGGTTAAACTGTTTGCCCACCTTGTTGACAAAGTAGGTGATGCCGAACCACCATGACAACGCCCCTACAAGAATGGATACATAGCCAGAAACGGCCTCAAACAGCAACACCCCCTCGCCCACAAACGCGAAACGAGCAAACAGGCCGACAAATAAAAATATAATCAGCGGATTGGAAAGCGTGATGGCAAATGCCGTAATGAAATTATGGAAATAAGAACCTTTGTTAATAGGGAACGGACGGATGGAGCGGATGGGATTGCTGCGAAAGGTGTAAATACCGAAACAGCACAACAGGATGCTGCCGAATAATTGCAGGTAGAATATGTTCTTGTTAACGTATTCAAATACGAAACTCATGCCGTAACCCGTAAGCAATGCGTAGGCAATGTCGCTCAACGAAGCTCCCAGGCCGGTGACGAAACCATACCAACGCCCTTTGTTCAGCGTGCGCTGTATGCACAACACGCCCACCGGCCCCAACGGCGCGGACACGAATACACCGATGATAAAGCCTTTCCAAATAATGTCAATTATGGTCTCTACTTGAATCATGGCTGCAAATATCGTGTTTTTTAATGAAAAGAGCATCGCAACTCATAACCAAAAAGAAATAGTTTACGAATCGCACAACCAGGAATTGAGAGTTGGAAACACAACTCCGGCTCTCCCTTAAAAGAAGCAATGTTATCGGGAAAACTCCGGGTTGCCTTTCCCTTATCCCGAATTCACGTAACACGATTGGACAGGAGGCCAAGGGGAAA
>CAYSIQ010000005.1:11545-36246 GCA_964431195.1 uncultured Bacteroides sp.
TGGGCTCTGCCCTTTGCCTTTTTTGTATCAAAGTGTTGGCAGCTAAACGTTATTTGCTTACCTTTGCCGCTTGAAATCAATATTCACGCACTTAATTTATGAAAGATGTTCTTAGCGTGTTGTTTGCGATAGGCATTCTCGTCGCAGGATTTATTGCCCAAACGAAAAAAGACGCGAAAAAGGAAACTCCCTCCAAGCCTGTCCCACCAGGGCATCCGAAGCCCGAGAACGGGGAAAGCGATACCCCGTGGATTCCCGCAACCAAACCCGACATCGCCCCTGCAACGCCCCCATCGCAACCAAAACCTATCCATAAGCCGATGCAGAATGCCGAGAAAAGGACGAAAAGCACGCCCCGCCCTTTTCTTCCCCACGACGCGAATGGCAATACCACGCCCCGCACTACCACTTCTCCCGCGCCTGCCGCCCCGCCGGCAAGGGGATCGGATGGCAGCCCGTCCGGGATAAACGCCGCCGACATTGAAGAAGTGCGGAAAAGCGTCATCTGGTCGGCCATCCTGCAACGGCCTTACTAAGCCGAAGTGCCGGCAACACATCAATAGGCAATCAATCAGAAAAGTACAAATAGAATAAAACAAAATGGTATTCAATTACATGACAGCAGCAGAAGCTGCAAGCCTCATCAAGCATGGCTACAACATCGGCTTGAGCGGGTTTACGCCTGCCGGGACAGCCAAGGCCGTCACGGCCGAACTTGCAAAGATTGCGGAAGAGGAACATGCCAAAGGTAACCCTTTCCAGGTAGGAGTATTCACGGGAGCCAGCACGGGTGAATCGTGCGATGGCTGCTTGGCGCGCGCCAAGGCCATCCGCTACCGCGCCCCCTACACCACCAATGTCAATTTCCGCCGCGCCGTAAACAACGGAGAATTTGCTTACAATGATATCCACCTTTCGCAAATGGCACAAGAGCTGCGGTACGGGTTTATGGGCAAAGTGGACGTGGCCATCATAGAAGCCTGCGAGCTGACCCCCGACGGCAAAATCTACCTGACAGCGGCAGGCGGCATCTCTCCCACCTTGTGCCGGCTGGCCGACCGCATCATTGTTGAGCTGAACGCCACCCACAGCAAGAATGCCATGAACCTGCACGATGTCTACGAATTGCTTGACCCTCCCGCGCGCCGCGAGATCCCCATCTTCAAGCCCAGCGACCGTATCGGCATGCCTTATATACAAGCCGACCCCGCCAAGATCGTAGGCGTGGTGGAGACGAACCGTCCCGATGAAGCGCGCAACTTTGCAGCCCCTGACCCGCTGACCGACAAAATCGGGGTGAACGTGGCCGACTTCCTCGCCGCCGACATGAAGCGTGGGATCATCCCGCCCTCTTTCCTGCCGTTGCAGTCGGGCGTGGGCAACATTGCCAATGCCGTGCTCAGCGCATTGGGGCACGACAAGACCATTCCTCCTTTCGAGATGTACACCGAAGTCATCCAGAACTCCGTCATCGGCCTGATCCGCGAAGGGCGCATCAAGTTCGGAAGCGCTTGCTCGCTCACCGTGACCAACGACTGCCTGCAAGGTGTCTATGACGATATGAATTTCTTCCGCGACAAATTGGTGCTGCGCCCTTCCGAAGTTTCAAACAGCCCCGAAGTGATACGCCGCTTGGGCGTCATCTCCATCAACACTGCCATCGAAGCCGACATCTACGGCAACGTGAACTCCACCCACATCGGCGGCACCAAGATGATGAACGGCATCGGCGGTTCAGGCGACTTTACCCGCAACGCTTACATCAGCATCTTCACCTGCCCGTCAGTGGCCAAGGAAGGGCGCATCAGCGCCATCGTCCCCATGGTGTCGCACCACGACCATACCGAGCATGATGTCAACATCCTTGTCACCGAGCAGGGCGTTGCCGACCTGCGCGGGAAAGGCCCCAAGGAGCGGGCACAGGCCATCATCGAAAACTGCGCGCACCCCGACTACAAGGGCATCTTGCGGGATTACTTAAAGATGACAGACGGGAAGTCGCAGACCCCGCACGCTATCCAGGCTTCGTTAGGCATGCACGTCGAACTGGCCCGGAGCGGCGACATGCGCAACATCGACTGGAGCCGTTTCACCCTCTGAGCACGCAATCAGTAGGCGGCAGCCGCCTCGCACACCGCATCCTGGAAAGCCCTTGCCTTACGCGCCGAAAGCACATTCTGGTTCATCACGGAAAAGGCTATCCAGTGGTTGCTGCGTGTGTATATATAGCCCGCCAGGCAGTTGATGCCCGTGTACGATCCCGTCTTGGCAAAAACTTTCCGGTAGGCCGCGCTCCCTTTCCGCATCCTGCCGCGCAGCGTGCCGTCCACGCCGGCCGTAGGCAGTGATTTGTACAACATCTGGAAAATATCCGTGCGCGAATGGGCGTACCTCAGGAAAGCGACCTCCAGCTCGGGCGAAATGTAGTCGTAATGGGACAGGCCGCAACCGTCCGCCAGCTTGTAGCTGTCCGGGTCGCAGCCCGCTTCTTTTATCATCGCGTAAACAGCTTTCAGCCCGTCGCGGGCATTGATGTGGCGTTTGCCGGTTGTCTGCAACCCGATGCGCCACAACATCGCTTCCGCATTCAGGTTGTCGCTTTTCTTCATCATCCGCACCAACACGGCGGGCATAGGCGTCTGCCACTCCGCCAGCCTCGTCGACAGGCTGTCTTCCATCCATTCGCCAAAGCCATAGCCTGCCGTCGTGCAGCCGATGCCGTTCTGTTTCAGCCGCTCGGCAAAGGTGTGCATAAAGTAGCGTTCCGACCCGGCAATGTTGATGATGCCCGCGCAGCGTGTGTCCACATTGCCCGTCACCGTGACGAGGTTTCCTCCCTCCAGCCAGTTGCGCGTCACCTTGAAGCGTCCGGCGCTGGGCGTGCGGGTGCGCGTTTCGTTCACCACCGTGTAGTAAGTGGAAGCGGGAATGCATTCCAGCGCCGCCGTGTCTCCCTTGATGCCGGGCGTAGCCTTCACCGTCAGCGTGCCCTTTTGCAACATCAATGTCGAAAGGTAAGGCTGGAAGGCGGCCGGATTGTCGTCCCACATCCAGCCGCTTCCCCAGTAGAGCGAATCCTTCAGCGAGACATCCCCCAGGATATGCCCGTCTATCACGTGGAAAGGCGCCCGCGCCACAGTCCGCGCCAGCGAGTCCAACGCCTCCTCATTAAATTCGGGGTCAAAGCCTCCCACTACATAAAGGTCGCCCCGCAGCGTGTCGTTTGCCACCTCGCCCTGCGCCCACACTTCCGTGCGGAAAGGCTCGGAGGCGCCGGGCAGGGACAAGGCGGTGATGGAGGTCAACAGTTTCATGGTGGAAGCGGGGCGCGACAGCTTGTCGGCCCGGTAGGCATAGAGCGGCTTCGAGTCTGTGAGGTCGTAGAGGCAGATGCCTGCTTCGGAGCCTTCGGGCAACCCGTTTAGCACAAGGCTGTCTATGCGGGCAGCGAGGGAGGCGCTGTCAGCAGCCTGTGCCCATAGGGCGGGAAAAGTGCAGCATGCCGCCAAGGCAAGCGCAAGCCTCCTGACACGGAGAAGAACCGGAGAGGAGAGAACGGGGGAAAGGATAGATTTCATGTCTTTTTTGATTTTACCGGCAAAGCCGTCTGGCTTTGCTCCGTTATTTAAAACCGATTGTAAGAAAAAAATACTTTTACAGCGATAATCTTCCAGCCTGCAAATGAGGCGGTTGGCTGACGCAAGCACGGAAGCCGCTCCATGCAGGCATGGAACGCGCGGCGTGCGCGCATGGAGCACGCCCCGCGCGTGCGCGGAAGAATATGACGTGCATGTACGAGGCAAGGCCGCCGGAAATATTGAAGGCCTTTCCGGAATGCCCGGAACCCGTTCTCCCCGTCGGCCGGGCCGTGCGGGAATCGTTCCCGTTCAAACCAAGTGCCGCCTGCAAGATCCGTTTGTTGCCGAGCCCCGCCATCGCGTCGCGTGCCGGGCATATCTTTATTGCCGGGTTCCTTTTTTCTTTCTTCAGCATCCGTATCTCCCTTTCTACTGCCACAGATTTTCCTTGAATTCAATTTCAACGATGCGCAGCTCGTGATTGGTCTTGTCGCCGTTTTTTGCCTTAAACAAGTCCAGCTCGCCTGCGGCAGGGGCGGCGACCTCTACGATTTGCCCGAAACGGTCTTCTTCCTTGGCGGCGCCTTTCAGCCGAAGGGTTATCTCATTTGCCAGCACAGGCTTTACATTCAGGTGGATATATCCCAGGCTCTTTTCAGTCTCCCCGCTCCAGATAAGTTCGCCGCCGGCATAGATTTCCAAAGGATAGCTGCGCAAGCGCCACCCGGTAAGTTTCATGCAAATTTCATCCACGCGGGCTGCACGCTCCAAATGATAGGTTATCCATGCGGCGCCCTGCGTGCCATCGTTTTTCCACTCGCTCAATTCATTGTCATCGAAGCTCTTGGCGGCCTCATCCGGATTGGATCCGGCAACCGCCGACAGGATATTCACCTCCACTTTGGTATCCTTGTAGGAAGGGGTCGGCGGGGTCTCCCCGCGCGTCAGCCTGCCGTCCAGCTCATCCCCGGGGATATAGCCGCTTAGGCCGTGCTTCACCTCAACAGGCACGGTAGAAAGGCTTATTTCAGCCGGATGCAATCCATCGGCTTTGGCTGTTATGCGCACCGTTCCCGGAGCCGTAAGAGAGCGTATCAAAGCACGGTTGATGCCGCATTCCACAGGCAAATCTTTCGAAAGGATATAGTTGCCCTTGCCCTGCGCTATCCCGCCGCGCCATTCAGCAGGCCCTTCCACCTCAAAATGTATCAGGTCATTCGCCAGCGGGCAGCGCCTGCCCTCCTTATCCGTTACTTCCGCCTGGAGCAATGCCATGTCAGCGCCGTCCGCTTTCCAGCCTTTGGGGGGTTGGATTACACTGAGCTTGATCCGTTCCGCCTTGCCGGCTGTCTGCAAGGCAGCACGGCAACATTCTTTCCCGTCCTCGTCATAGCCCACCGCTTCCAGCTTCCCCGGAGCAAACGCCACTTCCTTGAAAGTATATAGGAAATGATAACCTCTTTCGCCGTTCCCTAAAGACTGGCCGTTCAGGAACAGTTCCACCTTTTCTGCGCTCGACACCACATAAACAGGCTTTGCCACGCCGTCCTTGTAATTCCAGTGCCCGACGATGTGGATGCGGGGCTTTTCCGTATCCACCCATCCGTCCCACATCACCCGGTGCGCGTAAAAGGGATCTTTTGGAATACGCACTGCGTCCGTCACCCCGCTGCGGCGGTAATTCTCCGCGCCCCGATGATGGGTATTCGTATCCGAGAAAATAATCTTTGCCCCGCCGGAACTTACGCGGCCTCCCGTACCCGGACGCTCACGCCAATAATCAAACCAACGGATCACGTTTTCAATGGCGAATGAGTCTTGGTTGCGGTTGTAAGCGCGTGCATCCGTCTTCTTCTGGTTGGTATGGGACGGGGCATCCCCTTCCCCGTTCTTGTGATACGGATAGGAATATTCATCCCAGTATTTGCGCAAGCCCTCATCGCGGCAATATTCCATAGCCCACATGGGATGGCGCCTGCTCTTATTGATATAGAGCATCTCGCCGCCGTATTCGGCTTCACGGATATCAAGCATTTCACGGGAACCGATGGCGCGCCCGCCGTGCGGGTCATACTTGTCACGGATTGCTTTCATCTCCAGCATGTGCCTGCGGCTTATTGATTCGTTGCCGCATTCATAGAACAAGATGCTCGGATTATTGCGGTTGTAGATAATGGCATCCCGCATCAGCTCGGCGCGTTGTTCCCACTGGCGGCCCGCACAATCCTTTTCCGCGTCACCGGCCGGCATCGCCTGCATCAGCCCTACACGGTCACAAGACTCGACATCCTGCTTCCAGGGGGTGATGTGCATCCAACGGACCAAGTTGGCGTTATCTTCCACCATCAGGCCATTGCTGTAATCGCTTAACCATGCAGGGACACTCATGCCAACGCCCGGCCACTCATTGCTGGTGCGCTGCGCGAAGCCTTTCATCTGGATAACCCGGTCATTCAGCCAAATCATTCCTCTGCCGAAACGTGTCTTGCGGAAGCCTGTGCGGGTGGCGACTTCATCCACTTTCCTGCCGTCCACCCACAAGCTGGTCTTTACCGTGTACAGATATCCGTAGCCCCAGCTCCAGAAGTGAAGCCCGCTTATTTCCGCCGAAGCCTCCAATGTTGCCGTTCCGCCCGGCTTTACCACAGCTTGAGTGCCCTCAAAACACGTTATGCTTTTGCCATCACGGTCAAGCACCTCGACCTTATAGGCGACCCGCTTGTCTTGGTTATATTCATTTCTTATTTCAGACTCGGCATGGATCACAGCCTTGCGGGACTTCACGCGGATATCTTCCGCATAGATATAAACTCCGGTCGTCTTCAGGTTACTGTACAAAGGAAGCGTCTGATAGACTTTATCTGTAACATGAAGCCAGACATTCTTGGGGATGCCCCCATAATTGGCGTTGAAATTACGGTCACTCCATTGATATTTGGCGCCAGTCGCACGCTCCTTATAATTCCAGTCATTGTCAACGCGTACCGCCATTACGTTCTCCTGCCCGTATTTAATATAAGGCGTCAAATCAAAGCCCGCAGCCATTACGCCATTTTCGTGCATGCCGACACATTCGCCATTAATATAAAAGTCTGCTCCCTGACGGACACCCTCAAACTCGATGAACACTTTCTTGTTCCTGCTGCCGGCTGGCAGGCGGAAATGCTTGCGGTACCATACAATGGTATCCGTCAGCTGCTCTATGCTTACACGAAAAGCTTCATCCTCGTTAAAAGCGCGGGGCAATGTGACTTTCTTCCAATCCGTATCTTGGAAACGCATCTCTTTGGCTCTTGGCATATCGCCGATGTAAAGTAACCATTCAGAATTGAAGTTATATTTTCTGCGGACATCCGATGCTGCCGCGATCAGGCTTGTCCCCATAAAAGCCAGCAAAAACAGAAGAGCCTTGCTTCTCATAACTATCTTAAACTATTTGCCGCAAAGGTACGTAAAAAACGTGGTTTTTATGTCCGGCAAAATAAGAAAGCCGTGCTTAACAACGGGGCGTCATACGCCAGGCTCAGAAAGAAATCCGGCCATCCGTATAGGAACAGCCTGATGATGCCGCCCATTGCAAGGCCAATAGCTTTGTGGCCATCGCGTCCCGCTTTCGCAAAGCGTCCCGCGCTTTGGGCGGGGCAGGACTCCCGGCCGGGTTTCAATCTCGCAGGGGAAATAACAAATCTCAATCTAATGATGAATTTCCTGAAAATATGAATTAAATTTGTAATGTCATCCAAAGTTTGCAGGCTGTGGCAACTCGCCTTAGACACACTTAGCGAAACACTACCTGTCGCTGAAGCACAAGATGGGAAATGCGGCCTGCTGTTCTTTGGCATCGTGCATTTTTGTTTTCCTCACCCGTAGGCAATATATGGCCGAAAGGAAAACCTATTTGAAAACGGCTGCCGGGTGAACACGGGAAATGGCTGGTCGAGCTTCAAAGATAAACATATCTATATTTTGAAGAATGGAAAGATGCCGAAATATTACGGCGCAAATGAGTAAAACGCGTTTTATGAAGTGGACAGCGGCGTTCGTGGCATTGCTGTGCCTCGTTCCGCTGGAGGGGTATGGACAGGCGGGCGATACCGCCTTGTACCTGCCCCTGCCCGCGGTGCCTTCCACCCTGCGTACCCCGGCGGCACGGGCAGATTATGTTCTTAGGCATTTTTGGGACAGCATGGACTTCGCCTCCGTCCGCTCGCGGGATCGGGATTTTATGGAGCGGAACTTCGCCAATTACCTTTCGCTCTTCCCCGTGGCGGACACCGCCGCGTTACGCCCGACAGTCGAAGCACTGGTTGTCCGTGCGCAGACGGATGCGGAAGCTTTGTCCCTCCTGTGGAAAGTTGCCAGAAAATACCTCTATGAGACAAAGTCCCCTATGTACAACGAAAGCTATTACGAACTCTTCACGGACGCGCTTTGGGAACTGCCCTCCATGTCCGGCTACGGACGAATGCGCCTACAGGCAGAACGAGAAGCAATGTGGAAGAACCATGCCGGTACGCCAGCGGCGGATTTTGTTTACGAGACACGGGTAGGGACACACGCGCGGCTCTCGGAAACAGGGGACGGGAAACCGCTCCTGCTGCTGTTCTATGACCCAGACTGCGGCCATTGCACGGAGGTGATGAAAGAACTGGCCGCCCCCGGAATCTTCAGCGAGATGGTAGGGCGCGGGGATCTGGCCGTCCTGGCCGTCTATGCGGGAGAGGATGACCGTAGCCGGGAACGGTGGCGGCAGACGGCGGACAGGTTGCCGGCGGCATGGACGGCAGGCTACAACAACGGCACGATTTACCAGGAAGACCTGTACGTTCTGCGCGACATGCCCACGCTCTACTTGCTTGACACGGAGCGGAAAGTAATTGCCCGAAATCTCACGGTGGAACGCCTCGCCGCACTGCTCAGCAGCCTCGCACCGCCTTCACCGTCAACCATGCGTGGTGGAACACCGTGCTCAACAGCCCGTAATGCCGCGCCATGATGCGGAAACGTTCGCGCAACGATGCCTGGCGGTTGCGGGTAGTCATGCCCTCCTCCAGATAGTCGATGATAACCAAATGCGTATAGTGCAGGGTGCGGGCTTTCTTCATCACCCGGATGCACCAGTCGAAGTCAGCCGAAAAACGGTATTGCAAGTCGTAGGGTTCAGCGAGGGCACGTTTGGCAAAGAAAGCCTGATGGCAGACCAGCATGCCTCGCTTGAAACTTTTCCAAGTCAGCACCTCAGGGGCGGTATGATGGCGCATACGCAGGAAGTGCCCTTCAATGTCCACAATGGCCGTCTGCCCGTAAAGCACATCGGGGAGCCCAGGCTCGTGCAGGCTGTGAACCATCTGCTGCAGAGTGTCGTCTTCGTGAAAGCTGTCGCCGGCGTTGAGGAAGCAGAGATAGTCGCCCGTGGCCAAGCGGATGCCTTTGTTCATGGCATCATACAGGCCTTTGTCCGGCTCGCTCACCACCCGGGCGATGCGGTTGCGGTACTTGTTGATGATGTCGAGGGTGCCGTCTGTCGAGCCTCCGTCCACTACGATGTACTCCACACGATGCCACGTCTGCGAGATGACGCTTTGTATGGTATCTTCCAATACATGGCGGGCATTGTAGGTCACCGTGATGACGCTGAAAGTGGGAGTAGGGTGATTGCTATGCATATTCTCCCGTCAGTTTGTTATACAGGTTGATAAACTTCTTGGCGACGACCTGTTCGGAATAGTGCGTTACTACTTTCCGGCAGGCTTCTTCCGACAGGCCGGCATAACCGGATTCGGCCAGCACCCATCGGATGCCGTTGGCCAAGTCTTCAGCTGATTGGTATTCGGCCACGTAACCATTGTGCAAGTGGTCTATCATTTCGGGTATGCCTCCCACGTTGAAGCCTACACACGGAATGCCGCATGCCATGGCTTCCATGACGGTATTGGGCAAGTTTTCTTGCAGCGAGGGGGTGACATACAAATCCACTGCGTTGTAGATGTCCACCAATCGGTGTTCGTCCTTGACGAAGTCAAGCACATAGGCCTTGAAAGGCAGCAGGTTTTCCAACTGGTGCGACCGGTTGCCGAATACCACGACGCCCAGTTGCTCTTTCAGTTCGGGATACTTGGCGGCGAGGAGCTTGCACGATTCTATAAAGTAAAACACGCCTTTCCTCGGATCGGTGATTTTGAACGAACCAAACAGCAGCAACTTCCTGCCTTGCGGCAACTTGGCGCGCTCGCGGGCTTCCTGCTTGTCGTGCGGGCGGAAAAGATTGGTGTTGATGGCGTTAGGAATGCTCAAGACAGTCTGCCCATCCAGCAACAGGCTTTGTTCGGCCTGCTTCTTCAGCCATTCGCTGCAAGCCACAAAAGTAATCCGGCGGCCTTCGTAGAGCACACGTTTGCGTTGAAACACCCGGTGCGAAAGGTCGTTGCGGCTTCCTCCGCCATACAGCTGGGGGCAGTCGTGGCAGTTGTCCTTGTAGCGCACGCAGCCGGCGGCATGGTGGCAAATGCCCGTGCAAGGCCACATGTCGTGCATAGTCCAAACCACCGGCTTGCCCGAGGCAAAAATCTTATCCAAATTCTTGAGCGACAGCATCCCTTGGTTAATCCAATGGAGGTGAACCACATCGGCCTGCTGGAATTCGGGGAGGGCAGTAATGTCGGTGCCTGTATTGGCTATGTCCACGGCGAAGAGGTTGTTTTTCTTGAAGCGGTTGGCACGCCAGATGCAGATGCGTTCCCACACGAATTTCCACACCAGCAGCCAGTTCTGCCTGAGGCTTACCACCGTTATCTTGTCTGTCTGCTTGTCCCGCACCAGCATTTTTGCCTTGATTCCGTTGCTTTTCAAGGCTTCCATCAGCCGGCTGCACGCGATGCCCGCTCCGCCGGTACGTTCGGATGTGTTGACCAGTATGACTCTCATTTCCAGTTTCCGAGGCAAACGCTTGCCTGCAAATTAATTAATTCCCCGCAAAAATAATGGTTTCCCGCGAGATTCGGGACGGCTGCGCACGGATTATTTGCAGGAGGCGGGGCTACGGTTTCACGGCGGGCATAGCCTAGCATAAATTGCTCTATGGCCTAATATAGAACAGTATGTATCAGCATGCAGATTATATCGGTTCAAAGCGCTTAGGGGGGCGATACAGGTTTGCGGCATTAGGGCATTCCAGAGGCTGCATAGGCCTTCCGCCGTTTTCCCGGGCTGACGGCATCTCTATTTATGCCCTCAATTCCCGGAGCGCTGCCGCCTATTCCACTGTTACCGACTTTGCCAGATTTCGCGGCTGGTCTACATCCTTTCCTTTACAAATGGCTACATGGTAGGCAAATAATTGCAAGGGTATTGTAGCTACCAATGGCTCGAGGCACTCTAATGTTTCGGGCAACTCAATGCAATCATCGACCAGCCTGCTGATAACTGTATCTCCTTCTGTGACCAAAGCGATTACTTTCCCTTTCCGCGCTTTTATTTCCTGTATGTTGCTCATTATTTTCTCATACATCGCATTATGCGTAGCCACCACAATGACAGGCATTTCGGCATCGATCAATGCGATAGGCCCGTGTTTCATCTCGGCTGCCGGATAGCCTTCGGCATGGATGTAAGATATTTCTTTCAACTTCAACGCGCCTTCCAAGGCCACAGGAAAGCTGTAGCCCCGTCCTAAGTAGAGGAAATTATGCGCGTAAGTGAAGATGCGCGATAGTTCCGCTATTTTAGGATTACTGGTTAGTATCTTCTTTATTTTAGCCGGGATCGCAGCCAGCTCTTGGATCACTTCCAAGTATTTCTCGTCTGTCATGCTTCCCTTCTCTTTCGCCAGCGCCAGCGCCAGCATTATAAGCACGGTTACCTGTCCGGTAAACGCCTTGGTAGACGCCACTCCTATTTCCGGCCCCACATGAATATAAGAGCCGGTATCCGTGATGCGCGGGATGGACGAGCCTACCGCATTGCATATCCCATAGATAAAAGCCCCTTTCTCTTTCGCCAGTTCTATGGCAGCCAATGTATCGGCCGTCTCGCCTGATTGCGAGATGGCTATCACCACATCGTCCTCATGGACCACCGGGTCACGATAGCGGTATTCGGACGCGTATTCCACTTCCACCGGGATGCGGCAGAAACTTTCTATCAGTTGTTTCCCTATCAATCCGGCATGCCACGATGTCCCGCATGCCACGATCACGAAACGGCGCGCCTTGAGCAAGCGTTCTTTATGGTCTATTACCGCCGACAGTACCACCCTGTTGCCGTCCACATTGACGCGCCCGCGCATGCAGTCGTTAATGCAATCGGGCTGCTCGAATATCTCTTTCAGCATGAAGTGCGGATACCCTCCCTTCTCCAGTTGCCCCAGATTCATCGCCACCGTCCGTATCTCAGGCTTTTGGAGCACATTGTCCAAGTCGACCACTTCCAGCGCCTCACCCCTGCGGATCACCGCTATCTCACCGTCATGCAGGTACACCACTTTTTCCGTATATTCTACGATCGGGGTGACATCCGAAGCCAGAAAGAACTCGTCCGTCCCTATCCCCACCACCAACGGGCTACTCTTGCGGGCCGCGACAATTTCATTGGGGTTATCCCTGTCAAGCACCGCTATGGCGTATGCGCCTATCACTTCATGCAGAGCTAGCTGGACGGCGCTGAGCAAATCTATATGGTTGGAGACTTGGAAAAACTCAATCAGCTGCACGAGGACTTCGGTATCCGTGCTGCTTTTGAACACGACCCCTTTCCTTTGCAGCTTTTCTTTCAGGGTAGCGTAGTTTTCAATAATGCCATTGTGGATGAGAGCCAGCCTTTCGGACGAAGAATAATGGGGATGGGCGTTAACTTGGCAAGGCTCCCCGTGGGTAGCCCACCGCGTGTGGGCGATGCCCACCGTGCCGGAAATGTCTTTCTGGAAAACGAAAGCCTCCAAATCTGAAACCTTTCCTTTTGTCTTATAGACGTTCAACGTCCCTTTTTTGTTAATCAGCGCGACTCCTGCGCTATCATATCCCCGGTATTCCAACCTCTTCAGGCCTTTGACGAGGACAGGGTAAGCGTCGCGGTTCCCCATGTAGCCTACTATTCCACACATAATCCAATAAAGTATAAGTCTTGATTCGGCCGCAAAGATACGAATATCGCGCGTAGGTCGGATTAATGCATGGCCTGTTTTTTCTCCCTTGAAACATTGGCGGCACGCTATATGCCAGCCGCGCGTGAGCCCGGGATAAAGGACGGCCATAAGAAAAGCGCCATGTGAAAAATGCTTGCAGCGCGTTTCCTCCATGCACGCGCGGCGCTTCCGCCGTACTGCATCGCCCGCGCTCCGCACGTGCATGGAGGAATGGGGATTTGTTGGTTAAACTAGATAGATAGGGGGGGGAGGTGAGAGCAAAAAAACGACTAACTTTACAAAGCGAAACGCCCGGGGCAGGCGGAAACCAGCCTACGGACTAACGGCTCAAGGGTGGGGAAACGTTCCGCCTCCCGTCCGGGAATTTGCAGGAGAAAGCCTTCGCCCCGTGTGTCTACGCAGGCATTGGACTCCGCGCCGGCTTCGGCACGGATGCCCGCACGCCTGAGAGCCTTTTGAGCCAAGGCGTGCTTCGCATCCCCGTCCCCTATGAGCCCGACGAGCGCATGATGCTCGAAATCCACCCTGAAAAGCCCGCTGCATGCATCGAACGCGATGCCCGGGCGACGGAAGAAGCGGCTGAGGCTTCCGTTGAGGGCGAGGTCTTCGGGCATGCCGGACACCATGCTTCCCCCGCGCCCCATCAGCCATATTTTGTCGGCCATCTGCAAGGCAAGCTCCAGGTCGTGCGTGGTGAGGAACACCGTCTTTCCCTCTTCGTGGCAAAAGCGGTGAAGCAGCCGCATGATTTCCACCTTGCTGGGGAAATCAAGGAAAGCGGTCGGCTCGTCCAAGAAGATGACGGGTGTCTGCTGCGCCAAGGCCTTGGCGATCATTGCTTTCTGGCGTTCCCCGTCGCTCAAGGCATGCACCATGCGGCGAGCAAGGGAGGCGATGCCCACCCGTTCGAGCGACTCGCTCACCACACGCCTGTCATCGGCGGTCAACATCCCCCAAAAGCCGGTGTAAGGGCTTCGCCCCATGCCGACAAGGCCGGCAACGGAAAGATTCCGTATGTCGCATTTCTCCGTCAGCACCACGCTCAGCAGCCGTGCCAACCGACGGGGAGGGCAGTCGGACAACTCATTTCCGTCCAGCAGGATGTTCCCCTCCAGCGGAGGTTGGAAAGCGGAAAGCGTCCGCAGCAAGGTAGTCTTGCCCACGCCGTTTTCTCCCAACAGGCAGGTCAGTTCGCCCCGGCGTATGAAGCCGCAGATGCCCGATGCCACCTTGCAGGCAGAAGCTTTCCGCCGGTAACCGATTGAGAGATTTTCAATGTGAATCATGCAGCCTCCATTTATTGGATATCCTCTTCTTTCCTCCGCCTAAAAAGAATGGAGGCGACCACGGGGGCACCGATAAGGGCTGTCACCGAATTGACCGGAAGAACTCCTTCGAAGCCGGGCATGCGGGCAATGAGATTGCACGCTAACGCCAGCACAGCTCCCGCCAGCACAGCGGCAGGCAACAGAACGCGATGGTCGGACGTACGGAAAATGCTTCGGCACAGATGCGGGACAGCCAGCCCGAGAAACATCACCGGCCCGCAATAAGCCGTAACAATAGCTACCAGCGCTCCCGAACAGAGAATGGCTTGAAAGCGGGCGGCTCGCACATTCAGCCCCAGGTTCTGCGCATAGGCATTGCCCAATAGCAACAGGTTCATAGGCTTGATGAGCAAAAACGAAAGCGGAATGAGCACCGACATGAGCACGACGAACAGCGTTACTTGGTCGCCGGACACACGGGCAAAACTGCCCAATCCCCATATCACATAGGCACGGATGTCCTCCTCCACACTGAAAAACTTCAGCACGCCAATGATGGCATTGGCCACATAACCGATCATGACGCCGATGATAAGCAACGTCACATTCCCTTGCACCCGGGAAGAGATAAACACGATAAGTGCCAACACGGCCATGGCGCCGGCAATGGCGGCCACCGACAAGGCCACTTCCCCCCAATAGCCTAAATGGCTGAGAGCCACATGCCCCACTGCCCCCGACAATAGCGTCACAAAAGCCACCCCCAAACTGGCTCCCGCGCTCACTCCCAGCACCGAAGGGTCAGCCAAAGGATTGCGGAACACCGTCTGCATCTGCAAGCCACTGACCGACAAGGCCGCCCCTGCTGCCAAGGCTGTCAATGCCTGCGGGAAACGGGACTTCCACACGATATTCTGCCATACCGCCTGCCCGCTTCCATCCCCTGCCAGAATGCTGCATACTGCGTCGAAAGGTATCCGCACAGAACCCACCAAAAGGTTGAGCAGGAAGCACGCCATAAGCAGGACGAGCATGAGGAACATCAGAGAGAAAGTGCTACGGCTTGTCATGTCACTGCAAGAGGGAATAATATACAGGAGTATGAGCTGGCAAAAGAGAAGGGTGGAAAATATGTATCAAATCCGCCAAGATTACGTCGGGCTGCATGGGCATGCGCTCGTAAAAAGGGGTCTGTCTTATGTTACAGTAAATCACTTTCCGCTCGCGGAAAGCCCGGAAATCGGCATAACGGGCATCGGAAGCACGCAGGGCATCGTATGAAAATTGGCCGTCATAGCTATTAACTATACGCCAATAACCGGTCGATTCGGCACGGCTGTAAACCGTCTCGAAATCAAGCGTGACTCCCCCCGAATGCATGTCATCCTTTAGGAAATAATCAGCCCCGGCATCGCAAAAGAGTTGAGCCAGAAAGCTCTGCCCGCCCACGGCATACCAGTTTTCGCCGCGCAGCTCGCCACTGAACACAGTAGGACGCTCCGCTACTCCGGCGGTTAACGTCTTCAACCGGGAATAACGCTGCTCGATGGCGGCAAAAAGGCGGTTGGCCTCGCGTTCCTTTCCGATGAAAAGCCCGATGAACTTCACCCATTCGGCCTGCCCCAGCGGAGTAGTCTCCTTGTAGCCGAGATGAGGAACAAGTGGAACATTCGTCTCATGCAACGCTTCATAGCCCCCGCGCTTGAAAGGGGAAATAAATATGACATCGGGGGCAAGTGCCATGACAAGCTCGTTGTCAAAGTTCCCTTCAATGCCGATGCGGGAAGTCCTGCCACTGGCAAGGCGTTCGTTCATCTCCTTATTAAACAAATGGCGGGTACTGGTAATGCCGCGCACGAAGTCGCATGCCCCCAGCGCAATGAAATTAGACAGTTGGAGGGATGTCATGCAGACGACACTCTCCACAGGAATATGAACCGGCGTATAACCTTCTGGCGCACACGAAAGGGGAACGCCTTGGGGAAGAAGGGCAAAATGGTAGGTCGCGGCATGAGGGGCTTGTGGGTCTTGAATGTCAACTAACCGAACCCCGCCACTCCTGTATTCCACCCGGAATCCCGTGGCATAAACAGGAGAAACAAGCAAAGCACTGTCCGGAATACTATCGGCAACAACGGATGATGCCCTTTCCTGCCCGGGAGAAGATATGCCGATGCGGTGCTGCTTGCATGACGGGAACAGCAAAACGAAAAGGATTAAGGCAATTATAACCAAAGGCTTCATGAAAAATCTGTCTCTTTCAAGCCGCTAATATACGAAAAAAGTGCCAGCCGGCAATTTGCCCAGCATATTTATGTATGGCATACCAGAAGCTTTACATTTGAAGTTCACGCAGCAAGGCTTCAGTACAGAGCAGCCAACTTAAAGAAACAGGAGATGCATGGATAAATTCGGAATCATGATAAAAGAGCTGGACGCAGACGGCATGGCAAATCCTATCCTCAACGGGAACTGGCGGGCAAGATGTCTGCACGTTGATGCTGCCTTGCGGAATTATTTCCATAATTACTTGCTTAATAACGGTATTTGCCCTATTTTTGCGGTATAATCAATCCGTACGCCGTAGGCGTGAATATGCATAACTGTCAAATAATTTAAATTCAATCATTTATGTGGTTAAGTAATTCATCTGTAGGAAGGAAAGTGGTGATGAGCATCACAGGCATCGCCCTTGTCCTGTTTCTGACATTCCACATGGCGATGAACTTAGTGGCACTGATTTCTGCCAGCGGCTACAACGCCATTTGTGAGTTCTTGGGAGCTAATTGGTATGCTTTGGCGGGAACGGCTGTTTTGGGCCTTTTGTTCATCATCCACATTGTTTACGCTTTCTGGCTGACAATGCTGAACCGCAAAGCACGCGGGAGCGAGCGTTATGAGGTGACTGAAAAACCGAAAAACGTGGAATGGGCTTCCCAAAACATGCTGGTGCTGGGCCTGATTGTCATTTTAGGCTTAGCTTTGCATTTGGTTAATTTTTGGTCGAAGATGATGTTGCCCGAAGTAATGCACGACTTGGGCATGAGCGCTAGTGCCATGACGCTGGCCTATGCTGCCGATGGCATACGGCACATTCAAGACACGTTTTCCAATCCCGTGTATGTAGTGCTTTACCTTATTTGGCTGTGTGCTTTGTGGTTCCACCTCACACACGGCTTTTGGAGCGCTATGCAGACGCTGGGCTGGAACGGCAAAGTTTGGATTAACCGTTGGAAGTGCATTTCCAACATCTACTCCACTCTCGTTGTGTTATGCTTTGCATTGGTAGTTGTTGTGTTCTTTATCAAATCACTTTTATAAAAACGGAATAATACTATGACTAAGATAGCTATGGCTAAGATAGATTCAAGAATACCGGAAGGGCCGGTAGCCGAGAAATGGACAAACTACAAAGCCCATCAAAAATTAGTTAACCCTGCCAACAAACGCCGTTTGGATATCATCGTGGTTGGTACAGGCCTGGCTGGTGCCAGCGCAGCCGCCTCGTTGGGTGAAATGGGATTTAAAGTATTCAACTTCTGCATTCAGGACTCTCCCCGCCGTGCGCACTCCATTGCCGCACAGGGAGGCATCAATGCCGCCAAGAATTATCAGAACGACGGAGATTCCGTTTACCGCTTGTTTTACGATACCGTAAAGGGTGGCGACTACCGCGCCCGCGAAGCCAACGTTTACCGTCTGGCTGAAGTTTCCTGCAACATTATTGACCAGTGTGTGGCACAGGGCGTTCCCTTTGCCCGTGAATACGGCGGCACACTGGCTAACCGTTCGTTTGGCGGCGCACAGGTGTCCCGTACATTCTATGCCAAAGGGCAGACCGGCCAGCAGTTGTTGCTGGGCGCCTACTCCGCTTTGAGCCGTCAGGTTGCAGCAGGCACGGTAAAGCTGTTCACCCGTTACGAAATGGAAGACATCGTTATCATCGACGGCCGGGCGCGCGGCATCATCGCCAAGAACTTAGTGACAGGCAAGCTGGAACGTTTTGCCGCTCACGCCGTAGTAATCGCTACGGGTGGCTATGGAAACGCCTACTTCCTCTCTACCAATGCTATGGCCTGCAACTGCTCGGCTGCCATGGCCTGCTACCGCAAGGGCGCTTTGTTTGCGAATCCCGCATACGTCCAAATCCACCCGACTTGCATCCCCGTACACGGCGACAAGCAGTCGAAATTAACGTTAATGTCTGAATCGTTGCGCAACGATGGCCGTATCTGGGTTCCGAAAAAACTAGAAGATGCCAAGAAGTTGCAGGAGGGTACGCTGCAAGGCAAGGACATCCCCGAAGAAGACCGCGACTATTACTTGGAGCGCCGCTATCCGGCTTTCGGTAACTTGGTTCCACGCGACGTGGCCAGCCGTGCCGCCAAGGAACGTTGCGACAAGGGTTACGGAGTGAACAATACGGGATTAGCTGTATTCCTCGACTTCTCCGAAGCCATCGGCCGTTTGGGTAAAGACGTGGTGGCGCAACGGTATGGCAACCTCTTCGATATGTATGAGGAAATCACTGATGTAAGCCCCTATGAAAATCCGATGATGATTTATCCTGCCATCCACTACACCATGGGCGGCATTTGGGTAGATTACGAACTGATGACCACCATCAAGGGGCTTTTCGCCATCGGCGAATGCAACTTCTCAGACCACGGAGCCAACCGTCTGGGCGCTTCCGCATTGATGCAGGGCCTGGCCGACGGTTACTTCGTATTGCCATATACTATCCAAAACTATTTGGCAGACCAGATTACCGTTCCCCGCTTCTCCACCGACCTGCCTGAATTTGTTGCTGCCGAAAAGGCTGTTCAAAACAAGATTGACCACTTGATGGGCATCAAGGGCAAGAAGTCTGTTGACTCTATCCACAAGGAACTGGGGCACGTGATGTGGGAATATGTAGGCATGGGACGCACTGCCGAAGGCTTGAAAGAAGGCTTGAAGCGGCTGAAAGAAATCCGCAAGGAGTTTGAGACTGAACTCTTCATTCCGGGCGAGAAAGAAGGAATGAATGTAGAACTTGACAAGGCGATCCGTCTGAATGACTTCATCACCATGGGCGAACTTATCGCATACGACGCATTGAACCGCGATGAAAGCTGCGGCGGCCACTTCCGCGAAGAATACCAGACGGAAGAAGGCGAAGCCAAGCGTGATGACGAGAACTACTTCTACGTAGCTTGCTGGGAATACCAAGGCAGCGATGACCAAGCTCCTGCCCTGTTGAAAGAGCCCCTCGTTTACGAAGCCATCAAGGTACAAACCCGTAACTACAAGAGCTAGGGGGGAAGTTGAATCAATTAAAGAACTAACAAAATGGATAAGAATATATCATTCACCTTAAAGGTATGGCGTCAGAAAGGGCCGAAGTTCCAAGGCGCATTTGAAACCTACGAAATGAAGAATATCCCAGGCGATACATCGTTTCTGGAAATGATGGATATCTTGAACGAACAGCTCATAGGTGAAGGCAAGGAGCCCGTAGTGTTCGACCACGATTGCCGCGAAGGCATCTGTGGCATGTGCTCGCTCTACATCAACGGCCACCCGCACGGGCCGGCTACGGGGGCTACCACTTGCCAAATCTATATGCGCCGTTTCAACGATGGCGACACCATTGTCGTGGAGCCGTGGCGTTCGGCCGGTTTCCCGGTTATCAAGGATTTAATGGTAGACCGTTCGGCTTACGACAAGATTATGCAGGCGGGAGGTTACATCAGCGTCAACACGGGAGCCGCCCAAGATGCCAACGCCATCCTCATCCCCAAGACCGTGGCTGACGAGGCTATGGATGCGGCCAGCTGTATCGGTTGCGGCGCCTGCGTGGCTGCCTGCAAGAACGGCTCGGCCATGCTGTTCGTTTCGGCAAAGGTCAGCCAGCTCAACCTGTTGCCCCAAGGCAAGCCGGAAGCATTGCGCCGCGCAAAGGCCATGGTGAGCAAGATGGACGAACTGGGCTTCGGCAATTGCACCAACACCCGTGCCTGCGAGGCCGAGTGCCCGAAGAATGTTTCCATCAGCAACATTGCCCGCCTGAACCGCGACTTCATCAAAGCAAAGCTGAAGGATTGACCCGCTTTCCTTTCTACTTTTGATTAATATCAACAGAAGCTCCTCTGTGCGGGCAGGCCGACAGGGGAGCTTTTTACTTTTCTTCATTACCTTGCTAAATACACCTTTTACGCGTTATGAACACGCAAGAAATATACAGATACCGTAAGTATTCCCTTGTTTTGGCGATTATAGGGCTTGGCTTGATACTCTTTCGGGAAATCATGCCTTTTATGAGCGGCTTTTTGGGGGCTTTTACCATCTACATCATGGTGAGGAAACAGATGATTTACCTTACTGAAAAACGCCGTTGGCGTAAAAACTTGACGGCCATATTGCTGTTGGTGGAGGCTACCTTGTGTTTCCTTTTGCCGTTGGCATTAGTGACGTGGCTCATTGTCAATAAGCTGCAGACTGTCAATGTGAGCTCTGAAGCCGTGACGAATATCTTCATGACTGTGGCCGACAGGCTCCAACAGCAGGCGGGGTATGATTTGTTCAGCAAGGAAAACCTCGCTTCCATCGCATCCCTTATTCCTACCATCGGGCAAATGTTGATGGGGGAAATCAGCAGTTTGGTCGTTAACATATTTGCACTGGCGTTTATCCTATACTTCATGTTGATAGGCGGGCGCAACATGGAGCGGTATATTTACGGGTTATTGCCTTTCAGCGATACGAACAAAGCCATCGTGGTGAAAGAAGTAAAGCTCATTGTCCGATCCAATGCCATCGGCATTCCCTTGCTCGCGTTGATACAGGGTGGCATTGCAACGCTGGGATATACTATATTCAACGCTCCCAGCCCATGGCTGCTCGGTTTTCTCACCTGCTTCGCGACGGTTATTCCCATTGTGGGATCGGCGTTGGTGTGGCTTCCGTTGGCTATCTACATGCTGTTGGCGGGCAATTGGATGGACGGGCTGGAACTTATGCTCTATTGCGTGCTGTTCGTGTCGAATGTAGATAACCTCATCCGCTTTACTTTGCAGAAGAAGATGGCTGACACGCACCCGCTTATCACTATTTTCGGCGTCATTGTCGGCCTTTCCCTCTTCGGCTTTATGGGCATCATATTCGGCCCGTTGCTGCTTTCGCTCTTCCTGCTGTGCGTGCATATCTTCAAGACACAATATCTCGACGACAATAAGGAGATCCGGTTACGGTACCGAAACCTTTTGCCTGAAAAGCCGATGGCGAAACAGCCGGAAGAAAAGCGGGAGGGGGATGCCCCGACAAACTAAGGTGCGCCCCAACCGGGAATAGCATGCTATTTCCGTTGGGGCGCACCTTGTCCTTATGTTGGAAGCCGCTTGCTATGCGTCAATGTTGGCATAGGTAGCGTTCTTCTCGATGAATTCGCGGCGCGGTCCTACGTCTTCGCCCATCAGCATGGAGAAGATGTAATCGGCTTCGGCCGCGTTTTCAATGTTGACCTGCTTCAGCATGCGGTTTTCGGGGTTCATGGTGGTTTCCCACAGTTGTTCGGGATTCATTTCGCCCAGGCCTTTATAGCGCTGCGTGTGGATGGCATTTTCTGAGCCTTCGCCGTAAGCGTCGATAAAGCGTTGGCGTTGCTGGTCATTCCAGCAATATTCCTTGATTTTGCCCTTGCTGCACAGGTAGAGGGGCGGCGTGGCAATGTAGAGGTAACCTTCGCGGATGACTTGCGGGAAATAGCGGAAGAAAAGCGTCATGATGAGAGTGTCAATGTGCTCGCCGTCGACATCGGCATCGGTCATGATGATAATCTTCTTGTAGCGCAGCTTGTCGATGTTGGCTTCCTTGCTGTCTTCGCCGTTCACCCCGAAGCGGATGCCCAGTGCTTGTATGATGTTGTTCACCTCGTCGCTCTCAAAGGCTTTGTGCCACATGGCTTTTTCCACGTTCAGGATCTTCCCGCGCAAGGGCAGGATGGCCTGGAACTCGCGGGCGCGTCCTTGCTTGGCCGAACCGCCCGCCGAGTCGCCCTCCACAAGGAAGAGTTCGCATTCGTTCGGGTCTTTGCTGGAGCAGTCGGCCAGTTTGCCGGGCAGCCCGCTGCCGTTCATAGGCGATTTGCGTTGCACCGATTCACGCGCCTTGCGGGCGGCCACACGGGCTTGCGCGGCCAGTATCACCTTATCCACAATCAGTCTGGCTTCCTTGGGGTGTTCCTCCAGGTAGTAGGAAAGAGCCTCGCCCACTGCCTGGTCTACGGCGCCCATCACTTCGTTGTTGCCCAGCTTGGTTTTGGTCTGTCCCTCAAATTGCGGTTCAGCCACCTTGATGGAGATAACGGCAGTCAGCCCCTCGCGGAAGTCGTCGCCTGCGATCTCCACTTTGGCCTTCTCCAGCATCTTGTTGTCATCGGCATATTTCTTCAGGGTGCGGGTCAGCGCGCGGCGGAAGCCGGCCAAGTGCGTGCCGCCCTCAATGGTGTTGATGTTGTTGACATAGGAGTGGACGTTTTCGTTGTACGAGGTGTTGTACATGATGGCCACTTCTACGGGCGTGCCCTGTTTCTCGGTGTTGATGTAGATGACATCGTCAATCAGGTGTTCGCGCGAGGAATTGATATAGCGTACAAATTCCCTCAAGCCCTCTTTCGAGTAGAACACTTCCCGCTTCACGTTGCCGTCCTCGTCTTTTTCGCGCAAGTCGGCCAGCGTGATGCGGACGCCGGCATTCAGGTAAGCCAGCTCGCGCATGCGGGTAGCCAGTATGTCGTAGTTGTAAACGGTTTCGGTAAAGATGCCGGCATCGGGCCAGAACTGCTGGCGTGTGCCGTTAAGGGCCGTGTCGCCCACCGTTTTCACGCTGTAAAGCGGATGGCCGCATTCATATTCCTGCTGGTAGATGTGCCCGTTGCGGAACACTTGCGTAATCATGCGCGCGGAAAGCGCATTGACGCACGACACGCCCACCCCGTGCAGCCCGCCGGACACTTTGTAGGAGCCCTTGTCGAACTTGCCTCCGGCATGCAGCACAGTCATTACCACTTCCAGTGCCGACTTCTTCTCCTTTTCGTGCATGTCCACGGGGATGCCGCGCCCGTTGTCCTGCACGGTGATTGAATTATCTTCGTTGATGGTTACTTCGATGTGGTCGCAATAGCCGGCAAGCGCTTCGTCGATGGAGTTGTCCACCACTTCATACACCAAGTGGTGCAGCCCTTTGCTGCTGATGTCCCCGATGTACATGGCCGGCCGTTTGCGCACGGCTTCCAAGCCTTCCAAGACCTGGATGTTGCTGGCGGAATAGTTGTTCTCGCCGTTGAACTTTTCTTCTTCTGTCATAGCTGTAATGATACGTCTTGAAATTCAAAGCAAAAATAGTGAAAATCTTCGGGATATACGCTTCCTTGGAACGATAAATTCGCCGAAAGTTTTCTTGCCGCGAAAGACAATATAGCACAAGAGGTGAAACGAAGTTCCACCTCCTGCATTACAAATAGGGTGCAATAGCCTGTCACTTAGGACAGCTTGTTGATGTGAAGGGCGAGTTTCGACTTCAGGTTGTTGGCTTTGTTCTTGTGGATGATGTCTTTCTTGGCCAGTTTGTCCACAATCTTGGCTATTTTCGGATACAATGCCTGTGCTTCTGACTTTTCCGTAATGGAACGAAGTTTGCGTACAGCATTTCTCATGGTTTTGGCATAGTATCTGTTGTGCAACCTTCTCTTTTGCGCCTGCCTGATTCTTTTCAGGGATGATTTGTGATTTGCCATCTCGACTAATCTGATTAATTGTTTCTTACTTTTATCCTTATTGTAGCCCCTGGGGGAATCGAACCCCCCTTTCAAGAATGAAAATCTTGCGTCCTAACCGATAGACGAAGGGGCCGGCCTGCGGGTGTCTCCGCGCTCCGCGCGGACGGCATTGCCCGTTATTTGCGGACGCAAAGTTAGGAACTATTTTTTAATTGGCAAAACATTCCATTGCTTTTTGAACGGTTTTTTTGCCCCGTTCCCGCAGACGCGGGTTCCCCCTTTTGTTCGCCAGCCGCTTGCGGCAAGCCGGATATCCTTGCCCCTTGCGTGCCCCTTTGTTTTTGGAGGCGGCACCGGATGTGTTACGCGCTTTTTTTGTAGCTTTGCCAAGCCAAACCATGAACCGTTGAAAAAGAGGCCGCATCCATGTTCCAACAAACGAAAGGAGTCGTGCTCCACACCGTGCGCTACAAGGACAACGCGCTGATAGCCGATGTCTATACCGAGCTGTCGGGCCGGGCTTCTTACCAGCTGACGATTGCCCGCACCCGCAGGGCGGCGGTGAAGCCTGTGCTTTTCCAGCCTTTGGCCTTGGTGGAGGTGGTGGCCGACGCGCGGCCCGGCGCCGCCATATATAAGGTGAAGGAGGCCAAAGCCCTTTACCCCTTTTCCGACCTGCCTTTCCACCCGCAGAAGTCGGCCATTGCGCTCTTCTTGGCCGAATTCCTCTACCGCGCGCTCCATTCGGAAGGGGAGAACCGCCCGTTGTACGCCTACCTGGAGCATTCGGTACGCTGGCTTGACGCTTGCAGCCGGGGCTTTGCCAATTTCCATCTGGTGTTCCTGATGCGCCTGTCGCGCTTCCTGGGCTTCTATCCCAATCTGGCCCATTATGTCCCCGGCGATTGTTTCGACTTGCGAAATGCCTGCTTCGCTTCCGTCGCCCCGCCGGGGCAGGC
>CAYSIQ010000006.1:0-8121 GCA_964431195.1 uncultured Bacteroides sp.
CTCGCCTCCGTATTCCGCAATCTGATAGACAACGCCATCGCATACAGCGGCGGCAGCCTGATCGAAATACGGCTTTCGGGCAGCTTAGGCGGGAAGGCGACCGTCACGGTGGCGGACAACGGCATCGGAGTCCCGCCCGAACACCTTCCGCGGCTTTTCGAGCGTTTCTACCGTATTGACAAAGGACGTTCCCGCGCGGCCGGAGGTACCGGACTGGGGCTCTCAATCGTCAAGAACGCTGTCCTCCTCCATAACGGGACAATCACCGTCGGCAATCAAGCTGCCGGAGGGCTGATATTCACAATGACGTTCAAGACGAAAGATTGACAAGGCAAAAAGGATGGCGCGGTTGCATAGTTAGTCTTGTGGACGATATCCCGCTTCAGGCCTTCAGAAACCAAAGAATGCATATCCGGTTATCCCTTGTAAGCCATTCTTATAGCTGGTCACCAATAATATATCATGCAAAATCCTTTGATAATCCAACAGGCTTCCATGCCTTTACAGTGCAAAGCCTGCGTATGTTATAACAAACAGGCCGGCATCCAAGTCCTCATTTCCCCGTTCACAGGCAGACCGGTTGAACCGGAAGCATTCTTTATATCTCCTCTGCCATGAAACAGGTCGGCAGCATTTGAAGATGTGTTTTCACTGGAATGCGTTTTTTAAGGGAGGCGGCAATTAGAATGCCAAAGCCGAATTTCCCAAGGTTGCTCCCGCAGGTGCTCGTGTTTGCCGCGTTCGCATTGTCGCACAGAACAATTTATAGTCTTTCGCTGCCTGATGATGTCCGCTTCCCCGTCCGCAGCATGCCTTTCTCACTTCTTGTTGCGGAAAAGGTACAATTCCTTCACCAGTCCCACGAGGAATACATGCGAGTAGGCGTGCATTTTGATGCCGTTCAGCCGGGCCTGTTGGGCGTCCCACATGTAAGCGAGCCGCACCTTTACGTGCCCTGCGGGAAAGTCCGCCGTCAGCAGCTGCCGCAGCGAGGGGTGGTTGTGCAGCGACGTGAAACGCGCCACGCCTCCGGCATTGCCTAAGCTGAAGATCTCGTAGTACGACTGGCCGTAGTGCGGGGCGAACATCACGCCCGCCAAGGGGAAGCTGGCCTGGTAGCGCAGGGTGAGGGGCAAACGGCCGATGCGCAAGTCCCAAATGGCGATGGCTGAGGCGTCAAGGTCGATATAAGCGCGCGCCTGTGCCGGATTGTTGCCGTTACGCAGGTTGTAGACAAAGCCGCCGTTGATGTCGCCCGCCGCTCCGGCCAGCAGGCGGAAACCAGGGGTGAGAGGAAAGTGGTAATGCAGGCCGTAGCTCCAGTTGACCAGCGCCGAAAGGGTATTGTTGTTGTCGGCGCGGTTGCGCGTATAGCCCACGTTGCCCTGGAAGAAAGTCTGGCGCGAGACGCGCCCGTCCATCCAGGCGGTCATGCGCATGCTTTCGCGGGCGACGCGCGCTTCTATGCCCGTGTATTCTTGCGGAGACAGGTAAGTGTCGAATACGTTGGCGAACCCGATGCCGAAAAGGGTGGCGCGGGTAACCAGGCGCGACCGCGTCGCCGAATCGGTCTGCAGGATGGCGGCCGCTTGCTGCTCGGGCGTCTGAGCTTGCAGCGTGGCGCAGGCGGCCGAGGCAAGCAGGGCGGCGATGGCTCCGGTCAGGCGGTGGCGCAGGGCGGTGATGGCTTTCATGAGGTCGCGCTCGTTTGTCGGTTGTTAGAACAGACGCATCTGCCCGGTCGGTTCATCTAAAGCGTCTTTCCCGCTTTTCTCGTTGCCCGAGTCCGGATTGCCCGGAGTTTCTGCCGGCTCGTCGTCAGGGGCGGGCTCGGGACGGCATGCCGGCTCCAGCTCGTTCACGGTCTCTATGGCATAGGTGGTGAGGCGCTTGCCGCGCGCCTTGTAGCTTTTCACGGCAATAAAGCCATCGGCTTCCACCGTCATCGGTTCGCGGAAACTGTCGTGCCCGCCAAACACGACTTCCAGGCGCGGATAGCATTCATCGGTAAGCAGGATGAGGCTGTTGCGTTTGTTTTCGCCCAGGTAATTCAACTTGCGGCTGCTTTGCTCGAAGCAGAAGCGTTTGATGTAGGGATAATTCTGCTGGTCGGCATCGTAGAGGACGGCAGTCCATACTTTGTGCTGGCTAAACTTCTCGATGACGCGTATGTCGGCTTCGTAGTGGTTGTTGGCATCGAAGTTGGTGGTGTAAAAATCGCCATTGTTCAGCACCACTAAAATAAGCTCGTTGTTTTGGAACTCGCCCAGGTAGTCGCCCCGCCCGTCGTAGTTGAGGCGGAGCACGTCACGGTCAAACCATACCTTGCGCCCGCCCAGCGTAGAGCCTCCGCGCTGTTTCAAGGCAATCTTGTGCACGGGCAAGCGGGTCAGGATATTGCCCATTGCCTGCCGCCCTTTGATGTTGATGCGGCTGAAGTCTTCTTCAAAAATAATGCGGCGCACGCGCGGATTGGGCTTGAGGGTGATTTTGATGACTTCGGCCTCGCCGTTTGGATTGGCGCTGAAGTATATGACGCGCGAGTCGGGCGAGCCTTGCGTAAGGTCGTATTCGCGGTCGCGCACCACGTTGGTCACGGCAAAACGCTTGATGTAGCAAGCGCCCTCTTTGCCGTCGCGGTACACCACGTTGTAGATGGTGCGATTGTCGTTGCGCTTGAAGACGTTGGCATAAAGCATGTTTTTGCCCACGAACTTTTTGTCGGTGACGGCGGTAATGAGGTACTTCCCGTTGCGGTAGAAGATAATCGCATCGTCCAAGCTTGAGCAGTTGGCTATGAACTCATCCTTTTTCAGGGTAGTGCCGATGAAGCCTTCCTCGCGGTTGATGTATAGTTTTTCGTTGGCTTCTACCACTTTGGCAGAGTCTATGTTGTCGAAGTTGCGCAGCTCGGTGCGGCGGGGGAAACTCTTGCCGTACTTGTCTTCCAGCATGAGGAACCATTTTACGGTATATTCCACGATGTTGGCCAGATGCTTGTCCGCTTCGGCGATGTCACTCTTCATGCGGGCTATCTGTTGCTCTGCCTTGTCTGAATTGAACTTCAGGATGCGTGCCATTTTGATTTCCATCAGACGCAGGATGTCGTCTTTGGTCACTTCGCGCACCATTCGCGGATAGTAAGGAGTGAGGCGGAAGTCGATGTGCTCGCAGGCCGCGTCCATATTTGTTGCCTGTTCAAATTCGGCATCCTTGTAAATGCGTTCCTCAATGAATATTTTCTCCAAGGAAGCGAAGTGCAGGCTTTCGAGTATTTCGCCGCGTTGGATTTCCAATTCGCGGCGCAGCAGGAACAGGGTGTTGTCTACTGAACGGCGCAACACGCTGCTTACGGTGAGGAAGTGCGGCTTGCGTCCGTCGATGACGCAGCAGTTGGGCGAAAGGCTTACTTCGCAGTCGGTAAAGGCATAGAGCGCGTCGATGGTCTTGTCAGACGAAACGCCCGGTGCCAAGTGCACCAGAATCTCAACATTGTCCGATGTAAGGTCTTCCACCTTTTTAATCTTGATTTTCCCCTTTTCGCTGGCTTTCACGATGGAGTCGCACACGCTTGCCACCGTTTTCCCGTAGGGGATTTCTTTGATGGCAAGGGTCTTGCTGTCGACCTTTTCGATGCGTGAGCGGATGCGTACCGAACCGCCCCGTTCGCCGTCGTTGTATTTCGACACGTCGATGCTGCCTCCCGTCTGGAAGTCGGGGTAGAGGTGAAACGGCTCGCCGTGCAGGTAGCTGATGGCGGCATCGCAGATCTCGTTGAAGTTATGCGGCAGGATTTTCGATGAAAGCCCCACGGCAATGCCCTCCACGCCTTGTGCCAGAAGCAGGGGAAACTTGACGGGCAGCGTGACCGGTTCGCGGTTACGTCCGTCGTAGGACAATTTCCATTCAGTGGTTTTAGGGTTGAACACTACGTCCAACGCGAACTTTGAGAGGCGTGCTTCGATGTAGCGCGGCGCGGCGGCACTGTCGCCGGTCAGAATGTTCCCCCAGTTCCCTTGGGTATCCACCAGCAGGTCTTTTTGCCCCAACTGCACCAACGCGTCGCCGATGCTGGCGTCGCCGTGCGGGTGGAATTGCATGGTATGTCCCACAATGTTGGCCACCTTATTATACCGCCCGTCTTCCATCCGCCGCATGGAGTGCAGGATGCGTCGTTGCACCGGCTTCAGCCCGTCCAGGATGTGAGGCACGGCACGCTCAAGGATTACATAGGAAGCATAATCCAGGAACCAATGTTCATACATGCCGCTCAACCGGTGCAGCACGCTGCTGTCCTTGGTGTTGGCCGGTTGATAGTCCGAGTGGCTTTTCACGGGGTTAACATCATCCTTTTCCTGTTCGTCAAGGGCATCGTCAAAGTCTTCGCTCATATCTCATTTGGGAAAAATGTCCGTCGGTTTCAGTCCCAGCCGGGGCTATTGCAGGCAAAGATAGATAAAAAATCTTGTTTTCTATGCAAAACGGCGCGAGTTCGGCATAAGAAAACGCCGTACAAGAGCGCCACGAGAAAGAGGCTTGCGCCGCGTTTCCTTCATGCACGCACGGAGTTTCCGCCGTGCAGTACCGCCCGTGCTCCGTGCGTGCATGGAAGAAACGCGGCGTGGCAGGCGGTGATTTGCAGGCAAAAAAGTCCCGGCGTGGGGAGTGCGATAAAGCGTCGGATTTACATTCAAATAAAGGCTTTCTTATCCGGATTCACGTAAAACGCTTCCCGAAGATACGCACCGAGTTAAGCACAGCCAGCAACGCCACACCTACATCGGCAAATACCGCCATCCACAGCGATGCGAAACCCAAAGCCCCCGCCAACAACACGACTGCTTTGATGCCGACGGCTCCAGCTATGTTCTGGCGCACTATGTCGCGTGTGCTGCGCCCGATGCGGATGGCAGTAGCTACTTTGGAAGGCTGGTCGGTTTGTATCACCACGTCGGCGCTTTCTATGGCGGCATCCGAGCCAAGGCCGCCCATGGCAATGCCCACGTTGCTGAGAGCCAGCACAGGGGCATCGTTCATGCCATCGCCCACGAAAGCCACGGAACAGCTGGGGCGTTTGGCAGCCTGCTCCACATAGTGTGCTTTGCCTTCGGGCAAGAGCCCGCCGTGGGCTTCGGCAATGCCCAAGGCGCGGGCATAATCTTCAACCAGTTCCTGCCTGTCGCCCGACAACAGGCAAAGCCGGGTGATACCCAAGGCTTTCAAGCGCGCGATGGCTTCGGGGGCATCTTCTTTCAAGCTGTCCGTCAACGTGAGGTAACCGGCATAACGGCCGTTGACGGCGCAATAAATGGTAGTGCCTGCCGTGTGGCCGGCGGTGCCGGGCAGGGCAATGTGGCTTTCATCCATCAGGCGTGCATTCCCCGCCACAACCTCTTTGCCGTCTGCCAAGGCTTTGACGCCATGGCCGGACACTTCTTTCATGCTTTCAATGGGGGCAGGAACGGCACCCTCCTGCCGGGCATAGCTTGCGATGGCCTGTGCGATGGGGTGCGTGCTTTTTTCTTCAACCGGCAGAAGGAGCGAGAGCAGCTGTTCCTTGCTGATGCCTTCGGGCTGCAACCGGCTGACGTGGAATTTCCCGGTGGTCAACGTGCCGGTCTTGTCGAAAGCTATGCAGTTGACGCGGGTGATGGCATCCAGATAATTGCCGCCCTTGAAGAGGATTCCCGAACGGGAAGCCACCCCGATGCCGGCAAAATAGCCTAACGGCACGCTGATGACCAATGCACACGGGCAGGAAATAACCAAGAACACCAGCCCGCAGTACAGCCAGTCGGCAAACACGTATTCAAAGGAGGGCATGAAAAGGCTGGACAGGCCAGGGATTGCCACAATCAGAAAGGCCAGCGCAATGACAATGGGAGTATAGATGCGCGCGAAGCGGCGGATGAACAGCTCGGCGGGCGCCTTACGTCCGGCGGCATCCTTTACTAATGCCAAGATGCGTGCCAGCATGCTTTGTTCGTAAGGGCGGTTGACGGTGATGTGGACTGCCTGCCCGTTGGCAATCATGCCTGCCAGCACCTCTCCGCCCTTGCTGATGGCGCGCGGCACGCTTTCGCCGGTGAGGGCGGCCGTGTCAAACAATCCTTCGTCTTCCAGCAACGTGCCGTCTAATGGAATTCTTTCGCCGGGCTTTACTTCGATTTGTTCACCCGGCTTCACGGTTTGGGGAGCAACCTGTACGTAAGCCCCATTGCGCAAGACGGCTGTACGCTCGGGGCGTACATCGAGCAGGTTGCTGATGTTGCGCGTGGCACTGTCTACCGCTTTGCGTTGCAGGGCCTCGCCGATGGTGTAGAACAGCATGACGGCCACGGCTTCGGGATATTCGCCGATGCAGAAGGCGCCGGCGGAAGCAATGGCCATCAGGGTAAACTCGCTGAACACGTCTTTGTTCCTGATAGCTTCCCATGACTCCTTTATAACCGGAAGTCCCACCGGCAGGAAAGCGATGACAAACCAGGCGGGCTGCACGCCCGGCAGGTTGAACCACACGGCATCGGTATGCTCCAAAGCAATGCCTGCCGCCAACAACATGAAAGAGAGTGTCGGTGCCGCGAAAGCCTGCAGGACAGGTTTCTGCCCGCTGCGCGAATGGGGATGAGAACCGTTCCCGTGGCAACAGCAGTCTGTTGTGGCACTGTGTGGCCGGTGCGTATTTGTTTTCATCGCTGTGCTTAATAAAACGGGTTTGTTACTAATCCGGTGCAAAGGTAGGCCATCCTTTTTGCAACCGGGTTGCAAACACAAGCACAGTGACTGAGCAGTAGAAATTTAATGTGGGCTTGTTTTTCGTTTTGCCCAAGAGATCCGGCTTTCCCCTCATGGAAACGAACTAATTGGAAGTTCTTGCGCGTGTCGTGCTTCCTTCAGAAATGCCGGATTATTTTGCGGTAAAAGTTTTGAATAAAGTTTGACAGGGGGGCATCTTCATCTTGACAGGTTGATGCCGCCCGGTAATCCGGGTGGCATCCATTTTGATTCAAAAGGAAAAGAAGCGTATGGAAGAATTAAATGTTGCCTTTCTTATTGTCCGATAATATCGGGTTGTTAAAGTCCGGTCATCTTTTCTTGTTCTTCGGGATAACGCCCGCCAAGGATTTCGATGCCGTCTATATGTTGGCGGATGCCTGCCAGTTCTTCGGCCGTGAAACTGATGTCTGCTCCTCCGATGTTTTCCTTGATGCGTTCGATGCGTTTGCTGCCCGGGATGGGGACAATCCATGGCTTTTGCGCCAACAGCCAGGCGATGGCAATGCGGGCGGGCGTGGTCTCTTTTTGCTTTGCCAGCCTTTCCACATATTCTACCAGTTCCATATTGTGTTCAAGGTTGCTGCCTTGGAAGCGGGGGATGGCGGAACGGAAGTCGGCCTTGTCAAATTGAGTGTCTTTGTTGAAGCGTCCCGTCAGCATGGCCTTGCCCAACGGGCTGAACGGCACGAAGCCGATGCCCAGCTCTTCCAATGCGGGCAACAGTCCGAATTCGGGTTTTCTGTACCAAAGGGAGTATTCGCTCTGTACGGCTGCCAGGGGACACACGGCGTGGGCGCGGCGCACTGTGGAAGCGGCAGCTTCCGACAAGCCCCAATGCAGCACCTTGCCTTCCTTTATCAGCCCGGCCACGGTCTCGGCCACCGTTTCTATCGGCACGTCCGGGTCTACGCGGTGCTGGTAGTAAAGGTCGATGTGGTCGGTGCGCAGGCGGCGCAACGAACCCTCTACGGCCTTTCGGATTGTCTCCGGACGGCTGGAGAGCGAAACGGGACGTGCCGATGTGTCCAAGTCAGGCATCTCTGAAAGGTCGTAACCGAATTTGGTGGCGATGGCCACCTTGCCGCGCACCGGCTGTAATGCTTCACCAACTAAATCCTCGTTTTCCCCGTAGCTATATACTTCGGCCGTGTCGAAGAATGTCACGCCCAAATCCACTGCCTCGCGTATTGTGCGTATGGCATCTTTGCGGCCGGGATATGGGGGATAGCTTTGTGTGAACCCCATACAGCCCAATCCTACGGCTGAAACTTCTAACCCGTCTCTTCCTAATTTCCTTGTTTTCATCGTTTATTTCTCCTTTCTGTGTTCTTTCTCCAAAAGCGG
>CAYSIQ010000006.1:8221-17277 GCA_964431195.1 uncultured Bacteroides sp.
TTTGGGAAGTCCTGTTACAAGTTCGACAGGAGGCGTTTCTATCCCAGCCTTTTTGACAGGCTTGAACGTTGTGCCTGTACTTATGGGCGGAGCTAAACATAGAATCTGTTGGTTGGCAAGTTGCAGGCATTCATGTTTCTTTCTGGCACAAAAAAAGATTGCAAGGCCTTTGACATCGACCTTGCAATCATAAAACACAAAGGAGAAAGTCTATCCGTTATTCATACCAACGCGGGTCGCCAATTCCGTACAAGTCTTTAATGAGAAGAGTGAAATCTCCATTTTCCGGGTCGGTGAATACTTCATTGGATGCGGCTGCCGGTTCGGTTACATCTACATCGAAATCTGCCGATGAGAATACCCCGTCGGTCGTTTTATATGAATTTAGCACGGTGACCGTACCGTCGGTGCGGATGCCCCGTCCCGGCGTTAAGCCAAAGAGGGTATTCGTCACGTTGACATTGGCCGTCGTGTTCTGTGCATCTACCAAATACCGGCTTGCATTGTTCGGCGTATTGTAGAATGTCACGCCATTGAGGTTCACCTCGCCGAGTACGCATTTGCCGGCTTGGATAAAGTTATGATTGACATTGTTGAACGTTGAATTCGTCACGTTGATGGCATCAATCGTAAATGCTGCATCATCCACACGGAATACGGCATAGCCGCCGGCACCGATATTCGTCACAATCGTATTGTCAATGTTGATTTCTTTAATCGACTTGGCATCCGAGCCTTGCAGGCGGATAATGCTCCGATCCATATCGTTGATGACGCAGTTCCTTAAAGTAAATTCATCCAGCGTGGCTGCTGCGGTTTGGTTGACAAGATACTGGCAACCGCCGTCCACAATGGCCAACCCTTCAAAACGGACATACCCGTGCGTTCCCGCAATATCCAGCGATTTTATAAAGTTAAGCGCAGGACGCTCTCCTGGCAAAGCGAAGAATGTGACAGACAACCCTTCGGGCAACGTGAGCGATGCGTTCTCGCCTAATTCGTCAATGCCATACATATCCAGAGTTATGCCGTCCGGTATGCCTATCGTCAGGCTATAAGCAGATGCACCTCCGGCAGCAGCCTGTGCTTGGGCAGCAAGGTCATCAAGCAGAGCCTGATCCAAGTGTGTCACGCCCTCCAATGAATACTTCAGGTCGGCATCAGGCATCGGGGCTGTGGTCGTGGCGCCTATTTCGCCCCGTTTCACATCGCCATTGTAAATCACAAACCAATATTCTGTCTGAGGCTGCAACCCGCTTACAGTGATTTCGCCCGCTTCCACATCGGAGGCAGTGATGTTAACCTCTTGCACGGGGGCTTCACCGCTATTGAAAGCTTCTTTGGAAGCATACACGCGGATAACGGTAGCGGCTTCTCCCGCAATCCAAGTAAGCCGCACGGTACTCTCGGTGAGGTCTGCCGAGGCTACTTCATAGAAGATTTGTTCGCCTTCAGTCGTAAACGAACGGTAATCTCCATCTTCTAAGTAACTCCAGTGTGATGCGGGGACTCCACTGTTGGAGAATGCCTTCAGGCGAAGGAAATAAGTGGTCTCGCCTGTCAGGCTTTCGATGGTGTAAGGAGACCGGCGCACAGTATCCACACGTGATCCCGATTGAATCTCTTCTTGGTAGAGGCTGTCTGTGCTCAATTCCATAAGATAATAGTCGACAGAAGTCAGCGGAGAGAAAGTCAATTCGGCTGTGGTGGCCTGGGCCGATACGGAAATGCCTTGCGCTCCAAACAAGCGGCTGTGGCTGCTATCGGTGTCCCAATCGTTCTCATCCACACAGGCGCTTATTCCGCAGATGAGGATGCTTGCCATCAATAGGTGTTTATAGTTGAATTTCATAATCCATTATAGTTTAAATGTATATTTAGAATGTAAAGCCGTAAGAATTCTGTAAGTGGCCGTTGGAATCGTTAATCGTAACGGAATGGATGGGCCACAAGTGGCGGTTGACCACCTGCCCTGCAGGGCCTTGGAAGCCATTGTACTTATCGTAGTTGATGATGCCGCTGCTAATGTAGTTCAGCGCGTCGTAATTGGCATTCCCGTCATCTATAACGCCATCTTTCTTCACATTGCCCCAGAAACTGACAGATTCATATCCCGTAGTCACCTCTGGCTCTTCATACCAGCAGATGCTGGAGTAGTCAATGCGGTTCCATGCGTCGGCATCGGCATTGACCTTATAATACAGGTTGCGAGGGTACTCATCGTTCTCGATGGCTGTCCGGTAGGAATCGAGCATTTCCACGGTCTTGTCAATGAGGAGTCCCCAACGAATAAGGTCATATTTGCGCACTGCTTCGCCCGCCAGCTCCCAGCCGCGCTCGTTTACAATAGCGGCGAAGAAAGCCTCTTTGCTGCCCGACACCTGCGCCACATACTGTGCTGACTTTTCGGCATTGCCGTTGAAAGCACGTTCGCGCACTTTCGTCAGAGCTTCGGCAGCCGTCATGCCGCAAGTGCCGGCTCCGTTAGGGCCATAGAGCTCGTTGACTACTTCAGCGTACATCAGCAGGACATCCGAATAGCGCATCACAACCCAGTTGATGCCATATCCCGTCTTGGCGCTCACGGAAGCATTTTGCGCGCGCCAAGCTTCGGTCATTTTGCGAACATCCCACTTGGCTACATAGATCTCGAAAGGCTTATTCCCCATCATGGTCTGAGTGGCAGTAACATCAAGCAATTCATAGGGGGCGCACGTAATGTCACGGCGAGTGTCTTCAGGGTCGAACGACCAGAAGAAAGGAGCTGTCAGTTTCACTTTGCCCGAAGAGTTGCTGTAGCCGAACGGATTGCCTGCTGTATTGATGCGCACGCCGGCCGTATAGCCCATTTCGCCTGAGAAGTTTAGCCCATGAGCCACTTCAAAGATATTTTCATAATAGGTTTGGTCAAGTGTCAACTGGTTGATGCGATACCACTCGTTTTCAAAACTGGGATTTAGCTGATGGCGCCCTCCGCTGATAATCGCATCAAGGCAATTCAGCGCATGATGATAGAGCTCGTTACGCTTCTGGTCATCGGGCCGCATAGTAGGATAAGTCGCATCGCTGTAGCCTAATTGCCCCTCGCGTTTTTCGCTCAAGTCCACATAGCCTTCTTTGCGGCTTTCGCGGATAGAGTAGCCGGCTTCGGCCAAGGCGATGCGGGCGGCCAGCCCGTAAGCAAAACCTTTGGTGCAATGCTCGGTGGTGTAACTGTCCTCGCCTGCCCATGGCAAAAGCTCGGCCGCTTCATCTAAGTTTACCAGCAAAGTGTCCATGATGGCATCGCGATCTGCCTTTTCCAAGTAAAGGTTAGAGCCGTCGCTGCGAGTTGGCTCCAATTTCATAGGCACGTCGCCGAAGTGTTTAATCAAATCGAAATAAATCATGGCGCGCAACGTGAGAGCCTCGCCCAGATAGTGGCGCATGTTCTCATTCTCGCGGATGTCCGAGCCGCGGATGCCTTCGATTACCAGATTGGCATTCTCTATGATTTCAAACATTTCACTCCAGTGAGTTGACAGACGATCCCAGTTGGGAGCATTGTAGTTGCACAAGCCACGCTCTGAATTGGCTGTGGTGGTGGCTTGGTCAAGAGCATCTACCAATTCAATGTCATTGTTCATGGCAAAATTCAAGGGGACACGGCAACCATACGTATGATCCAGTACCAGGCCTGCATACACCCGGTTGAGCGCTTGTTGCGTATATCCTTCGCTGTTGTACACCGTTCCGGGGAACATTTCCGAAGGAGAGCTCTGATCCAGAAAATCGCCGCACGAGGTGAATGCGACAAGGCCGACAGCTCCGGCCAAAGTCCATGCCTTAACTATGTTTTTCATTATGAAATCCTTTCTTTATTTTGCGATGGTTAGAACGTTACGTTAATGCCTCCCACGATGGAGAAACTTTTAGGATAGGCCGCGTAATCCACCCCCGGCGTCATCGGGGTGCTGGTGCAGCAGTCCACTTCGGGGTCAACGCCCGAATAACCTGTGAAGCAGAATAGGTTATACCCTGTGGCATAAATGCGCACGCTCTGCATTTGCAACTTTTGCGTGAATGTCTTCGGCAGGGTATAGCCGATAGAGATGGTTTGCAGACGCAGGAATGAGGCATCCTCCACGTCCCAGCTGGTGAGCGGGCGCCCCGTTACGGTAGCGGGATTATAGATGCTTTTCCCTCTGTTCACCGAGTTGATATGGTCATAGTAAGCTTGCTCGCCATTGGCTGCAATGTAGTCGTTGGCAAAGTTGCGGCTCATCATGTTTTCACCCGTGGCGGGGTCAATGCGTGACCAACGGTTAGCCAACGTGAAATTGTTGTTCAGGTTATAATTTTGGCGAGACCCGTCGTAGGTGCTGGATGCAGCTTTGGTGCCGTTAATAATCTGCCCGCCCAACTGATAGTTGAAGAAGATATTGAAGTCGAAGTTCTTCAGGAAACGTCCGTTCAGCCCGAAACCGCCAATCACCGGCTGGATGGTGTTGCCCAGGCGCACCTTGTCGTTGGCGTCAATGGTGCCGCTATTGTCCACGTCGCGCAGTTTCATTGAGCCGGGTTCGAGGGCTCCGGTCACTGTACCCAAGCCGTGGGTCACGGGATTGCCTTGCTCGTCGGTACGGATTTCCCATGCTGTGCCATTCCATTGCAAGTCGTCGGTGGTGTACACTCCATCGTAGATGTAGCCGTACACTTCGCCCAGCCGTCCGCCTTCTTCCAGATAAAATTCTTCCTGGCTGATAACGCCCGATCCTGACCAACGGCTGCTCTCCCATGTTGCTCCGCCGGGATATTTGTCAATCTTGCCCCTGTTGTAGGAAATGTTGAGATTGAAGTTCAAGCCCCAGTTCGCTTTGTCGGCAATTACCATGTCGGTCATGAATTCAACGCCTTTGTTGGAAGTCTGGCCTATGTTCTGGTATTGGTAAGAGTAACCTGACGAGCCGGGCAATGTCTGACGCATCAGCAAGTCTTTGGTCGTGTTCCAATACACGTCAACGCTGCCGCTGATGCGGTTGTTGAGGAAACCAAAATCAAGGCCCACGTTGCGGGTAATGGTCGTTTCCCATTTCAGGTCGGGGTTGGCCAACATGGCGCCATGTTCCAACATGGTAGCCGTGTTTTCGTCAAAGTAAACCGCGCGGGTGTCTGTGCCGGCCAGGGCATAGGTGGTGTACATATAGCGGGCATCAATTCGGTTGTTGCCGGCCGTGCCGAACGAGAAACGGAGTTTGAGGTTGGAGAGCCAAGAGGATGCTTTATCCATGAAAGCTTCTTCGTTGATGCGCCATGCCAATGCCACAGAGGGGAATACGCCCCAACGGTTGCCGTCGGTAAACTTGCTGGAACCGTCAGCGCGTACGGTGGCGGTCAGCAGGTAGCGGTCGAAGAGGGAATAGTTGATACGCCCAAAGTAGGAAGCGGTGTTGTCCTTGATGCCGATATAAGTCTCGGTAGGAAGTGCCGTCCCGTTGCCCATTCCCGCCAAGACTTCGCCGATGGAATTGTCGGTGGGGAATCCCACAGAGGTCATGTTCGTGTCGTTGTACCACGAGCTGCTCATTTCCTGGCCTACCATGACATTGAACTTATCCTCCCGTGCCAACAGGTTCTCGTGGTCGTAGGTGACGGTGTTTGCCATGCGCCATTCTTTTTGCACCCGCTTTGTGAGGTAGGCCTGCGGCTGCCCTGAATATCCGAACCTGGAGTTGGCCGTTGCCTTGGCAGCCCACACCTGGTCGGCATTGTTGTAATGCCAGCCATAGCCGTATTCCGAACGGAGTTTCAGTCCCTTGACGGGTTCCCATGTCAGGCTCGCATTGGCGTTGTTTTGCAGGCGGGTCTGTTTCTTGTAGGTCGCTTCAATGCGTTCCAGCGGGGTATAATCGGTGTTGCCGGTATCCTCATCGACGAAGTTCTCGGAAAGGCGTGTCACCGGGCGGTAAATTATGCTTCGTGCCACAATGGAGTAAGCCTTGCTGCTTTCCTGCGTGTCGGCGCCGCCGCTCAAGCCGTCAATGTCTGTGTACGAGAAGCGGTTGTTCAGATCCAGTGTCAGCCACTTGTTGAGTTTGCTTTGCAGCTTGAACGTGATGTTATTCCTGGAGTATCCTGACCCCATCATGATGCTTTTTTCTTCGTTGCGCGAGAAGCTGGCCGAGTACTTGGTGTCTTTCGTCCCGCCGCTCACGCTGACATTGTATTGCTGCAGGTTGCCGGTGCGCCCGAAGAGTTCTTCCTGGTAGTTGATGCCGTCCACCGATTTCCAGATATCCAAATCTTCATACAGGCCATAGTTAGTGCCGTCTTGGTTCAACTCTTGCTGGTACATTACATACTCGTAGGGGTTGAGCACGCCGACTTCGCCCACACGCTTGCGGGCGCCGAACGAGATGCCGAGGTTGACCTGCGGCTTGCCTTCATAGCCCGATTTGGTCGTGATGATGATAACGCCGTTGGCGCCCTTCGCTCCATAGATGGCTGTGGAGGAGGCATCTTTCAGCACGTCAATGCTTTCGATGTCGGAGGATGCGATGTCGCTGATGCTATTCACCGGGAAGCCATCGACAATGTAAAGCGGCGAGTTGTCTTGCGAAAGCGAGCCGCCGCCGCGCACCCGGATCTTCACTTCCGCGTCGGGCGAGCCTTCGGTAGTCGTAATGGACACGCCCGGCATCCTGCCGGTCAAAGCTTCGGATACGTTGTTGACAGGCATCGTGGACAATTCCTCGGCGCCGACCGAGGCAACCGATCCGGTCAAGTCCCGTTTGGCCACCGTCCCGTAGCCGATTACAACCACTTCGTCCAGCAGCTGCGTGTCGTCTTCGAGGGTCACGTCCAAAGTTTGTCTTCCGTCCACTTCCATTTCTTTCGTCTGCATCCCCACGAAAGAAAACACTAACGTGGCGTTGGCAGGGACGGTAATGGAATAATGCCCGTCCAAGTCGGTAATCGTGCCGTTGCCGGGATTCCCTTTCTCAACCACGGACGCGCCGATTACGGTTTCTCCTGCACTTTCTTTCACAGTACCTGTTACGGTAATGTCCTGTGCCGATATGCCGACCGACATCAATGCGCCTATTATGAATAGGCACAATCCGCACATGTTCTTCTTTTTGTTACTCGTCTTTTGCATGTTTATGAATTATTAAAAAAATAACCGCTGTGCCTATGCACATGAATTAATATAGCGCAACAAATATAGCACATAAGTAACAAAATGAGCGAATGAATATATATAAAAAACATTAAATGTTAAACATTAAATGTTTACTTGCAAAAGACATTCCGGCACGGCTATGGATGCGTTTTGCGGGACAAGGAAAACTAAGAGAAACCTTCCGGCTTGTAAAGGGTAGGGCAGGGGTGTCTCTTTTTTATAAAATGGCGGATCCATTCCTCGCGTCCGCCAAGCAAAAGGCTGATAACGGGGATTTCAATCCTTCATAAATAATCGTTGTCTTTAAAGCCATTCTGGTATTTCGCGCACGAAAGCGGCCATTCCCGGGGCAGGCAGTGCCGTTCCGGCTGAAGCGTTTAGAAGATGAAGCGCAACACATCGTTGAAGTTGGCCCAGATGAGCAAGGCCAGCAGGATAAACATGCCCGCCATCTGCGCCCGCTCCATGAACTTGTCGCTGGGCTTGCGGCGCGTGACAAGCTCGTACAGCAGGAAAAACACGTGGCCGCCATCGAGCGCCGGAATGGGCAGGATGTTCATAAAGGCCAGTATGATGCTGAGGAAAGCCGTCATATACCAGAACTGATGCCAATCCCACGTGCCGGGGAAGATGCTGCCGATAGTCCCGAAGCCGCCTAACTGTTTGACTCCTTCCTTGGAGAATACGTACTTCATGGAACTGACGTAGCCTCTCAGCGTGTTGACTCCCAAAGCAATGCCGGCAGGGAAAGAGGAGAAGAAAGTGTAGTTGGCGCGTACCATAGGCATGTGACGGTCTTGAACGGTGACAGTCCCAATCATATATAGCGAATCGGCAGTCATGGCGACGGTGTCGGCCACGCCATCGCGCACATAGGTCAAGGTAAAGCTGCGGCCCGCACCTGCCTGTCTGCGGCGGCACATCTCTTCCCTGAAGTCATAATAGGCGATGGGGCTTTCGTCCATGGCGGTGATGCTGTCGCCCGGCAAGAGGCCGGCCAAGGCAGCGGGCCGTCCAGGCAAAATGCTGTCGATGACAAAGGGATAGCGGAAGTCGGCAAAGCGTATGCTGTCTTCAAGCAGGCGGTCCATCATGCCTTCGGGAATGTAAACGGAAGCCTCGTGGCCGTCGCGCATCACCGTGACTTGGCGGGCATCGGCAATGGCGGTGAGCAAATCGGTTCCCATGCGTTCCAAAGGTTTGCCGTCGGCGGAAACCAGGATGTCGCCGTCGCGGAAACCGGCTTGGTGCATGGTCTCGTTGAAGTCCATTCCCAACGGGGCTTTCTGCACCTGGATATAGGTGTCGCCCCACGCAAAGAGTATCATGGAATAGATGAACAATGCCAACAGGAAGTTGAACAATACGCCGCCCACCATGATGAGCAGGCGTTGCCAGGCAGGTTTGGCACGGAACTCCCACGGCTGTACCGGCTGCTTCATCTGCTCCAAGTCCATCGATTCATCAATCATGCCGCTAATCTTTACATAGCCGCCCAAAGGCAACCAGCCGATGGAATATTCAGTTTCACTCTTCCGTGGCTTGAACTTGAAGAGCGTAAACCAAGGGTCAAAAAACAGGCAGAACTTCTCTACCCGCGTCTTGAACAGACGTGCGAAAAAGAAGTGCCCCATCTCGTGAATTACCACCAGCATCGAAAGGCTTATGATGAGTTGAAGGGCACGGATTAAGAATGTTTCCATTTGCTATTTTTTTATTTGTTTTTTACTGTAAGTTTGGCTAAGATGCCACTATATCATTTCCTCTGCCACGCGGCGTGCTTCGGCATCGGTGGCGACATAGTCTTCGTAAGCAGGCTTGCAGACGAAAGCCACCCGCTGCATGGCGCGTTCTATCACTTCACTCATGCCAAGGAAAGAAATGCGGCCTTGCA
>CAYSIQ010000006.1:17377-36213 GCA_964431195.1 uncultured Bacteroides sp.
CTCTTTGTTGGCAAGGGCAATGGCCTTGTGGGCACGGATGGCATCCATGGTAGGGCGCAGTCCGGCATAGCCCGGCATAGCCGCCAGCACCATGTCAATGGGTTGCTCCTTCACAATCTGGCAAATGGCTTTCTCTCCGGCATATACCTTGACGGGAAGGTCGGCCAAAGCGTCTTTCAACTGGCGGTATTTGGCTTCGTTGGCTATGACTACGATTTCTGGCTTGAACTTACGTGCCTGCGCAATAAGTTCATCCACCCGGTTGTTGGCAATCAGCGCATAGGCTTCATAAAGGCCGGCATGTTCTTCTATGACTTGCAGAGCCTGCGTACCGATAGAACCTGTAGAACCTAATATGGCGATATGTCTCTTCATTTTGCTTATATAAAAGGTGTCAATCTTTCATTGGTTTTAATTTAAGGTCAAAAAAACGATGAACAATTCGGCATTGACGGAGTGTTTGCGTGGTGCAAAGTGCGTAGCTATCATACCCTGCTTAGGACGATGAAATATCAGTCCGTCAGTTTCCAGTTTGGTTGTAATGGCAGCCAATTTGTGCTTCTCGTCTTCTTTGTATTGTATGCGGAAGCGGCATTCGCGTTCGGTTCGATTCATCAGTGAATCTTTACGCAACATGGCGAGTGGGTTGATGGAGCGAACCGTATCGGTATGAATCTCCTCCATGAAAATATCCTGTATGTTCATGATGTTGGCATGCCACTTATGTTTAGTCGGATATCTATATCCTTGCATTCGTTCCCAAATCCAGCAGGCCTTCGGGCAGGCTTACGGTGATGACACGGTGTTCCATGTCAATGCCGGCAATTAACTCCTCGCGAGCCGGAACCAGCAGTTCATTCTCCCCATGGTTTACTACAAACAGTGTGTTGGCAGTGGAGGTATCTACATCAGTCACTTCGCCAATGTGTCCGCAGTGTACTTCTTTCATGCGGAAACCGACAAGGCAGTTCCATGTCAAGCCACTGCTTCCCTTACCATCGGCCTCAGCCAGCCTGACGGGAAAGTAGACTTCCACATTGGTGAGCATGCGTGCTTCCTCGGCAGTGTCAACGTCTTCCAGCTTCATCAGAGCGGTGGAGTTGGAACGGAAACTATATTCCTCAATAAAGAACGGTACAAAAATACCCTCCAGCAGACAAACCACGTATTCACTTTCCACACGGTCGAAAATGTCATCAGTGAAAGTAAACAACAATTCGCCGTGTACTCCGTGCGGTTTGTTGAATATGCCTATTTTATATACTTCTTCTCTTCCTATCATGTGTTGCAGCCGGTTACTTATATTCTCGTAATTCTTGCGCCCAGTGCGTTCAGCCGTTGTTCGATGTTCTGATATCCCCGATCAATCTGCTCAATGTTGTGAATACGACTAGTCCCCTCGGCACTCATGGCAGCGATGAGCAAAGCGATGCCTGCCCGGATGTCGGGTGATGTCATGTTGCCGCCCCTCAGCTTGAAATTGTGATTATGCCCGATGACAACCGCCCGGTGCGGGTCACACAATATGATTTGTGCGCCCATATCTATCAACTTATCCACAAAGAAGAGGCGGCTTTCAAACATCTTTTGGTGAATCAGCACACTGCCTTTGGCTTGTGTGGCCACCACAAGCATCACACTTAGCAGGTCGGGAGTCAGACCCGGCCAGGGAGCATCGGCAATGGTCATAATTGAACCATCCAAGAATGACTCTATCTGATAAGACTCCTGTTCGGGCACAAAAATGTCATCACCCCGCTGTTCCAAGCGGATGCCAAGCCTGCGGAAGCTCTCGGGTATGATGCCCAAGTCCTGGTAAAATACATTCTTGATGGTCAGTGCGCTACGAGTCATGGCTGCCATGCCGATGAAACTGCCCACCTCAATCATATCGGGCAGGATGGTATGCTCCGTGCCATGCAACTCTTTCACGCCATCGATGATGAGCAGGTTGGAAGCGATGCCTTCAATGTGTGCCCCCATGCGATTCAGCATCCTACAGAGTTGCTGAATGTAAGGTTCGCAGGCTGCATTATAAATGGTAGTGCGTCCTTCGGCCAAGACAGCTGCCATAATGATGTTAGCCGTACCCGTCACAGAGGCTTCATCCAACAGCATATAGATACCTTTCAGACGATTGGCGCAAATTTCGTAGGCATGTTTGTCTTCGTTGTAAGCGAAGTTTGCACCCAAGTTCTTGATACCGACAAAGTGCGTGTCTAGCCTGCGGCGTCCTATCTTGTCGCCGCCAGGTTTGGATATCATGGCACGGCCGAAGCGTGCCACCAATGGTCCTACCAGCATCACCGAACCGCGCAGAGAAGAACATCGCTTCAAAAACGTTTCACTCTCCAAATAGTTGAAGTCTACATTGACTGCCTGGAAACTGTAAGTGTTTATGTCTTCTTTGTCAACCGTCACCCCCATCTCGCGCACCAACTCAATGAGGGTGTTCACATCCAAAATATCAGGAATGTTATGCACCGTCATTTTTTCGGCAGTAAGCAGAGTAGCGCAAATGATTTGCAGTACCTCATTTTTGGCACCTTGCGGGGAAATGTCGCCCGATAATCGGTGTCCGCCTTCGATTACGAACGAAGCCATAAGTCTGTTTCTTTTAATTGGTTTGAAAGCACAAGTCAACCGCTGTTTTTATATGGCATTGCTCGGATAATATTTCCGTTGTTTGTACTTGTTTTGATTACCCCGGTTTTGGCTGTTCATTTTCGGGCGATAATTATGCTCGATGCGTTCACGCATAAGGCGCATAATATCATCATTCATGCATAGCTTGCCTTCAGACAGTTCATAGAGGTCATTGGCAATCTTCCTATCGTCTACCGCGTCCTTGTTCCAAGTCATGTAGTTCTTTTTCATGTGGTTGCAGATCAAGGCTACAAGGTTTTGTTTTTCATCGCTTTCGGGCATTTCGCAAGCCTTTTTAATCAGTACCTCCAGTGCACGGCCATAATGGCGATAGCGTATCCGGGTATGAGGATAAGGGATCGGTTCAGGCTTGGTGTCAAACTTGTCTTTATGTACCACATCAAAAGGATAGTCAATATCCAATTTGAAGTCTGACATGATGGTCAGGTGATCCCACAACTTATGCCTGAAGTCAGGCAAATCGCGCAGTTGCGGAAACATACCACCCATGATGCTGATGATGGTATTGGCACAACGCTGGCGCTCGGCACGGTCGGGAATGGTGATAGCATAATCCACCATATTTTGGATGCTGCGTCCATATTCAGGCAAGGCCATCCGTTTTTGTTGGGTATTATATTGCATGTGAATGAAATTTGGTTTTCGTTTATTGAAGTTGACAAGAAGTCGGATTATTTCAATTCAATAGGTTCTTCGGTTTTCCCGCTACGAACTCTTTTAGATAGAAAGGCTCGAAATAGGCCACATCCTTAAAGTCGTTTTCGGCAAAGGCCTTTTCTGCCAAAGGACACATCATGCCGGCTAAAGGATAAACATCGTCAATGAAACGGGCATCGGGGTGCGTAATTTTCTCTTTGCATTTGCCTGCACCGTTGCCGAAGAAGTACACAGGATGACAATCCAAGAACTTCTCATACGTGTGTTCGTCCACAATGTCTGTGCCAATGTCACGCAAAGGGCGCAGGGTACGGTCATAGACGGCAGAATACACTTCCATGCGACGCGCATCTATCATGGGGCAAAGCAGGGCATCATCAGGTAACTCGTCATGATAGAGCAAGACGGGCACGCACAGCACTTTCAAGGAGGGAAGCCCGATGAGACGCAAATCTCTGCCATAGCACACCCCTTTGGCCATCGACACTCCGATGCGCAAACCAGTGTACGAACCGGGACCGCAACTCACGGCCACCGCATCCAACGGCACAGCATGACTGTCGGCGAACGACAATGCTTCTTTCACAAACACCCCCAACGAGACAGCATGCATCGGCCCGTCAAGATTCTCACGGGCAAACACGTTTTGCCCGTCTTCGCTTACTGCCACAGAGCAAACTGCCGTAGATGTCTCAATATGCAGGATACATGGCATGGCTTTCTTCTTCTATAAATCAGCTGACAAATTTACGTGATTATTTTCAGTAATTAAAATAATCCTATAATTTTGCGCAAAACTTAAGGAGCATTATGATACAGTCAATGACAGGATATGGCAAATCTGTGATCGATTTACCCGATAAAAAGATTTGCGTAGAAATAAAATCATTGAACAGCAAGATGCTGGATTTGTCCATCCGGATAGCTCCGGCATACCGCGAAAAGGAGATGGAGATACGCAACGAAATAGCCTGCGCACTTGAACGGGGCAAAGTGGACTTTTGCCTGTGGATGGAGAAAAAGGATGCCGAGCAATTAGCTACCCCCATCAACCAAGAGGTAATCGGCACTTACTACCTCCGTATCAAGCAGATAGCAGAAGCGACAGGCATTCCCGAACCTGCCGATTGGTTCGCCACCCTGTTGCACATGCCAGACGTAATGACTAAAAATGAAACGCAGGAGGCCACCGATGAAGAGTGGAAAATCGCCCGTCAGGCCGTAAACGAGGCCATTGCAGCGTTGGTGGATTTCCGTAAACAGGAAGGAGCCGCTTTGGAGAATAAGTTCCGCGAAAAAATATCCAACATCGCCGGCCTGCTCGCCTCTATTGCCCCTTATGAAAAGGAGCGCGTAAGCAAAATCAAAGACCGCATCATCGAAGCCTTGGGAAAGACTCTCGATATAGATTACGACAGAAACCGGCTGGAGCAAGAACTTATCTATTATCTCGAAAAGCTTGACATCAATGAGGAGAAGCAGCGTCTTGAAAACCACCTAAAATACTTCATCACCACTCTTGAAAGCCGCCACGGGCAAGGCAAGAAATTAGGATTCATCGCGCAGGAAATGGGACGCGAAATCAATACGCTGGGCAGCAAGTCCAACCACGCCGAGATGCAGAAAATCGTGGTACAGATGAAAGACGAATTGGAACAAATCAAAGAACAGGTATTGAACGTAATGTAAACAGGCTTTATGGGAAAACTCATCATTTTTTCGGCACCGTCAGGTTCCGGCAAATCAACCATCATCAGCTACCTGTTGAAGCAAAACCTCAACTTGGCTTTCTCCGTTTCCGCCACCAGCCGTCCGCCGCGCGGAATGGAACGGAACGGGGTGGAGTATTTCTTCCTCACCCCCGAAGAATTCCGCCGCCGCATCGGCAACAACGAGTTTTTGGAATATGAAGAAGTTTACAAAGGCCGCTTTTATGGCACCTTGAAGTCGCAAGTAGAAAAGCAATTGGGAGCCGGACAAAACATCGTGTTCGACATTGACGTGAAAGGGGGCTGCAACATCAAACAGCACTACGGAGACCGTGCCATGTCCATCTTTATCCAGCCCCCCTCGATAGAGGAACTGCGCCGCCGCCTCGAAAACCGGCATACCGACACACCCGAAGTCATTGAAAGCCGTGTGGCCAAAGCCGCCTATGAACTGGCTTTCGCTCCCCGTTTCGACAAAGTCATCATCAACGATGACTTGAATAAAGCAAAAGCAGAAGCCTTGCAGGCAATCACCCAATTCTTGAAACAATGAAAGGAACGGACAAACTGGGAAAGATTTCCCCGCGCACAAACAACATCCTGCTGGCAATCAACATCATCCTTTTCATCGGAGCCATTGTCTTGACCATCCTCAACCTGCGTGTGAGAGAATGGGTGATGAGCGGGGGCATGGCCTTTGCCGCTATTGTTTCTGGCTTGAACATCTACGGTTGCATATTGCGCAAACATAGGAAAACCTCTTGATCGGCTATGGATATTGGCATTTTCAGCGGTTCGTTCAACCCCGTCCACATCGGCCACTTGGCTCTTGCCAACTACCTGTGCGAGTATGGCCCGGTGGATGAAATATGGTTTATGGTCAGTCCGCGCAACCCGCTGAAGGAAAGGGAGACCCTGCTTGATGACGACTTTCGCCTCGAATTGGTGCGCACCGCCATTGCCGGCTACCCGCGCTTCCGCGCTTCTGACTTCGAGTTCCACCTGCCCCGTCCTTCCTACACGGCGCATACGCTCGATTGCCTGAAAGAGGCTTATCCCGGCCATACGTTCCACCTCGTTATCGGTTCGGACAATTGGGCGCTCTTCCCGCGCTGGAGGGAATCGCAACGCATCATGGCTGAAAACCTCCTCATCATCTATCCCCGGCCGGGGTATCCCGTGGACAGGGCATCGCTGCCCCCGCAGGTCACTTACGTGCAGGCACCTGCCTTCGAAGCCAGCGCAACGTTCATCCAGCAGGCCATGGGCGAAGGGAAAGATGTCCGGTTCTTCCTGCATCCCGACGTGTACAAGACATTATATAAGTATATAACAGAACAGAAAAGCCATGATAGAATACCTTAAAGGCGAACTGGCCGAAGTAAGCCCGGCTTCTGCCGTCATCGACTGCAACGGGGTGGGTTATGCCGTAAGCATCTCGCTCAACACCTACACGACCATTCAGGGGAAAAAAGAGTGCAAGCTCTATGTTTACGAAGCCATCCGCGAAGATGCCTACCAGCTCTACGGCTTCGCCGGCAAGCAGGAGCGCGAGCTGTTCTTGCTGCTCATCTCAGTCTCAGGCATCGGCGGCAACACGGCCCGCATGATTCTTTCCGCCCTTTCGCCTTCGGAGCTAGTGAACGCCATCGGCAACGAGAACGCCACCCTGCTGAAAAGCGTGAAAGGCATCGGCCTGAAGACGGCTCAGCGCATCATCGTAGACTTGAAAGACAAAATCAAGGCCGATGCCATCGCCATCGGCAATGCTTCTTCCGCCGGCATGACGGCCAGCCCCGCTCAGGCAAAAATCCAGGAAGAGGCCATCGCCGCCCTCACCATGCTGGGCTTCCCGTCGGCTGCCTCGCAAAAAGTGGTGCTTGCCATACTCAAGGAAGTGCCCGAAGCCTCCGTGGAGCAAGTCATCAAGCTGGCTTTAAAACGATTGTAACATACCCGGCCGTTCCCTTTGCATAAGGCACGGAATTGTGGCCGCCTGAAGGCGGCTTCATGAAAATTCCCTTTGCCGCAGCTATATTATTGCGCCTATTTGTTTTGGACATCTTCTCCGGTGCGGTGCGCTTCCGGCGGTATCAGCATTTCGTCCGGATCATCGGGATGCCGCAGGCCATTCTCTCAATCATTCTTCCGCAGGTTTCTCCGCATCTCGCTTTTTTTGTCGTATCTTCGCCACGGAATAATCTTAATGACACATTGCATGAAGCGATTTTTATTTATCCTGCTGGCCGGGTTGGCGATGCCGCCCCTCGCTGCCCAAGCACCCAAGTACGAAGTGCGCGCGGCATGGGTCACTGCCGTGTACGGGCTGGATTGGCCCCGCACCAAAGCAACCACTCCGGCCAACATCAAAAAGCAAAAGGATGAACTGGTTGAGATATTGGACAAGCTGAAGGCCGCCCACTTCAACACCGTGCTTTTCCAGGCACGGGCACGGGGGGACGTATTCTACCGATCAGGCATTGAGCCTTTTAACGATATCCTTACGGGGAAAGCCGGCAGAGATCCCGGCTATGACCCGCTGGCGTTTGCCGTGAGCGAGTGCCACAAGCGGGGCATGGAGTGCCATGCGTGGATGGTGGCGCTTCCACTGGGCAACCGGAGGCATGTGGCTTCGCTGGGAAAGGCTTCCGTCACAAAAAAACGGCCGGACATCTGCGTGCCTTACATGCGCGAGTATTACTTGAACCCTGGCAATCCGCAGACGAAGGAATACCTGATGAGCTTAGTCCGCGAAGTGGTGGAACGCTATGACGTGGACGGCGTGCACTTCGACTATCTGCGCTATCCCGCCCGGGCGACCCGTTTCCAAGACCGCCGTGACTTCCGGAAGTATGGCAAGGGGCGTTCGCTGGCGCAATGGCGGAGGGATAACCTGACCGAGATTGTACGCTACATTTACAAGGAGGTAAAGAAAGTGAAGCCTTGGGTGAAAGTCAGCACCTGCCCTGTGGGAAAATACCGCGACACTTCACGCTACTCTTCAAAGGGGTGGAACGCGTTCGATGCCGTGTACCAGAATGTGCAGGGGTGGTTGGGCGAAGGCATACAAGACCAAGTGTACCCGATGATGTATTTCCGGGGGAACAACTTCTATCCTTTTGCGCTCGATTGGAAAGAACACTCGAACGGGCGGCAAATCATTCCCGGATTAGGCATTTATTTCTTAGATCCTGCCGAAGGCAACTGGGACATAGACGAGGTGGAGCGGCAAATCTACTTTCTTCGCGCGAACCGGTTGGACGGTCAGAGCCATTACCGTGCCCGATACCTGATGGACAACGTTCAGGGGCTTTACGACATCCTGCTGGATGATTTCTATCCTGCTCCCGCCCTGCAGCCTGCCATGACTTGGATAGATGACATTGCGCCCACCGCTCCCACGGGGCTGCAAGTGGAGCCGATAGAGGAAGGCTATTGGAAACTGCATTGGGCCGCCTCCGCCGACAACGACACCGTGAATGCGCCGCAATACGTGGTGTATGCCTCTGATGCCTATCCGGTGGACACCGGCAACCCCGAAAATATCATCGCCCCGCGCGTAACGGGTACGGAATACATCTACGCCCCCCTCCGCCCGTGGCCAACGTGCCGTTATTTTGCCGTAACGGCCATCGACCGCTATGGCAACGAAAGCCCGGCGTGCTTCACCTCTTTCTAATGCGGCTTAATGCAGCAGGACATAGGCGCGGCTGCAACTCTTTGACGTAACCGGCACCAGTTCCAAGCAACCGGAAGCGATGCGCCCGTCTTTCATGGCAAGCGGATAGCGGCAGATGTCTTGCGCACGTTTTTCCTGCAAGGCGGCAGGAGAAGAATAAGTCTCCACATAGAAGCGGCCTTCTCTGCCGGGCACGACATAGCGGTCGTAGAATTGCCGGGCCACCATGCCCATCGTCATACGCAGATTGACTTCCACGTGGGGATGAATGCTGTATGGGAAAATCCCGTCCGCGTTGCTTTTCACAATCATCATATCCACGCCAATGGGACCGACATAGTCGTGGCCGTAGTAACGTTCCAACAGTTGCTGCACCAGCTCGCGCACACGAACCAACACATACAGGGGGATGTAGCGGCACAGCCTCTTTTCAATCAGGGCATCGGTGGACAATGCGCTGCTTTGGTATGCCCCTTTGGCATTGGTATGGAAAAGCGAGTAGCCGGTAAAGAGCACTTCGCCCCGCCCGTTGGAGAAGAACTCCATGGCAAAGTCTTCCGCTTTCTGGAACACAGGTTCGACCACGAATGCGCCATAGCGTTCCACTTCGTTGCGGCACCAGTCTATGGAAGACTTGGTGAGGCTGTTCAAGCACCAGCGCAACCCTTTGCCGCTGCCCGACCATAATGATTTCAACACTATCGGCTGGAAGCATTCCATCTTGTTCATCTGAAACTCAAAGAGATCCAGATCTCCTCCGTCAAGCACCATGCGCCTGCCCGCGACGGTGCCGCCCAGGGCGGCCGCATCTACCTTGCGCCCGAACCCCGCCGAATAGTTGCGCCCCGCCATGCCGCGGTAGGTTCCGATTTCCTCGGCGGACGGCAGCCGGAGCGGCCAGATGCCGGCATTCGACATACGCTTGCGCAATGCGGGCGACCACCCCCAAGGCACCACTTGGACATTGGCATAACTTTTCGATACTTCGGGCAAGGTGGCTACGTCCACCTGAATGGGGAAAAGCCTCCGCATCAGTTTCAGGTACTCCACGTCGTAGTCTTTCGGCACCAACACCAGGCTGCCCGGCTGAGCGTACCAGACAGGCAACAACGCCAAGTCGCCGGCAAAACGGCGGATGGCGGCGGGAGCTATGTAGCTTTCTGTGTTACAGGCCAAGGCCATGTCTGCGTCGGGGTTAAAAACGTATAGTTTCATAAACGGTGAAGGCTTTTGCAGAAATCCATTGCAAACATAGGCATAATTTTAGTTTGCGGCAATATTGCCCGCCATAAAACTATTGCTTACTTTTGCCTCATCCCAAAAACAATGAAAATGGACTTGAAGAAGAGCAAAGAAGAATTCCTGGAATTGTTGCGCTCGACCCGGCGCGATGGAGTGGAAGATGTCATCGGATGGCTGGAAGAATCCGGTTTTTTCACGGCGCCGGCTTCAGCCACCCATCACCTCAACACCGAAGGTGGCCTGCTGCAGCACTCGCTCAACACCTGCAAAGCGGCGCTGATGGTGTGGGAGGGCATGAAGCGGCTGGAGCCTGGGCTGGAAAAGGAAGTAGACCGCAACAACGTGATTGTAGCCGCCCTGCTGCACGATGTGTGCAAGACGGATATCTACTCCCGCACGGTGAAGAAACGCAAAAACGCAGTGGGCATCTGGGAAGACTGCGAGGGCTATAAAGTGTCGTACAAGAACTTCCCCATGGGACACGGCGAAAAGTCGGTTGTCTTCCTGCTGTGTAACGGACTGGAAATGACCGATGATGAAATGCTGGCCATCCGCTGGCACATGGGGGCGTGGGGCATCAACATGAACAGCTACGAAGACCAGCGGTGCTACGACACGTCGCGGCAACTCTATCCGTTAGTGTCCATCGTGCAAGTGGCGGACAGTTTGGCCGCCGGCATCATGGAACGCGACGCGGCGGAACTGGACGAGCTGTAAGCGGCGGGCATCAAGGCAAGCCGCGATGCGGTTGCCGGGAAGCCGGATTCCCCGGGCATATACGCGCCGTGCTCCGTGCGTGCATGAAGCATGCTCCATACACGCACGGCCTGCGCTTCATGCACATGCGGAGTAATGCGCTGATTTCCATTCATCGTCCCTAATGACCGATTTGGGCTCGAAGAACGTGTTCATGTTAATGTGGTACATGGGCAAATTCTTGCCATTGCAGCCATGAGAAACTCCACGGACGTGCAAGGCGTTTCCGGAATAAAGCCATATACAGGTTCGCTGAAGACTTTTCCGGTCGCTTGGCGTTTGCATCAAAGGAGTGTATTCCAAAGCGCATCAAGCAGCATTTTTATCTAATTCTTTGCCGGGGCTATCGTAAATGCAAAATATTTCAATAACTTTGTTGCGGGTAAGAATGCCTATGGTCTATGTTTAAAAATATAGAACGGGCATTCTGCTTGGTTTTATGGCATATTTCCTTATTCAAGACTCATTTTTATACATTTTATAGTTTCTTCTATGGATAAGTATGGTTTAATTGGCTACCCGCTGAAACATTCGTTTTCCATCAGCTATTTCAACGAGAAGTTTCGGGCGGAGCACATCAACGCGGAGTACGTCAACTTTGAAATCCCGCGCATTGAGGATTTCATGGAAGTGGTTGATGAGAATCCTGACCTCTGCGGGCTGAACGTCACCATCCCCTACAAGGAGCAGGTGATCCCTTACCTTGATGAGCTGGACAAAGACACTGCTAAGATTAGTGCCGTCAATGTCATCAAGATTATCCGCCTTCCGAAAGGTAAAAACAGGCTGGTGGGCTACAATTCAGACGTTATCGGCTTTACCAAGTCCATCGGCCCGATGTTGCAGCCTCACCATCGGAAAGCATTGGTGCTGGGCACGGGGGGAGCTTCCAAAGCCGTCAGCTACGGGCTGGAAACCTTGGGCGTGAAGAATATTCGCGTGTCGCGCACCAAGCGAAGCGATGACGTGCTGACCTATCAGGAACTGACACCGGAGGTGATGGCGGAACACACCGTCATCGTCAACTGCACCCCTGTGGGCATATATCCCAAGGTTGACTTCTGTCCCGACATTCCCTACGGGCTGTTGACCCCCGATCATCTGCTCTACGACTTGCTTTATAATCCCGGTGAAACCCTCTTTATGAAGAAAGGGCGCGAGCAGGGTGCTACCGTGAAGAACGGGCTGGAGATGCTGCTGCTGCAAGCTTTTGCGGCATGGGAAATCTGGCAAAAGTAACGGAGGTGATGAAGCGGTGGGTGAAAGGCGCTGTTGTGGCCGTGGCTGTATTCCTCGCCCTGCTGGCAGGGGCAGGCTTCTACATGCTGGATTATGCCTTGAAACCCGATGCGCTGGTAACGCGCAGCCGCGATGTGGCAGGCGCCTATGCCGGCTTGCTCAGTGAATATCCCGAACTGCAAGGCTGGTTGGACAGCCTGCAATCGGCAGGCGCTTTGCGCGAACGCTATCTGCAAAGTGGGCGGGGGGATCGTTTGCATGCCATTTATGTACGTGCAGCCCGTCCTACGCGGAGGACAGCCGTCATTGTTCACGGCTATACGGACAATGCCGTGAGGATGTTGCCCATCGGCTATATGTACGGCAGGCAGTTAGGTTGCAATATCCTGCTGCCCGACTTGCATGCTCACGGATTGAGCGAAGGCGATGCCATTCAGATGGGGTGGCTGGACAGGCAGGATGTGTCGCAATGGATAGGCGAGGCCGCAAACCTCTTTGGCGACAGCATCGAGGTGGTGGTGCATGGCGTTTCTATGGGCGCCGCCACGACGATGATGTTGGGCGGTGATCCGTTGCCGTCGTCCGTGAAATGCCTGGTGGAGGATTGTGGCTACACCTCTGTGTGGGACGAGTTCGGCAGTGAACTGGAGAAACAGTTCGGTTTGCCGGCTTTCCCGTTGCTGCACGTTGCGTCCATGCTGTGCGGCATGAAGTATGGATGGAATTTCCGCGAGGCTTCGGCTCTGGAGCAGGTAAAGCGGTGCAGGTTGCCCATGTTTTTCATTCACGGAGATGCCGACCGCTTTGTGCCCACGTGGATGGTGCATCCCCTCTACGAAGCGAAATCGGGGGAGAAAGAGTTGTGGATAGTGCCCGGTGCAGCCCATGCCGTGTCCTATAAGGAAAACAAGAGGGAATATACGCGGAGGGTGGGCGCATTTGTCGGGAAATATTTCATGCCGATTCGCGTTGGCGGGGAGCGTTAAGGAAAGGCAAGAGCCCAATGCTTCCGTGATGTGCCGTTCCCGGTGTTGCGGCCGGTAGATGGCAGTTGTCTTGTTTGCCTGTTTGGTCAAATTGTTATATCTTCGTCCCGTATAAGTCAACAAGCTGTTCTACGTATATGAAACGGATCTTTTCCGCCTGCTTTCTATGCTGCCTGCTTTTCCCCTTGCAGGCGCGGCAGGCCTATACCCCCGATAATCTGCCTAAGGTACATTTGCAGAACAAGTACCGGTATGTCTGCGACCCTGAAGACATTCTGCAACCCGCCGCTACTGACAGCATCGACCGTATGCTCTATCGTTTGGAGGGGCAGACCGGCATAGAAACGGTGGTAGCTGTGGTGCCGGGCATTGGCGATGCCGATTGCTTTGACTTCTGCCACCGGCTGCTCAATTCGTGGGGCGTGGGCAAGAACGGTAAAGACAACGGGCTGGTCATCCTGCTCGTCATTGACCAACGATGCATCCAATTCTATACAGGTTACGGCTTGGAAGGCATTCTGCCCGATGCCATCTGCAAGCGCATACAGACGCAGGCCATGATTCCCTACCTCAAGGACGGGCAGTGGAGCGAGGGGATGGTGGCCGGCGTGCGTGCTGTCTGCGGTGTGCTGGACGGTTCAATGAAGAACGATGCCGTTGTAGGCGGACAAGCCGGTTGGCAGGCATTTATTGTGGGAATAATAATCTTTTGTAGCATAGCCTTTTGTATTGTGTATCTTGTCTGGAAGCGCAACAAATGCCCTCAGTGTGGCAAACGTAAATTGCAGCGTGCGGGCAGCCGGCTTGTCTCCATCCGAGATGGGGTGAAGACAGAGGACGTTATCTACATCTGTCAGCACTGCGGACATGTGGTTACCCGCCGCGAACGGAATGGCGGCAGCAACCGTGGCAGCGGCGGAGGGTGGGGCGGCCCCATTATTTTTGGCGGCGGCTTTGGCGGATTCGGTGGTAGCGGAGGTTTTAGCGGAGGCAGTTTCGGCGGAGGCAGCGGAGGAGGTGGCGGCGCAGGCTCACGCTTCTGACAATTAAAAAGGAAACAGGATGAATATTAACCAAATAAATTATAGAAGAATATGAAGAAGAAAACAGTTATTATCGTCATTGCAGCCATCGCCGTGCTAGTCATTTGGGGTGTGACGGGTTACAACGGCTTGGTGTCAATGGACGAAAACGTGAGTAACCAATGGGCCAACGTGGAGACGCAGTATCAACGCCGCGCGGACCTTATCCCCAATTTAGTGAACACCGTCAAAGGCTATGCCGCCCACGAACAGGAAACGCTGGAGGGTGTCATCGAAGCCCGCAGCAAGGCTACGCAAATCAAAGTAGATCCTTCTGATCTCACTCCCGAAAAGCTGGCCGAATACCAAGCTGCACAAGGGCAATTGGCTTCTGCCCTCGGAAGACTGCTCGCCCTCACCGAGAACTATCCCGACCTGAAAGCCAATCAGAACTTTTTGGAACTGCAAGCCCAATTGGAGGGCACGGAAAACCGGATCAACGTGGCCCGCAAGAACTTCAATGATACAGCCAAGGCTTACAACACTGCCATCCGCCGTTTCCCCAAGAATATTCTTGCCGGGCTTTTCGGCTTTGACAAGCGAGCCTACTTCGAGGCGCAGGCCGGCGCGGAAACGGCTCCTACAGTGCAATTCTGAGGAAAGGAAAGACAAGGGGAAAAAGGCATGTGAAATGAAAGGCTTCCGGCATATTCACATGCCTTTTCTGTTTTTACTTTTTCGCGGCATCAATGGCCTTGCAGATGGCTTCGGTAATGGCATCCGGGTTGCCCACGCCATTGATGAAGGCATAAAGCCCCGCTTGCTTATACCAATCGATGAGGGGAGCTGTCTGGTCGTGGTAGACTACCAGCCGCTTCTTGATGGTTTCCTCGTTGTCATCGGCACGTCCAGATTGCTGTCCGCGCAACAGGAGTCGTTTCATCAATTCATCTTCGGGCACGTTGAGATCCAGCATCACGGTGACTGACTGTCCGCGTTCAGCGAGCATGTTCTTCAATGCTTCGGCTTGGGCGATGGTGCGGGGAAAACCGTCGAAGATGACACCTGCGCTGTTTTTCAGCCCATCGAGAGTAGAGGCCAGCATATCTACAATGAGTTCGTCGGGCAGCAGTTGCCCTTGGTCGATGTATCCCTTGGCAATCATGCCGAGGGGAGTGGCGTTCTTCATTTCGGCACGCAGCACATCGCCCGTAGAGATGTGGTTGATGCCGTACTTGGCAACGATCTTTTCGCTTTGGGTACCTTTGCCCGAACCGGGCGCACCGAAAATAACAATGTTCAGCATATTCATGTTTTTTATTGGGTTAATGTATAGATGTCTTTGTAGTTTCTGCCATAGCCGTCGTAGTCCAGGCCGTAGCCCACGATGAAGTCATCAGGAACGTGCATGGCGACGTATTCGATGGGAATGTCTGCCTGCAGTTTACCCGGCTTTGTCAGCAGAGTGGCAATGTGTACCTCCAGCGGATGGAGCACATTCAGCGTTCGCAACAAGTGTTGCATTGTCAGGCCGGTGTCTATGATGTCTTCCACTACGACTACGGTACGTCCTGTCAAATCTTTGTTTATACCGATTACTTCACAGATATTGCCCGTAGAGCCGGTACCCCGGTAGGACATCAGCTTAATGAAAGACACCTCGCAAGGAATGGTGATGTGTTTCAGCAGGTCGGTCGTGAACATGAATGCCCCGTTCAGTACGCTGAGGAAGAGCGGGTTCTTTCCGGCAAGGTCGCGGTTGATGCTTTCTGCCACACGCGATACTTCGTGCAGGATGTCTGCCTCCGGAATGGTGAGGGCGAACCGTTTGCCTTTTATATGAATGATGTCGTTCATACAGCCTGTCGTTTTTCTGAAAGTTTATTCCACGCCATGCATCATTCTCTGCAACTTCTTGGAAAGCAGGAACAGGATAAGTGCTGCCGCTGCCGACATGATGACAAATACCATGAAGAAGTCGTACATCGTCCCGATGTGATAGCCAAATAACGTCTTTACTTTCCCCTCTTCGGGATACAGGCCGCTCAGAATGCCGGCGAACTTGTTGGCTGTGGCATTAGACAGGTACCAGATTCCCATCATGAGCGAAGCGAAGCGTGCGGGTGTCAGCTTGTTGACCATGGACAGGCCAATGGGCGACAAGGCGATTTCGCCCATCGTGTGGATGAAGTAAAGCCCAGCCAACCACAGGAAGCTGATTTTCACGCCGGGCTGTACACCCTTGATGCCAAAGCAGATGACCAGATAGCCCAGCGACAGCAGTAGCAGGCCGATTGCTTGCTTGGTGGGCGATGACGGTTCCATGCCGCGTTTGTGCAGAGCGCTCCACACGCCGGGCATGATGGCAGCCAACACGACCACGAAGAAAGGATTGAACGACTGAATCCACGATGCGGGCATCTCCCAGCTGAAGACGTGGCGGTCTGCCTGCTCGGCGGCGAAGAGGGTGAGCGATGCGCCTGCCTGCTCGTAGGCCGCCCAAAAGAAGATGACAAAGAAAGCGATGATGTAAATCACGAAAATTCGGTCGCGCTCTGTCTTGGTCAGCGAGCCGTCCAGCAGAATGCTCACCGGGAACACGATGCAGGCAGTGAAGATGCCTACGCTGACCCAGTCTCTGGGAAAGCACCCGTAGAAGAAAACAGCCAACGTAACGGCCAGCAGGCTCAAAATAGTGTAATTGCGTGCGGCATGGGGATTGCGTGGAGCGGCTTCCGCCTTTCCCGTTGTGGCGGGACGGCCTTTTTTCGCATCGGGAATGATACCGAGCGGCTCTCCATCGGGGCCGGTGAGGTACTTGTCCTTTTGAGTTTCAAACAGCACGACTGTGAACACGGTAACGATGGCGGCAATGAGGAAGCCCCATTTGAAGTCGCGCGGGTCACCTGTCTCGCCGAAATATCCGCATACCAAAGGCGCGAGGAACGAGCCGACGTTGACCCCCATATAGAATATGGTGTAAGCAGAGTCCAACCGTTGGTCGCCCGGCTTGTAGAGTTGTCCTACCAGCGATGAAATCGTTGGCTTGAAGCATCCGTTGCCTAAGATGAGAAAGGTAAGCCCCGCATACATCAGCCCGTGGGACAATTCCCGTGCATCCGGCGTTGACGCGCTGAAGAACATGAAGAACTGCCCTACTGCCATCATTACCGCACCCCACCGCACGGAGCGGCGGATGCCCCAGTATTTGTCAGCGATGTAGCCTCCGATAAGCGGGGTGAGATAGACAAGCCCCGTGTAGCTGCCGTAGATAGAAGCCGCCTGTTCTTTGTCCATCAGCAGTGCCTGAGTAAGGAACAGGATAAAGATAGCCCGCATGCCGTAGTAGCTGAAACGCTCGGCGGTGCTGGTGGCAAAAATAAGGTAAAGTCCCTTGGGATGTTTGTTGCTGCTCATGCGCCTTTCTTTATTTTCTCCCGAACCGGCGGGCTTGTTCTTCAATCAGTTCTTTGTCATCGAAGTAGTCAACTTTCATGGCGCGGCGCACTTCACCAAGGGTGGCGGCAGCGGTTTCACGTGCTTTTTCGCAACCGGCACGCAACATGTCGTAGATGGCGGGAATGTCTTTCTCAAACTCTTTGCGGCGGGCGCGTATCGGTGCCAGTTCTTCTTCCATCACGGCATTGAGGAATTTCTTTGCTTTCACGTCGCCTAGTCCGCCCCGGCGGTAGTGGGCTTTCAATTCCTCCAAATTAGGATATTCAGGCAGGTAGCGTTCGAAATGTTCGGGGCGGCAGAAAGCATCCAAATAGGCGAAAACGGTGTTGCCCTCTGTCTTGCCGGGATCTTGTACGCGCAGGTGGCCTGGGTCGGTGTACATGCTCCGGATTTTCTTCTGCACTTCATCGGCAGTGTCTGAGAGATAGATGCAGTTGCCCAGCGACTTGCTCATTTTGGCTTTGCCGTCCGTCCCCGGCAGGCGCAGGCAGGCAGCATTGTCGGGCAGGAGGATTTCAGGTTCCACCAATGTTTCGCCGTAGATGTAGTTGAAACGGCGCACGATTTCGCGTGCTTGTTCCAGCATCGGCTCTTGGTCTTCGCCAACGGGCACGGTTGTTGCTTTGAAAGCGGTGATGTCGGCAGCTTGGCTGATGGGGTAGGTGAAAAAGCCCACGGGAATGTTGGCTTCAAAGTTGCGCATTTGGATTTCGGCTTTCACGGTGGGATTGCGTTGCAGGCGGCTTACGGTCACCAGATCCATGTAGTAGAACGTCAGTTCGCAGAGTTCGGGAATTTGCGATTGGATGAAGATGCAGCTCTTTGCCGGATCCAGCCCTGCTGCCAGATAGTCCAACGCCACTTCGATGACGTTTTGACGAACCTTTTCGGGATTCTCCATATTGTCGGTCAATGCTTGCGCATCTGCAATGAAGATGAAGATTTTATTATACTGTCCGGCGTTCTGCAGTTCCACGCGCCGTTTCAGTGAGCCTACGTAGTGTCCAATGTGCAGGCATCCTGTGGGGCGGTCGCCTGTGAGGATGGTTTTCTCCGTTGTCATATTTATGCAATTTTTAGTATATGCCGTTTATTTATGCCCGCTTTTGTTGGATGCGGCTTCCGTTGCGGATGCAAAGATACGACTTTCCCATGCATCTTGCATGGTTGCGTTGCGGAAACTTGCAGCTTTTCGTCACGAAGATGGAGGCTCAGTTGGCAATAGTCCCGATGACGGTGCAGAGGCGGGCGTGGCAGGACTATCCTGTCCCCCCCCTCTGTAGGACGCACAAGTCATGAGGATCACAATGTAAGGATTAATGAATATTAGTTTCCAAGCGGGTGTCAAGATAGCTACCTCTGGATATTGGCATAGGAATCGGCAGGTTCATCTAATTTGGCGACATGCGGGCATTCATAA
>CAYSIQ010000007.1:0-35113 GCA_964431195.1 uncultured Bacteroides sp.
GACGGTTATGGATTGACCCCCGATGTGAAGACCCTTGATATTGCAGGATATGAGGTTTACTATATTGACAAACACCTGTACATTATCAACCCACATTTAAGCAATGAGGCCGTTGCGTCCCTGTTGGACAGGTATCAATCGGATGCGGGCTTCAATCCTCAAAACATCGTAATATACGGGTACGCCCTTTCATGGAGCGAACTGCAGGGGTTGAAAGACAGCCTCCGGGTAATACGGGACGGGGAGAAGAACATGCGTATCAACTTTGATGTCCGGTACTGATATGGAACTTATCCTTCAGCCTTCATTGCCGCATCAGCAAACAGGCGTGGACGCCGTTGCCGATGTCTTTGCCGGTACGGCGATAAAGCCGCCGGCGATGCTCTATGCCAATCCCGAAATAATCCTGTCAAAAGATGGGGTGGGTCAAAATATTGTTGCTATACAGAAGAGGAACAACATACAACCGGAGAATTGTGCATATTCTCATGATGCAAGTTGCCTGAACCTTGACATCAAGATGGAAACGGGTACGGGTAAAACATACGTTTATACCCGGACGATGTATGAGTTGCACAAACGGTATGGTATCAATAAATTTATTGTTGCCGTACCTACGCTTCCGATCAAGGCTGGAGCGAGACAATTTATGGAGGACGGTTATGTCAAACGTCATTTCCGGGATGTGTGCGGATATGATGCAGAAATCGAATTGCTCACTTTGGAGCCGCCCAAGAAAAAAAAGAAAGGCAGGCAATATTTCCCAGCAGCCGTAAGTGAATTTGTAAAGGGATCGAACAGGGATACCAAAAAGATTTATGTCCTTTTGGCAAATATGCAACTGTTGAAGGTTGCCAAGAACTATATGCTCAGTCGCGATGATTACGGAAGCGTCATCGAGGGGTTTTATCGCCCGTTTGACGCTCTCCGCGCCACCCGTCCGTTCGTCATCATTGACGAGCCGCACAAGTTCTCGCGCGACCAAAAGGCTTTCGGCGTAATCAAGGACGAGATTAACCCTCAATGTATTATCCGGTACGGCGCGACTTTCCCGGAAACGATGTCCGGCAAGGGTAAAAATAAAACGGTAGTACATGACTATTTGAACCTGCTCTACGACCTGAATGCCTGCGAAGCATTCAACCAAGGATTGATTAAAGGCGTTGCCAAAGAACATCTTGAACCGGCTTCAAAAAGGGAAGAAAAAATAAAACTGTTGTCGGTTGCCAAAAACGAAGAAGCCATCTTCCAGCATAAAAGTGCAGGCAATCCGACAAAGACCTATCGTTTGCAAGTAAATGACTCGTTGTCGGTAATTTCCGAAGAGTTCAATGGCATCACAATACAAGCGATAGACAAGAATGCCATTGAATTGTCCAACGGATTGATCAAGACCGTCGGCGAGGAGATGAACGTGGACATTTATATGCAATCATACCAGGAGCAGATGCTGCGTCTTGCTATAGAACGCCATTTTGAAACCGAACGGGAGAATTTCTGCGGGCGCACGTTCAAAATCAAAACTCTGGCACTTTTTTTCATTGATGACATTACCTCCTATCGGGAAAGCGAGGATGGAAAGAAGCCGTATTTATTGGAGGCTTTTGAAAGATTGCTCAAAGAGAAATTGATTGCAACAATAAAAGGGCTGGATGAATCGGAGGCAGAATACCGGGAATATCTCGAAGCCAGTTTAAACCATATTGGCGAATGTCATGGAGGGTATTTTGCTCAAGACAACAGTTCGTCGGACGAGGACATTGCCAATGAAGTAAATGATATTCTGAACGGCAAGAAACAACTGCTTGCATTTAGAGACAAAGACGGGGAATATATTTTGCGCCGATTCTTATTCTCAAAGTGGACTCTGAAGGAGGGATGGGATAATCCGAATGTATTTACTATTGCAAAACTTAGGTCGAGCGGAAGTGAAACATCGAAATTGCAGGAAGTAGGTCGAGGGTTGCGGCTGCCTGTCGATGAGTGCGGCAACCGTATCTCCAATCAAGAGTTCATGTTGAACTACATCGTAGATTTTACCGAAGCTGATTTTGCCAATAAACTCGTTGAGCAAATTAATAGTGAAGTACCAGGCTCTGCATCTGTTTCATTGGAGCAGATTAAATTAGTGGCAGGGAAAATGGGCAAAGAAGGAGAAACTTTGCTTATCGAGCTCCTGTCAAAGAATTATATTAACTTAGAACGCGACATCATTCCGGCGAACAAGACTCAGTTCTTTGAAGAGTATCCGTTATTCAAGTCCGGATTAGAAGCGAGAAAAATCAAAGACCGCAACAAGACATCTGAAAAACCGGTCGGCATCCGCAAGGCCCGGTTTGCCGAAATCCGGGAATTGTGGAGGACTCTCAATCAAAGATATACCATTTGGTACGATGACACTATCAATGCTGATTTGGAGAAAGGCTTGTCTGAAATATTAGAGAATCCTTCTGTTTTCTCTGAACAGGTTATTTCAAGCCACAGGGATATAGTCCGAAATGATGGCGGACAAATGAGGGCAGAGACGGGCAACGGCGTGCAGTACGCCATTGCCGATTCACTACCTTACGGGCTTTTCTTAAAACGGGTATCGTCGGCGACCAACATCCCTATTCCAATGATGCATAGGTCTATTTGCGACTATGTGAAGAGGCATGGGAACATAGACGACAAATACTTCAATGAACAAACCATAAGTTCAATAATCCGTAGTTTTTCCGAATGGAAGATAAATACTCTTCAAGGGCGGTTTAGCTACAAAAAAACCAACGGACGAGCCGGCGCGACAGCCCTCACTCATAACGATGGATCCGTCCGAGAGAATATTGCACAAGGAAGGATTGGCATCAAGATAGAAGAAGGGGTTCCCATGAAGAAGTATTTATATGATGTCAAGGCTTATGATTCACCATTGGAGTTGGAGAATATCAATGCTTCGATTGACGAAGTGATCGTCTATGGAAAGATTCCACGTAATAGCATCGCAATTCCTACCATTACCGGAGAGTCATACAGTCCCGACTTTATGTATGTCGTCAGAAAAGACAACGGAGAGAAAGAACTCAATATCGTCGTGGAGACTAAGGACGTTGAAAACAAGTCAACTCTTCGCGGCATCGAGGATGTAAAAATTAAATGTGCGGAGGTGTTTTTCAATAATTTGCTGGCACAAGGATATAATGTATATTTCCGAACACAACTCAACAATAAGAAAATGCTGCAGATTGTGAAAGAGATATTACAGGGATAATATGTGACTAAATATGATAACGAAAAACGAAATACAATCTCTCATAGTACAGAGACCTATCTGATAGAGCAAACTATATCTACAAGCAATATGGATAAGTTCTGCGAGGCGGTTTGTGCTTTTGCTAACGATTTGCTCGATTCTCTCAGAAAAGAATATTTATTTATCGGAGTTTACGATGACGGGCATCTGTCTGGATTAAAAGTAGATGATGATTTACTCAGAAAGATAGCCGCTATTCGTTCAGACGGCAATATTCTGCCTCTGCTGTGATGACGGTTGATAAGATTGAGCTCCCTGAAGGAGATTTACTGGTAGCGGAGATTTCAGAACTGTAACAAATACCATAAAGTCAACTTCGCCGGCAATGATACCACGTTCACCGACAAATACCTGAGCCTCACGCTCGGATGGATCGACATAATCGATATGACCATTGAGAAAACGGGGATGGAAGAGAGGGACAACGCCATATTCAAGATATACCAAGGCGAAGAGAAAGAGCCGGCATTCATGACCGTCATCCTTACCGGCAACGACAAAGTAGCCGGCGGCGCACGGAAGAAGACGATAAAGGTCGAAGAGGGCACATGGATTGTCAAGGAGGCTCCGTGGAGCTGGGCATACGGCTGCAGCCCTCCCAGCATAACACGTGATTTGTGGAGGGAAACCCCCGAAAGCGAGCGGACATTCAAGTTTGAGAACACATCGGAAACGGACACCCCGAAACATGCGGAGTCGGCAGTGACAAACGAATTGGTTCCGCCCCCGCAGCCATGACCCGTCCAGATGCCTCGGCCTGTCCCGGATGGCCGCGCCCCTGCGCGGCGGGCAGCTGTGAATAATCGTAACCCGTTGGAATAGAGGGCACTTGCAGGGCTATATTCCCCTGCGTGGCGGCATGCGTATGTTATCATTTGCTACATACGTATGTTACTTCCTGTTGCATACGTATGCCACAAGGGGATGCGCATGCCGGTTGATCAGCCGGCGGGATGCTTCATCTTGCGCTTCACTTTCCACTGCACCTTATAGATCATCACGAAGAAGAAAGGCACCAGCACGATGCCGAACACGATGGCGAATATCATCCCGAAGAACACGCCTGTGCCAATGGCCTGCCGGCTTGCCGAGCCCGGCCCGGAGGCCAGCACCATGGGAAGCATGCCCAGCACGAAAGCCAGCGATGTCATCAGGATGGGGCGGAAGCGGAGCTGCGCCGCATGGATGGCCGCGCACACCAAGTCGACTCCGGCATCCACCTGCACCTTGGCGAACTCTACGATCAGGATGGCGTTCTTGGCGGCAAGGCCCACCAGCATCACCAGCCCGATCTGGAAATAGATGTCGTTCTCCAACCCGCAGACGACCGTGCCCAAGTAGGCGCCCAAGGCGGCCACCGGCAGCGAGATCAGCACGGCGACGGGCACAGTCCAGCTTTCGTAAAGCGCCGCTAAGAACAGGAACACGAACAGGAACACCAACGTCAGCACGGCACCAGTCTGCCCGCCCGCTTCCTTTTCCTGGTAGGACAGTCCGCTCCACTCCAAGCCGATATTGTCGGGCAGGTGCTCGCGGGTTATCTGTTCCATAATCTTCATCGCCTGTCCTGAGCTGTACCCGTGCGCGGCCTCCCCCCTGATAACGGCCGAGGTGAACATGTTGAACCGCTTGATGCTCCCGGGACCGGTGGTGTAGTCGGCCGTGCCCAATGCCGTAAGCGGTATCATGGAGCCATTAGCCGCGCGCACGAAGAACAGGTTGATATTGTCCCTATGGGCGCGGAAAGGCGCCTCCGCCTGCACGTAAACGCGGTAAATGCGGTTGAACATGTTGAAGTCGTTGACGTAAATCGATCCCGTATAGGCTTTCATGGTCGAGAACACGTCCGCTAAGGGAACGCCCAGCATCTTCACCTTGTCGCGGTCGACATCGAAGTAAAGCTGCGGGATGTCAGCCTGCAATGCCGATGACACGCCCGACAACTCTTTGCGCTGCTGCGCGTAATACATCAAGGTGTCCGTCACCTGCACCAGGTTGTCGAAAGTCGCGTCGCCCCGCGCCTCCAGCTGCATTTCAAAACCGCCCGAAGTTCCCAGTCCGGGGATGACAGGGGGCGTGGAAAGATAGACCTTGCATTCGGGGTATTTTGACAGCTCTTCCTTCACCTCTTCCATCACCTCTTCAATGCCAACGTCTTCCCGTTCCTCCCACGGCTTCAGGATAACGGTCAGCATGCTGCGCGCCTGGTTAGTGCCCACGCGCTGGCTCGAGCCGGTAACGTTCTGCACGTATTCCACGTATGGGTTCTGCATCAGGTAATTCACGGCGCGGTCGGTCACGGCGCGGGTACGTTCCAGCGTGGAGCCCTCGGGCAGCTCCAACTCAACCTTGAAGTAGCCTTGGTCTTCCACCGGCAGGAAGCTGGTAGGGATCATGCGGTGGATCAGGAGAATGGCCGCCAGCACGCATCCGAAAGCGACCATAACCCGCTTGGGGTTCTTGATCGAACGGTCGATGTAGCCGACGTAGCGGTAGTTGCCGAAAGCCAGCCACCGGTTGATCTTGCGGAAGACGAGGTTCTTTTTGCCGTTGTCGGGGCGCAGGATCAGCGAGCACATCACCGGGCTGAGAGTCAATGCCACAACAGTGGACAACAGCACGGACACCGCGATGGTAATGGTGAACTGCCGGTAGAGCTGCCCGGTGATGCCGCTTAGGAAACTTACCGGGACAAACACGGCGCATAGCACCAGCGAGGTGGCGACCAAGGCACTAGTCAGCCCCGTCATAGACTTTTTGGTTGCCTCATAGGGCGACAGCCGCTCAGTCTCCATCAAGTGCTCCACATTCTCCACTACCACGATGGCATCGTCCACCACAATGCCGATGGCAAGCACCAGCCCGAGCAAAGTCAGCATGTTCAGCGTGAAGCCGAAAATAAGCATGAAACCGAACGTGCCTATCAGAGAAATAGGCACGGCAACGAGCGGGATCACCGTGGCGCGCCAGCTTTGCAAGGAAAGGTAAACCACGATAATCACCAGCACCAATGCCTCGAGCAGTGTCTTATATACCTCGTGGATGGATTCGGAGATGTAGTCCGTCATATCGAACGGTATTTCATAGCTCATCCCCTCGGGGAAAGTGGCACTGATTTCTTCCATCGTTTCCTTCACCCGGTCGGCCACTTCCATCGCGTTGGCGCCGGGCAGGGTGTAAACGGACATTACGGCCGCGTTTTCACCGTTAATGCCGCTCTCCGTGTTGTAGGATTGGGCTTCCAGCGATACACGCGCCACATCACGCAGGCGGATGCTGGATCCGTTGGCGTTGGCGCGCAGGATGATGTCCTCAAACTGGCTGGCCGTGCTCAGTCGCCCGTGCGTGGTGATAGGAATCGTGATGTCCACGCCGTTGGTGGGTTGCTGCCCCAGCACGCCGGCGGCAGCCTCGCGGTTCTGGTCTTTCAGCGCGTTCTGCAAGTCTTGCACCGTAAGGCCAAAATTGGCCAGCTTGTCGGGCGACACCCAAATCTGCATGGCATAGTAACGGCTGCCGATGTTGGACACACGCCCCACGCCGGGGATGCGCCGCAAGAGGTCGAGCACATTCAACGTGCAGAAGTTGCTAAGGTAGATTTCATCGAACTTGGGGTCGCTGGAACGTAGGCAGATGGTCATCAGCTGGCTGGGCGATTGCTTTTCTACCGAGATGCCGTTCTGTATCACCTCCGCAGGCAGGCGGTTTTCAGCCAATTTCACGCGGTTCTGTATTTCCACGGCAGCCAAGTCGGGATTGGAAGAAATGTCGAACGTCACCGTAGCCGAAAACCCGCCGGAATTGGAACTGGTCGATTCCATGTAGAGCATGCCGGGCGTCCCGTTCAGTTCCTGTTCGATAGGGGTAGCCACAGCTTGCGACACCGTCAGGGCACTGGCGCCCGGATAGCTCGCGTCGATCTTTACCACCGGCGGAGTTATCTGCGGATACTGGTCAATGGGCAACATCGTCAACCCGATGATACCTACCAGCACAATGAGGATGGAAATCACCATCGAGAAGACAGGACGGTCTATGAAAAAAGTAATCTTCATACGTTCTCTCCGTTTTTATTCTTGTTCGCTGGCCGCATTCTCATCTTTCATCTTGTTCAGCGAGCTATCGGCTTTCTCCTCATCGCCGGCGGCGGGAGCCGGAGCCTGCGGGCGCACTTTCATGCCCGGGGTCAGCTTGTGGAATCCTTCCACCACCACATTCTCGCCGGCAACCAGTCCACGCTCGATCACGGTGTTGTTGCCGAATTCCGGGCCTACCTCCACGAAACGGCGTTCCACCACCGAATCGCGCCGCATCACAAAGATGTAAGCACCGCCCTTTTCAATCGTAATGGCTTTTTGTGGCACGCCTACGGCATTCTCACGCACATCAAGCAACAGTTTCACGTTGGTAAACTGTCCCGGCAGCAGGACACGGTCAGGATTAGGCATCTCGGCACGGACAGAGAAGGTGCCGGTCTGCGGGTCAACCTGCGGTTCGGCAAAATCCACATAACCTCTATGAGGGTAGATGGTATTATCGGCCAGCGTAATGGTGATGTTGGGCTGCCACGAGCGCGATGAATCTTGCTGTCCCAACTCCACGTTGCGCTCTTTGCTCTTCAAATAGTCGAGTGCCGTCATGCTGAAGTCCACCAGCACGGTATCGCTTTTCACCACGGTAGCAAGCAACGATTTGCCGCCGCCCGGCCCTACCAAAGTGCCGAGGTCGACGTTCCGCTCGCTGATATGTCCTGACAGAGGCGAACGGACTACCGTATATCCCAACTCCAGTTCGGCCTGGTCTAAATCGGCTTGGCTCATAGATACCGATGCTTCGGCTGTTTCGTAGGCAGCCTGCGCATTGTCCAAGTCAAGCTGGCTGGCCGCATTCTGGGCATAGAGGGGACGGATGCGCTCCAAGTCGCGCTTGGCTTTCAGCGCTTGCGCCTCGTCTTTCTTCAGTTGGGCGCGAGCCTTGTCTGCCTTTGCCCGATATTGGTCTTGGTTGATGACGAACAGCACTTGGTTTTTCTTCACATACGTGCCCTCCGCAAAGAGCATACTCTCCAAATAGCCTTCCACACGGGCGCGCACCTCCACGAACTGCTGTGCGCGGATGCGGCCAACGTATTCTCCATAGATCTCCACGTCGCCGTTGATGGCCGGTTCCACGATCACCGTCGGCCACTCAGGTTCTGCCTTACGCGGCCATGCCCAGATGATATAGCCTATGAGCGACACAACCAAGATAGTACATATTACTATCAGCTTTTTCTTACTGAATTTCAATTCCTTTTTTATAAAAAAGCGTTTCATGCTTGTTTGATATTTAATTATATCGGTTACTTTTTCGTGCGCGGCGCAAATCCGGTGTCATAACCGGTTGAACCCTGCTTCTGATTCCAAGAAACCCTATTGTACCGCAAAACTATAAAAATAAAAGCATTCGCCCAATATTCCCTTAAAAATCTGTTGTGTCCTCCTCCAATCAAGGCATCAGCAACGAAGCATCCCCGTAACTCAAGAAACGGAAATCGTGTGCCAATGCATAGTCGTAAATGGTGCGCCAATCGCCATGCACAAAGGCGGATACCAGCAACAGCAAGGTGCTTTGCGGCTGATGGAAGTTGGTCACCATGGCCTGCACCACTTTATAGTCATAGCCCGGAACGATGATGAGTTGCGTGCCGGCGTGCAAAGCCTCCAGTTCATGCCGGTTCATATAGTCCAGCACCGCCAGCAAGGCGACATCCGGAGGGGTGGCCGCCTCTGCTTCCGTCAATTCATAGGGTTGCCACTGGCTGACGTGCAGCCGGTCGTCCGGAACATCGGGATTGCGCAGCAGCATGAGCCCGATGTGATAGAGGCTTTCAAGCGTTCGCACCGATGTCGTGCCTACGGCAATGGCCTGCCCGCCGTGAGCCAGCAATTTTTGCAACGTGCCGCGCGATGCCGAGATGTGTTCCGTATGCATTTCGTGCCCGGCAATCTCCTCGCTCTTCACGGGACGGAAAGTACCTGCCCCCACGTGGAGGGTCAGTTCCTCCAAATCCACGCCGCAACGGCGCAAGTTCGCAAGCACGCGGCCGGTAAAGTGCAGGCCGGCTGTAGGCGCCGCCACCGAACCTTTGATTTTGGAGTAAACAGTCTGGTAGGTTTCCTTGTCGCTTTCCTGCGCCTCGCGGTTCAGGTAGGGCGGGATAGGGAGTTCGCCAAACACTTCCAGGATGTCGGCAAAGTTTACCTCGTCATTGTCCCAGCGGAAATCGACACGATGGCAATCGCCTCTGCATTCGCCTCGCTCGGCAGTGAGGACGAGCCGGCATCCTTTCACTGTCATTTCGCGATGCAGTACGCCCTCTTTCCACTTCTTCAGATTGCCGACCAAGCAAAGCCATGCCACTTGAGAAGCCTGCCGGAAGTTAAGGGCATAATCATTGGGTTCAAGTGGCTCGAGGCAAAACACTTCGATAAGCGCTCCCGTCTCCTTGCGGAAATGCAGGCGGGCCTGTATCACTTTGGTATTGTTGAATATCATCAGGCTGTCCGAGGAAATATAGCGGGGCAAAGAAGCGAAGATATTTTCGCTAACCTGCCCGTGGCGGTAAAGAAGCAGCTTGGACTGGTCACGCGCCGGCATAGGGAACTTGGCGATGCGTTCATCAGGCAGAGGATAATCAAATTCGCTGATGCGGATATGCCGGGGCTCTTGTTTCATGACAAATCGGGTTATTACGGGGCGCAAAGGTACGGATATTTCTGTTTTTATAGACCGCGTTCCATGCTTTTTCCCTATTTTTGCCGGGCGGAGAGCCGGGCTTCCCGTTACAAGCCATTTGCATTTATGATGAATCTCTACACCGCCGTCACCCTCCCCGATGCGTTGCCGCGTCTGAGCCACCAGCAGCAGTTGTGGCTGGCAGGATCGTGCTTTGCCGCAAGCATTGGCCGGCGGCTGGCTGATGCCAAGTTCCGCTGCGATGTCAATCCCTACGGAGTGCTTTACAACCCGCTGTCCATTGCCATTTCTTTGCAGGAGATTGTACAAGGAAAAACCTATGCCGCCGACGACCTGTTCATGTACCGTGGCCTATGGCACAGCCCCATGCACCACAGCGACTTCTCTGCGCCGACAACCGAAGAAGCCCTGTCTGCCATCAATGGCAGGTTGGCACAAGCCCGGCAGGAACTGGACACGCTGGACGTGTTGCTGCTGACTTTCGGCTCTTCCTATATATATAAGGATAAGGCGAGCGGATGCATCGTAGGCAACTGCCACCGGCTTCCCGAATCGCATTTCGAGCGTTGCCGCCTGACGGTGGAAGAAATAGCAGAAGCTTACTTCCCGTTGTTAAACACCCTGACGGCCTTGCGCCCCAACTTGAAAGTCATCATGACGGTAAGTCCCATCCGCCACCTCCGCGACGGGTTGCATACCAACCAGCTAAGCAAAGCTACCCTGCTGCTGGCCATCGATGAATTGCAACGGCACTGTCCTGAACACGTATTTTACTTCCCTGCCTACGAACTGCTGTTGGATGAATTGCGCGACTACCGTTTCTATGCCGATGATTTGGTGCATCCCTCGGACACAGCCGTGCAAATAGTGTGGGAACGCTTGGCCGAAGCCTGCTTTTCAGATGAAACCCGGCGCATCATCGACCAATGCAGCCGCATCAACGACATGCTGGCGCACAGGCCTTCCCGCCCTGAATCGGAAGAGTACAAACGATTTTTAGAACAAATCATGCTGAAGATAAACCAGGCAAACGAAGAATACCCGTACTTGGATTTCCAAAAAGAAAGAGAATTATGTCGTACACGATTGAGCAAATCAACGAAATGATTGGCGGCCGGCGCGTGGGGGAGAAACCCGCCGCCATCGGCTGGCTTCTGACGGACAGCCGCTCGCTGAGTTTCCCCGAAGAGACCCTGTTTTTCGCCCTTCCCACCAAGCGGAATGACGGGGCGCGCTATATACCCGACCTTTACGCACGCGGTGTGCGCAACTTTGTGATAAGCGAGGCCTCTTACCGGCAAATGGCGGATGAAGGCAAAGCCCCTGCCTCCGATGCCAACTGCCTGATAGTGCCCCAACCGCTGAAGGCATTGCAAAAGCTGGCCGGGTTGCACCGGGCAAAATTCCAAATCCCCGTCATCGGCATTACAGGCAGCAACGGGAAAACGGTGGTGAAAGAATGGCTGCACCAGTTGCTCAGCCCCGACCGCAACGTGGTGCGCTCACCGCGAAGCTACAACTCGCAAATCGGCGTTCCCCTCTCCGTCTGGCAGATGAACGAGAATGCACAGGTGGCCATCTTCGAAGCCGGCATCTCGGAGCCTGGTGAAATGCAGGCATTGCAGAACATCATCAGGCCCAGCATCGGCATTCTGACCAACATCGGCGGCGCCCATCAGGAAAACTTCATGTCGATGCAGGACAAGTGTATGGAGAAGCTGATGCTGTTCAAGGACTGCGATGTCATCATCTACAACGGCGACGATGAATTTATAGGCAGTTGTGTCGCCAAGTCGCTGCTGCCTGCCTGCGAGATAGCTTGGAGCCGCAAGGATGCCGGCCGTCCCCTGTACATCAGCAAGATAGAGAAGGAGGAGGACTGCACGGCCATCTCCTACCGTTATTTGGGCAAAAGCAACGCCTACACCCTGCCTTTCATCGATGATGCTTCCATCGAGAACTCGTTGAACTGCCTGGCTGCCTGCCTTTACTTAATGATGCCGCCACACGTCATCACCAAACGCATGGGGAAATTAGAGCCGGTAGCCATGCGGTTAGAAGTAAAGGAGGGGGAAAACAACTGCCTCCTCATCAACGACAGCTACAACAGCGACCTTGCGTCACTGGACATCGCCCTCGACTTCCTCTACCGGCGTTCGCAAGGCAAGGGACTGAAACGGACGCTGATTCTGTCTGACATCCTCGAAACGGGCCAAAGCCCCTCCGCCCTCTACCGGCAGGTAGGCCAATTAGTCAACTCGCGCAGTATAGGCCGCATCATCGGCGTGGGGCGTGAAATAGCCGTCTGGGCCAGACAGTTTGCCATGGAAAAGGCGTTCTACCCCGACACGGCCTCACTGATGAAAGCCATCGGGCGCAAAGATCTGACGCTTGCCGGTGAAATCATCCTCATCAAGGGAGCACGCAAGTTTGGCTTCGACGCACTGACTGAACTGTTGGAAAAGAAAGTGCATGAAACCATCCTCGAAGTGAACCTCAACGCCATGATCGCCAACCTGAACCACTTTCGCAGCTTCTTGAAGCCCGAAACCAAGATGGTGTGCATGGTGAAAGCCGGCGCCTACGGCGCGGGCGCTTACGAAATAGCCCGGACCTTGCAGGAACACCGCGTGGACTACCTCGCCGTGGCCGTGGCCGATGAAGGCTCTGAACTGCGCAAGTCAGGCATCACCGCCAGCATCCTCATCATGAACCCCGAAATGACGGCTTTCAAAACCATGTTCAACTACAAGCTGGAGCCTGAAGTTTACAGTTTCCACCTCCTTGACGCGCTGATGAAAGAGGCCGAGAAGGAAGGCATCACCCGCTTCCCCGTGCACATCAAGGTTGACACGGGCATGCACCGTTTAGGCTTTGCCCCCGATGATATGCCGCGCCTCATCAACCGGCTGAAAGGACAGGACACCTTGATTGCCCGCTCGGTATTTTCCCATTTAGCGGGAAGCGACGGGGCACAGTTCGATGACTTTACTCGCGGGCAGATTGCCATGTTCGACAGGGCTTCGTCCTTATTGCAGGCTGCATTCCCGCACAAAATCCTGCGTCACATCTGCAACTCGGCAGGCATCGAACGGTTTCCCGAAGCGCAATACGACATGGTGCGCCTCGGCATCGGCCTGTATGGTATCGACCCATTCACCAACCAAATCATCCGCAACGTCAGCACGCTGAAGACCTCCATCTTGCAGATACGCGACGTGCCTGCCGATGAGACCGTAGGCTACGGCCGCAGGGGACGGCTGGATCGCCCCTCGCGCATTGCCGCCATTCCCATCGGTTATGCAGACGGGCTGAACCGCCGTCTGGGCAACTTCCATGCCTACTGCTTAGTCAACGGGCAACCCGCCTATTATGTAGGCAATATCTGTATGGACGTGTGCATGATAGACGTAACGGGCATCGACTGCAAGGAAGGGGACATGGTGGAAATCTTCGGCGACCACCTGCCCATCACTGTCCTTTCGGACGTGCTCGGCACCATCCCTTACGAAGTGCTGACCGGCGTGTCGCAGCGGGTAAAGCGGATTTATTTCCAGGACTGAGGCTTTCCTGCCCATGGGCGCAGCCACCCTCGATGAGGAACTGCCCGGCGACCTGCACCGGCGCATCGTTCAAGGGACTGAAAGAGAAGAAGCGGGAAGGGCTGGACGAAGCACAAGGGCATGGGAAAAGCTCCCGGCGCACAAGGCATGAAAAAAGCGGTCTGCCCCGAGGGGCAAGCCGCTTTCAAGTTTGGTGTTTCACGCCTTATTTATTGGATGTTGATGACCTTTTGGGTCTTTTCCCTTTCTTCCTTCGTGAATTTCGGCAGCTCAATGGCAAGCAGGCCGTTCTCCACATGGGCGGAAATCTTTTCGCGATCCACATCTTCCGGCAAGAACATGGTTTGCCTGAACTTGGCGTATGAGAACTCGCGGCGCAGGTAGCGTCCTTCTTTCTTGTCGCTTTCCTTGCTTTCGGTCTTCTTTTCCATGCTGATGACCAGATTGTTGTCCTCATCGATATGGACGTTGAAGTCTTCTTTCGTCATGCCCGGGGCAGCCACTTCTACTTTATAATCCGTAGCCGTCTCGTAAACATTAATAGCCGGGGCTGTCCTGTTGGATTTCATCAACCAATCGTTATCGAAAAAGTCATTGAACACGCTCGGTAACCAGTTCTGTTCTCTTCTAACAAGTGACATAATCAAATCTCCTATTTTAAATGTTCTTTGTTTATCTCTTGGCCTCCCGCCCGGCTCCCTTGCCGGGACGTTGTCCGCTTGCTTTCTTGCAAAGCTCGTGCCAAGGCTTGCTGCGGCGCAACCGCTGACAAATTGTCGTTTCAACGGGCACGAAAAATTCCATCCTGTGACTTTTTGTCTCCTGCCCGGCTGCTCCATGCCCAGAGGGGCAAACGGGATGCCCCGCATGCTTGTTTCAGAACAACTGTCCTGCCGCCGCCTGCGATACTTGGTTCAGCCTACAGATTTCTTCAAGGTAGCGTTGCGTGCCAACATATAAAAGCCAGCTTCCGGCAAAAGCACATATGCCCAGACCCGATCCATTCTGTCGCCAGGCGGAAGTGAGTTAATCTTTTGGCACCAAGCTGCTGCCGCCTGCCGCTTTTGAAGTACATTCCCGTCTGTCACCATATTATCACCTTTTGTTTCTATAATATAAATGTGCGTAGAAGTACACACTATAAAATCCGGATGATAGGAGGCCAATAGCCCGTCTGTACGAAGGTAAAACAGCGAAGCAAAGCGATGCTGATTTTCACTAATCTTCAGGAAACGTTCCACTGACGCATCTGCGTCAAGGAACTCGGCAAAAGTTTTTTCAAACTTACCGTTGTGCGACGGATATCCCGTCCGTTCATAAATGGTCTTCTGCAATGCCTGCGAATAAGTAGATCGGAGACATAACTCAGGCACTGATGAGAACCAGGCCTTATCCACCACGGCCTCATCCACCTGCACATTCTCCTGCATGCAATGAATGGCCACGCTCATTTCTTTTATGATATGCTGGGTGACAATGGCATTCTTTGAAAGCAATATCTTCCAGTCGTTGCCTTGGAATGGGTCAAACGGCTGGCCGAACAAATGGATGCGGATGTAACTGTCCAACAGGCGCACGATATTCGCCTGATTTATTTGCAAGGTAGGCAACGGGACAGAACGTTTCCCCACTCTATCCATCCGTATGGTAATGGCACGAAGCAACTTTTGCAGGTAATCGTTGTAAGTGCGGGCTGTGAACAAGTCTGCCTTTACTTCATAACGCCCGAAACGGGTTTCTGTCAACACGACTTGAGACACAAAAGTCTCGCCCTCGGTGGCCAGGCACGAACGCAGGTAATCCAATGAATAGGCAATAAAGGGCTTGAGCGTGGCAATGTCTATCTGCGCGGGAGCAATTTCCTCTTCCGCATCGTGTGTTACGATAGGCCAATAGAGGTCATATTCCTCATAGCCAGGCTTCAGCCCCACTTTGATCAAGTCGCCCACTACCTTGCCATGTTCCAGCTCACTTTCTTCGATGCCGGCCACAATAGTCCCGTCGGCCATCAACTCTTTATAAAACCGTTCGAAGGAGGGGTGCTCAATGATAGACAACATATCCAAATAAAAGAATTTGGTTGTTGCTTCTTCTCCAATACACGCCGGCGATTCTCCGTCTTCTCCTCTTGGAACTGTGGTTCACGCCACATCAGGCGCAAACCGCGCCCCACAATCTGTTCAAGCAAGATGGAGGATTGCGAAGAGCGCAAAGGCACGATGACGCAGATATTATTCACGTCGAAGCCTTCGCGCAGCATCAATACGGACACAATAACCTTGGGCGAGGCATAATTATCTACGTTATACAAACATTCCTTTATCTCATTCCATTTCTGCTCTGTCACATTGCCTTTCTTGTCACTGTCTATGCAAAGAATGTCGGCCTCCGCCAGCCTTTCGCCTTTCAAGAATTGTTCCACATGGGAGGTAACAGACGTTTCCTCACAGACCACCAGCATTTTAGGATGCTTGGAGGCTTCAAACCGCACGAATTCTTCTTCCAAGATTCTCAGCTTGGCCAGTCCAGCCCGCAACATAAGGCGTTGCCCCTCGCTCAAAGCGATTATCTTTTTCTGTTCATCGCGTACAGCGCGGTAATCCAAACCGGCCAGTTCCACCAATTCCTGCCGTTTGTCCAAAAGCAAAGTCTTTACCAGTCCCTGCCTCATGGCGGCGGCCAGGCCAAAGTCCGCTGCAATGTGGGGGAAATACGACTTGCATGCCTGTCTGCCTGCGCCCGTCATGTCGTAAGGCGTGGCCGAGAAATCCAATTGGATGAAACGCCCCTCCTTGGCATGGGAGATGTAGTCCAACCCCCGCTGCCATTCCACCTCTTGCACTTCGCCCGCCTTTTTGTGCTCATGGATGTGATGCGCCTCGTCGTTAATCACCATCAGTTCGGGCAATCCTGCCAGGTAATCCATCGCGTCGCCGCGCAAAAAGCGGCGGTCAAGCGTATCAAGCTGGTTGCCTGCGCTGATGCCGGGACTTACGGGTCTGATGTCTTTCACAATGGCGGCCGGGGAATCCTCCTCTTCCGCCGCTTCTTCTTCAGACAGGAAAAGATGCCAGTTCGTCAAGGCTATCAGCCCGCCGCCCGTCACTTTGCGCCCTATTTCTTCCTTAGTCGCCGTATTGTTATCGATAAAGCTGAAAGCCTCCTCACGGTAGGCAGGCGGCAGGAACAAGTCGGCATTACGGTGGAAATCGTTGGTCAGCACATCGCGCTCGTCAGTGCCCGGGTGGCAAAGGCGCCCCAGATAGGCATCCAGCAGGCGGCCGTACACGATGAGGCCCGGTGCCACTACAAGGAAGTGGCGGATGAAATGTTCGCCGGGCTCCTCCTCATGAAGGGCATTGAGGAACTGCCACAGCATCAAGGCATGCATCACCCACGTCTTCCCTGTCCCGGTAGCCATCTTCACTGCGTATTTGGGCAGGCAATATTTCCCGTGCGCCAAAAGCTCGAGGCCGGCTTCGGGCAACAGGTCGGGGGCGACACGCTCGTACATCTGGAGCACAGTGCGCACTTGCAGCACTTCGTGCAGGTAGATGACATTCAGGATGGCTTGCCGCTGCCCTTCGTGGAAGTTCATGCCGCGCTCGCCCGTATAGGGTTCCATGAACCAATATTTCAGCAGGTCGGCTGTGACGGGAGTAACGGACTGCAGCAGGGAGCCGTCGGCAAAAGCCGCGTCCGCGCGTCCTGCAAGGCGGCGGGCCAGCTCAAGAGGCAAATCGGGTTTCATAGGCTGATTTTTATTTGGATTTTCCACTGTAAATTGTTTCCGTCACCATGCTTTCGAACCCAAACACGTCTACTGCCTTTACGCACACCGTGCGCGTTGCCTTGCGGGGCACGCGGAGCTCTGCGGCATAGATGCAGTGCAGCGGGTCGCGGCCGTTGGCCGTATTTTCGCGATAGTCCTGCCAGCGGCTGCGGAAAGTGTCGCCGTCATAATCCGGGTCTATGCTCCAGTATTCTATCAGCGCCAGCGGGTCGCGGTCAATGACCTGCTGCAGCTTTCCTTTGTCGCGGTCGTCCAGCGGGATATTGTCCGGCGAAAGAAGGATGTAGTTGTCCAGCTCTACCACCAGCCTGTCTTCCTCCGCAGAAACCGGCGCAGCCTTCACGGGCTTGCACGCCAGGTATTGCAGGCTGCTGAAGCGGACTGAGCCTTCGCGCGCCAGCTTCTCAGCCCCTTTCTTCGCCAGCTTGTCCAGCAAGTCGGGCGGGATGACCAGTACCTCCACCTCGCCTCCGTATTTCCGGATGGCTTCACTGATGTCGAACGCAAAATTCCAGCCCAGCACCACCGCCTTGCTCCAGCCGCCGCCCAGCAACGAGGCCTTGGCCTCGGCGGCGCGGCGCAGGGTGCCGGCGCCCGTCAGCTTGTTGGGGCTGTCAACCAGCACTAAGGTGCGGGTGGCTTTGACGTAACCCCAATTGTGGTCTGCCGATTGTTCCTCAGTAAAGGGCAAAGCCCCATACAGTTGCATCACGATGCGGCTCAGGTCGCCTACCCGCTTGTAGAACTTGTTGGAGCCGAACATCTCTTTCTGGTAATCGCCGATGCCCTGGTAAAGGAAAGGCTTTGCGCCTTGGTCGATGAAACGCTTGCGCATGATGAGGGAGGCGGGCTTGCCGATGTCGCACGTTATCCAACGGCGTCTCAGGCGTTCCGCCACGGCGGCGGTAGTGCCGCTCCCGCCAAAGAAGTCGCAAACAAGGTCGCCTTCGTTGGAAGAGGCCTTGATGATACGCTCAAGGAGGGCTTCGGGCTTTTGTGTGGCGTAACCGATATATTCTGAAGAAACAATGCCCATTCCTGCGATGTCAGTCCAAATATTGTCAATAGGCAATTCTTCTACAACTTTATTCCCAACTCTTTCACGATAATACTTTATCGCTATCTTCCCTCCGTTTGAAGCCTTTATTGTTTTATCTTTCTCGTTTATAACAATTGTTCCATTATTGGGAGCATATAAACGTCCGTCTAAATATAGTTGTTTTAATGAGTCAAAGGAATACGAGCCTGGATCCGAAGTTCTAAAATAGCCCTTTTCATCTTTCTTGTACTTTTTATCTGCTTCATCGATTGACAGATAGTTATGTTTCACTTGCCTATTCCAAGTCGCGCTTGAAGATTTGGTATAGAGCATTAAATAATCTGCTCCGAAAGCGTAATATTCTGCATAAGCCTTACGTCCTCTTGGAATTTGCCTTCTCCATGTTATTTCATTCTTAAAATTCTCTTTGCCAAATATATCATCTAACAGGACTTTCACATAAGCCCCTACGTGCCAGTCGATGTGCACATAAATGCTTCCCCTTTCCGAGAGCAACTCCCGCATCAATGCCAGCCGGGAATACATCATTCGCAGGTATGAAGCCGTTCCGTCCTTCCACGTGTCAGAATAGGCCATCTGTTCCAAGGCTGTGGGCCTTTGCTCGATATCCGTTCCGGGCAGGCTTATTTTCGTCCAGTAGTCCGCTTTGCTGTCAAAAGGAGGGTCGATATAGATAAGACCGGCCTTGCCGCGAAGGGACGGCAGCCCCGTAGCCTCATCCCCCGCCAGCAGAGCCTGCATGGCGAGGAGGTTGTCCCCGTAAACTAAGCGGTTAATCCATTCCCCGTTGAGGAAATCCTGCGGCATTTGCCCTTTCCAAAGGCCGGACTGATCCTTGGACGGCAATACAAGTTCATTCGTTTGCAGCCCGATACGCGTACCATTGTTGATGCGCTCCAGGATGTGTTGTGCCTCCCGTCTGCCCTCGGACGCTATTTTGGGCAATTCTTCCAATAATGACTTTGGCATACGCTTTAGCTTTGCGCATCGCTATTCTCTATGTTTTCTCAGGAGACAAAAAACGCGAGCCTTAATTTGCTCACGTTGTGGTCCTGAGAAAACCCTTGAGAACACAAATTATGCTCGCGCTAACGCACAAGCATTTACAATTTGACAGTTCCCAATCTTTTGAAATTTCTCAGGTTTCAACGTGATAGAACAAATAGCAAATGCTAATTAATAATCCCAATAAGTAGAAACCGCCGCCGCTGCGGCCGCATTTCTAAAGGCAAAGGTACGAATAAATGCAATAGGACAAAATAACCGGGCGCAAAATATCGGGCTGCCGCGCCCCCCATGCTCCCTTGCCGGGCCCGCCGCTGCGCCCCGCATCCTGCCGGCTTCCTCCATGCGCGCCCCGCCCCCGCTCCGCGCCCGTACGGGGCAAACGCCGCGCGTGCATGGAGGAAGCGCGGCGCGGCACGCGGCAAATTGCGTGCGGAAGCCCCGGAATGATGGTTCATAAGCCGGAATTGCGTATCTTGCGGCCGGAAAACAACCATTATCCATATAATTTGCTGGAACATGAAGTACCAAGTAGCCATCATCGGCGGCGGCCCTGCGGGATATACGGCCGCCGAAACTGCCGCTAAGGCAGGCTTGAGTGTCGTACTCTTTGAAAAACAAAAAGTGGGGGGCGTCTGCCTCAACGAGGGATGCATCCCTACCAAGGCTTTGCTCTATTCGGCCAAGCTTTATGACCAGGCGCGCGGGGCGCAGAAGTACGCCGTCAGCGCGCCGGGCGCCGCGATTGATTTGCCCAAGGCCATCGCCCGCAAGCAGAAAGTGGTGCGCAAGCTGGCGCTGGGCATCAAAGCCCGGCTGGATGCCTGCGGCGTGGCAGTGGTGGAGGGGGAAGCCGCCGTGCTCGGCCCGCGCCGGGTGCAGTGCAACGGCGAGGCGTATGAATGCGGCAGCCTGCTGCTGTGTACCGGCTCGGAAACGTTCATACCGCCCCTGCCCGGCATCGGCTCCGTGCCTTACTGGACGCACCGCGACGCGCTGGAGTGCAGGGAATTGCCCGAGTCGCTGGCCATCGTGGGCGGGGGGGCGATAGGCATGGAGTTCGCCTCCTTCTTCAGCAGCCTGGGCACGAAGGTCACTGTCATCGAGATGATGGATGAAATATTGGGCGGCATGGACAAGGAGCTGGCCGCCGGGCTGCGGGGCGTTTATGCCGGGCGCGGCGTCCGTTTCCTGACCGGCACGCGCGTCACGGCTTTGGCTCCTGCCGGAAGCGGGGAGGCGGATATTGAAGTGAGTTACGAGTCGGGCGAAGGAGCCGGCAGGTTGACTGCCCGCCGGCTGCTGGTGAGCGCGGGCCGCCGTCCCGTCACGGCCGGCTTGGAAGCCCTCCGCCTGGAGCGCGACGGGCAAGGGCGCATCCGCGTGGACGGGCAGATGCGCACTTCCGTGCCCGGCGTGTTTGCCTGCGGCGATATCACGGGCTTTTCGCTCTTGGCGCACACCGCCGTGCGCGAAGCCGAAGTGGCCGTGCATGCCCTGCTTGGCAAGGACGACACGATGAGCTACCGCGCCATCCCCGCCGTGGCCTATACCAACCCGGAGATTGCGGGCGCGGGCGAAACGGAAGAGTCGCTCGCCCGCAAAGGCGTCGCCTACCGCGCGGTGAAACTCCCCATGGCCTATTCAGGCCGATTCGTGGCGGAAAACGAAGGCTTCAGCGGCATTTGCAAGCTGTTGCTGGGCGACGACGGCGCCGTGCTGGGCGCGCACATGCTGGGCAATCCCGCGTCGGAGGTCATCACCCTTGCCGTTATGGCCATCGAAAACAGGCTCGCCGCCGAGGCGTGGAAGAAAGTCGTGTTCCCGCATCCCACCGTGGGCGAGATTTGGCGGGAGATGCTTTAATCCGGCGCGGCGTTTTGCAGCAGGCTTAGTGCCTTGTCCTCGGCATCCTCCATGATTTCGCGTTCGCCCGGCCCCTTGTCGTTGATGCCGCACAGGTGGAGGATGCCGTGGATGACCACGCGGCGCAGTTCCGTGCCGTAGGCGGTGCGGAAGAGTTGGGCGTTGCTCCTCACGGTGTCGAGGCTGATAAAGAGGTCTCCGTTGAGGCGGTCGCCTTCGCAGTAGTCGAAGGTGATGATGTCTGTGTAGTAATCGTGGCGCAGGTATTGGCGGTTTATTTCCAAGATGCGCTCGTCCGAGCAGAAGATATAGGCAATCTGCCCGATGCGCTTGCCGTAGGAGGCGGCCACGGCTTTGATCCACGCGGTGGTTTCACGGCGGGGAAGCGCGGGCATGTCCACGCCGTCAGTCTGGTAGGTAATCATTCGGATAGGGTAAGGGAACAGGGCAGGGTGGTAAATAATGTACGGTCAGGAAAAGAAAAGGTAGCTGACGGCCAATGCCGCCACGATGCCCGAAAAGTCGGCAATCAGCCCGCACGTCACGGCATTGCGCGTCCGGGTGATGCCCACGCTGCCAAAATATACCGCAAGGATGTAGAACGTCGTGTCCGATGCCCCGCGCGCCACGCAGCTTGCCCGTCCCGCGAACGAGTCGGGGCCGTACTCTTTCATGGCATCGATCATCAGCCCGTTGGCGCCGCTTCCGCTTAGCGACTTCATCAGTGCCGTGGGCAAGGCTCCCACAAACGAAGTGTCCAGCCCGCACCACCCTGCCGCCGCGCCGATGCCGCCCGCCAGCAAGTCCATCGCTCCCGAAGCGCGGAACACCCCGATGCCCACCAGGAATGCCACCAAGTAGGGGATGATGCGCACGGCCGTGCCGAACCCCTCCCTCGCGCCTTCGATAAAGGCCGCATACACGTTCGCCCTTTTCCATACGCCCCACATGATGAACGCCAGTATGATGCAGCACAGCACGATGTTCGCCGCCAGCGTGCCGTATTCCCCCATCGCTTCGCGCCCCGCGCGCGCGAATGCCCAGGCGAGCAGGGCGAACAGCAGCGCGATGCCTCCTGCCAGCAGCAGGACGGGCTTGCACAGCAGGTTGATGCGTTGCGACAGGCTCACCGCCGCAATGCCCACGGCAGTCGATGCCGTAGTGGCCAGCAGCGTGGGAAGGAATATGTCGGTGGGTCGCGCCGCGCCCATTTGCGCACGGTACATCATGATGCTCACGGGAATCAGAATCAGCCCCGACGTGTTGATGACGAGGAACATGATCATGGGATTGGTGGCCGTGTCTTTCTGCGGGTTCAGCTCCTGCAATTCCTTCATGGCTTTCAGCCCCAAGGGGGTGGCGGCATTGTCCAGCCCCAGCATGTTGGCTGACAAGTTCATGAAGATGGAACCGAGCGCGGGATGCCCCTTAGGTATGTCAGGGAAGAGCCGGCAAAGCACGGGGCTTAGCCAACGGCTCAAGGCCTGAATCATGCCGCTGTCCTCGCCGATCTTCATCAGTCCCAGCCAGAAAGCCAGAATGCCTGTCAGCCCCAGCGAGATTTCAAAAGCGTTCTTCGATGCATCGAAAGTGGCATTGACAAGGCTTGTGAATATCTCCGTATCGCCCAAGAACACCAGCTTGCAAGCCGCAACAAGGAAAGCTGCCGCGAAGAAAGCGACCCAGATGTAGTTTAAAACCATAATCGAATGTTAATTTGCCGCAAAATTACGCATAAAATCTTGCAATATTCCGGATTCTTACGAATATTGTACAAGCAATGGCAGCCGGGGCGGGAAAGCTCCCGGAATGCCCGCCTAAGCCATGCGCGAGGGGCGGCGGGTTTGCCTTGTTTATCCGGCAACCCGCAACTTGCCCGTAACCGCCGGGCGTGCCCGGCTTAAAAGGCTGCAATGGCATGCCATCGGCATCTTTCGCCACGCCTCGGAGCAGCGGACAGGAAGAAAGAAGATGCAGGCGGGACGGCGGCGGGCAAAGCGCGTGCCCCCTTGCTTCGTGAAGATGCCTTTCTTTGGGCTCGCGCCCGTCCCGTGCCCGGCAGCCCCGGATGGCTTGTCGGATCGCCATAAGGATATAAGGAGGGATGTACGCTGCAACGCTGCCCGCAGGGCGAGACAGGCACAAAATATTCTTTTAATTCTGCCTTTCGCAGGAGGGTGAAAGGCTTTAATGTTTATTTATTGTTATGGCACAGAAGACGAACAAGTTCGTGAAAGGACGCATTTACAGGCTTCCCGTCAAGGAGAAAAGGAAACCATAAAGGAAGAAGACGGGCAGGGCGGCGAAGTCATGCTCGAAGAGGGCTATGTGGAAGAGCTGATGCACCTCATCAACAGTGTGGCCATGCAGCAGGAGGAACGCATCGTCTCCTACAACTACTTGGCCATGGCCCGTATCTTTGCCCTGCTGGTTGACAAGGGCGAGATGGCCGAATATTTCACCCGCCGCATGTATTTCCTCCGGCTGTTGCAGCAGTTCTCCATCAACGGCAAAGTTGACATGGAGCAACTGAAGGAGCAGGGGCGCATGGATGCCGGCCTGCTGGCTCGGCACCCGCTCCTGCAAAGCTGCCTTACCGAGCTGCGCATCTTGAGCTGCTTGGATCGCCCTGCCATGAACCCTTTCCTGTGGGAGGTGGCGGCCAACGGCGCCGACTACGAACGCCTGTCCGGGCTGGCGAGGCTGTCGCTTGCCTACAACCTGCTCGATGGCTTCGACATGCAGGAAGAGCGGCAGGCCATCCGCCTGAAAGTGCGCGGGCTGGTCAACCTTGAAGAGAAGGAACCCGAAATCTACACTTTCGGCGAGGAGAGCCAGCACGTGGAGTTCAAGGCAAGCTATGCCTATCCGCCCGAAAACGGCTTCCGCGCCGACCTGCCCCGCCAAAGCCAGCGCATCATGGAGGTGATTTGCGGCTTCCTCAATGCCGAGGGCGGGACGCTTTACTTAGGGGTGAACGACTACGGCACGGCCAACGGCCTCGACATGGACTTGGCATACTTCGGCAGCAAAGACCGTTACGACCGGCACATCCGCACCAACATTGTCGATACCATGGGGCCGGAAGCCAACTCCTGCGTGTCGGTGGACTATCCCGATGCGGGCGATAAGTTCGTTTACGCCCTGCGCATCGAGCCGTGCCCCCATCCCGTGAAGTGCAATGGCGCTTACTTCCAGCGGCAAGGCACTTCCACGTGGCGGTTGGAAGGCGAAGCGTTGAACGCTTTCCTGCAAAGCCGCCGCGCAAAGGCTGCTTCCTTGCCCGCGAAGAAGGAGAAAGCGGCGGATCCCGAGGCCGGCGCGCCTGCCGGAACGCCCGTTACGCCCGATCCCTCTGCCTCCCTGCCGCCCCGGCCGTCCGCCGGGACCGGAACCGCGGGAACGGCTGCCGCCGCCGGGGAAGAAGAGGCATATTTGCCTTACTCCATACCCACCAGCCGCTTGCGCCGCAACGTCACGCACAGCTACGAGGAAGGTTACGGGGAAGGCGTGGTGGCGTACCTGCACCTGCTGGACAACAGCGGCTATATGCTGACCGGCGAGGAGATTTGGTGCGATGTCCTGCTCACCCTGTCCATCCGCGAGGAAGAGGCCGACGGCTATCTGGTGCTTGTTTACGAGAGCGGGCGCGTGCTCAAGGTGCCCATGCAGGAGCTGTTGGAGCGTACCGAGGGGCGCGAATACAAGCGCTTCGGTTCCGAACGCGTCATTTTCGCGTCCCCCGCGCAGAAAGACGATGCCCTGCTGCTCGTGCAGCGGGAACTTCCCGACCGGTTAGGCTTCCGCATGGACGACTTGGAACAGATAAAGGAAAGCGGCATGCGCTCCAAGGGCGAGCCGGTCACTTCGGTAGAGCCGGCCGGCGTGCTGATGTGCGAAATCATTCCTGCCGGCGAGAAGCCGCGTTTCCAGCGCATCTGCAACCTGCGCCGCACCAGCATCGGCCCCAACCTCATCACCGAATGGGGGCGACCCGAACAGGAAGAGTTCCGCAAGTTAGGCATTCCCTTGCGCTTCTGACCGCGCTTTTCCCATCTTCCGCATGCATATACGCACTGCCTTTCCCCCGTGCGCGCACGGAGCAAAGGCGGTGCGCGCACGGGGCGCGCTCCATACGTGCATGGGACGAATGGCGTTTATTTATTGTCCGCTTCCTTAAACGAATCCTAATAATCGCCCTCGTTGGCAGGTTTTTTATTCCTAAATGGTTATCTTTGCGGCCGGGTTTGCAGTTAAGGAAGAAAACAATCAACGAATCATACGGATGAGACAGTACAAGTTCATAAACAACCTTGCAGGTTGGATTACTTTCGCCATTGCATCGACAGTCTATTGCATGACCATCGAGCCTACCGCCAGTTTCTGGGACTGCGGGGAGTTTATCATCACCGGCTATAAGCTGGAAGTAGGGCACCCGCCCGGCGCGCCTTTCTTCATGCTGATGTCCAACCTCTTCTCCCAGTTCGCGTCCAGTCCCGCCACGGTGGCAAAGATGGTGAACTACATGAGCGCGCTGATGAGCGGCGCGTGCATCCTTTTCCTGTTCTGGAGCATCACCCACTTGGTGCGCAAGTTGGTCGTTGCCGATGGGTCGTCGTCCGTCACGGCGGGCCAGCTTGTCTCCATCATAGGCAGCGGCTTGGCGGGCGCGCTGGCCTACACGTTTAGCGACACTTTTTGGTTCTCGGCAGTGGAGGGGGAGGTCTATGCGTCCTCGTCGCTGTTCACCGCCGTGGTGTTCTGGCTGATTCTGAAGTGGGAGGACGTGGCGGACGAGCCTCATTCCGACCGCTGGCTGGTGCTGATTGCCTACCTTACGGGCTTGAGCATCGGCGTCCATCTGCTCAACCTGCTTTGCCTGCCCGCCATTGTGCTGGTTTATTATTATAAAAAGGTGTCCGCCGCCAACGTCAAAGGTTCGCTGCTGGCTCTGCTGGGGTCGGGGGTGTTGGTGGCGGTGGTGCTCTACGGCATCGTGCCCGGCATTGTGAAAGTGGGCGGCTGGTTCGAGCTGCTGTTTGTCAACGGGCTGAGCATGCCGTTCAATACGGGAGCCATTGTCTATGCCGTAGTGCTGGTGGGCGTGCTGGCATGGAGCGTCCGTGAAAGTTACATGGGCAAGAACCGCAAGCGTATGGCCATGTCGTTCGTCCTCGCGGTGGCGGCACTCGGCATACCTTTCTACGGCCACGGCGCGTGGTCGGCGGTGATCGGCATCGGAGTGATTGCCCTGCTGTGGATCTACCTGAGCCCCAAGATGCAGGATATGCTGAAAGGAAAATGGCGTGTCAGCGCGCGCGTGCTCAATACGGTGCTGCTTTGCGCCATGATGATTGCGGCCGGCTATTCGTCCTACGCCCTCATCATGATCCGCTCCACGGCCAATACGCCGATGGACCAGAACTCGCCCGAAGACATCTTTACGCTGGGCGAATACTTGGGCCGCGAGCAATACGGCACGCGCCCCCTGTTTTATGGGCAAACTTTCTCTTCGCAGGTGGCGTATGACAAGAAAGACGACTATTGCGAGCCGCGCGTCAAGTTGGAAACAACCAAATACGTGCGCAAGGACAAGTCTTCGCCCGACGAGAATGACAGCTACATCGAAATTCCCGGCCGCATTGAATATGAGTATGCGCAGAACATGTTCTTCCCGCGCATGTACAGCTCGTCCCACGCCGAGCAGTACCGTTCGTGGGTGAATATCAAAGGGCACGACGTGTCATACGACCGTTGCGACGGCCAGGTCACCGTCAACGTTCCCACGCAGTGGGAGAACCTCAAGTTCTTCTTCACCTACCAGGTCAACTGGATGTACTGGCGTTACTTTATGTGGAACTTCGCCGGCCGCCAGAATGATTTTCAAGGCAACGGCGAGATTGAACACGGCAACTGGATTACGGGCATTCCCTTTATCGACAACCTGCGGGTGGGCGACCAGACCTACCTGCCTGCGGAACTGAAAGAGAACAAGGGGCACAACGTCTTCTACTGCCTGCCGCTGCTGCTGGGCATCATCGGGCTGCTGTGGCAAGCAGTCTATCGGGGCCGCCGGGGCATACAGCAGTTCTGGGTGGTGTTCTTCCTGTTCTTCATGACGGGGCTTGCCATTGTGCTTTACCTGAACCAGACGCCGTTGCAGCCGCGTGAACGCGACTATGCCTACGCCGGCTCGTTCTATGCTTTCGCCATTTGGATAGGCATGGGCGTGGCAGGGCTGATCCAGCTGCTTCTCCTCAAGCCCGGGCCTTGCTTGAAAGAAGGCGTTTCGGAAGAAGAGGTCGCAGCCTTGATGCGCCGCATAGAGGCAAACGATTTCCTCAACGATGCCAAGCGCGCAGAGGCGGAGATGCAGCTTGCCGGCATGTATGAAGAAGTCGTCCCTTTCCGCCCCAATGCCGCGTTGGCAGGAGTGGTAGCCCTTGTCTGCCTGCTGGTGCCTGTGCAGATGGCAAGCCAGACGTGGGACGACCACGACCGCAGCGGGCGTTACGTCTGCCGCGACTTCGGGCAGAACTACCTCATGTCGTTGCAAGAGTCGGGGAATCCCGTCATCTTCACCAACGGCGATAACGACACTTTCCCCCTGTGGTACAACCAGGAAACCGAAGGCTTCCGCACCGATGCCCGCACCTGCAACCTCAGCTACTTGCAGACCGACTGGTACATCGACCAGATGAAGCGCCCGGCATACGGCAGTCCCGCGTTGCCCATCACGTGGAATCACCCCGAATACCGCGAGGGCATGAACGACTATGTCCCCGTGCGCCCCGAAGTCAAGAAAAGCATCCGCGAGCTATACGCCAACGCCGAGAAGGCCGCAGCGGACGGTAAAACCGAAACCCTTGTGGACGTGCGGCGCGAATGGGGCGAAAACCCCTTCGAGGTGAAGAACGTGCTGAAGCATTGGGTGCGCGGGGACTTGCAGTGCATCCCTACTGACACCTTATTTATCAAAGTGGACAAGGAAGCCGTGCGGCGCAGCGGCATGCTCGTTCCCGGCGACTCCATCCCGGATTACATGTGCATCTCGCTCAAAGGCAAACGCGCCCTCTACAAAAACGAACTGATGATGCTCGAGATGCTTTCCGAGGCCAATTGGGAACGTCCCATTTACATGGCCATCAGCGTGGGCGAGGAGAACCGGCTGGGCATGGATAATAACTTTGTCCAGGAAGGGCTTGCCTACCGCTTCACGCCTTTCGACAACCGCGTGACGGGCGTGGCCATCGACAGCGAGAAGATGTACGACAACCTGATGAACAAGTTCAAATTCGGCGGCATCGACAAGCCCGGCATCTACCTTGATGAGAACACCATGCGCATGTGTTACTCCCACCGGCGCGTCTTTGCCCAACTGGCAGATCAGTTGCTGAAAGAAGACAAGCGCGACAAGGCCAAAGCCGTCCTCGACTATGCGGAGGAAAGGATTCCCGACTTCAACGTTCCCTATGACTGGCAGAACGGCGCGGGGCAAATGGCGGAGGCATACTACCGGTTAGGCGACATGGAGAAAGGCGATGCCATTGCCAAGGCGTTGGCAGACAAGGCGCAGGAATACCTCACTTGGTACCTTAGCCTCGACAGCAACCGCTTCCGGCTTTCCATGGGGGAATTCCAGTACCACTGGGCCGTATTGAGCCACCTGGTAGATATGATGAAGAAATACGATTCCAACGCTGTTGCCCCCTACGCCGCCAAGTTGGACGAGCTGTACAGGCACTACGGCACGCGGAAAGAGGAGCAGCCGTAACGTCCGGTCGCCATAGATGCTGATGAGCCATGCTGATTGAACAGCCCCCCCGGATTTTCCGCAAGTTCTACCCGAATGCCATCTGGCGGATGGATGCGGGGGAGCGTGCCGTGTACCTGACTTTCGATGACGGCCCCGTCCCCGAAGTGACGCCGTGGGTGCTCGCCCTGCTCGAGCGCGAAAAGGTAAAAGCCACTTTCTTCATGGTAGGCGACAATGCGTGCCGCCATCCCGGTATATTCCGCCAGGTGGCGGAAGCGGGGCATCGCATCGGCAACCACACTTTCAACCACATCCGGGGCTTTGAAACGCTTGCCGAGGACTATCTGTTCAATGTCGAAAAGGCCAACGGCATCCTGCAGGCCGGCCTCTTCCGCCCGCCGCACGGGCAAATGACGTGGGCGCAATACCTGCTGCTGAAGCGCAATTACCGCATCATAATGTGGGATCTCGTGACGCGCGACTACAGCAAGAAGCTCAGCGGGCCGCAGGTGCTGGCCAACGTGGTGCGCCATGCGCGCAACGGCAGCATCATCACTTTCCACGATTCCCTCAAGTCGTGGCGCAACGGCAACCTCGCATACGCCCTGCCGCATGCCGTCAGATTCCTCAAGGAGGAGGGCTATGTCTTTAAGTTGCTGTAAGTGAAAACATCGCGACGGAAACTGTCGCGTGAGCCCGGAACAAGCCCGGAGACAGAACGGCATCCCAATCCCGCGTGCTTGCTCCAAACAAGAAAGGGACAAACCCCGGCTTCCCAGTCCGGCAGGTTTGTCCCTTTCCTGTTGCGGGGAGATTGCCCCCCATCTCTACTCTACCGCCACAGCCAGCGGGTGGCGGATTCTCTGGGCAAAGCCGTCCATATATTCGTTCCAGGCTTCGGGTGTCTGTATGGCTGCTTTGTCCCACGCGAAGCCCCAATAGTAAACGTATTCCGTGCCGGGCGTGTAGGTGTCGTATGCCAGGATGTGCCCGTCGGCATTGCCGTGCGCCTCCTTCTCTTCGGGCGTGAAGAATACGGGGCGGATGCTGTCCACCTTGGCGAGGAATGCCGCGCCCGTGAATATCCTGCCTTGGCCGGGGCCTGTGGTTGGGTCAACGTAAGTCATGTAGCCGGCTTCGGCATTGCAGAGGGTAACGGCTGCGCCTTCAGACTCGTGCAGCACGATGCCCGTCACAAGGGGTGTCCCGGCACTGAGGTTGGCGTAGGACACGGTTGTCTTGTTGAGGCGCGAGCCGGCATCGAGGCTGATGAGGCGTGTTTCCACCACAGCCGTGTCGCCTTTCACGCGCAGGGGATGGAAAACCAGCCTGACGGTGAAGCGCAACGGCCCGTTGTCCAGCACTTCCTGCTCGCTGTAGCACCACGGGTAGGCGATGGCACTGTCGGCCAGCAGCGCGGCCGTGCCTGCGCCCAACGTGGAGCCTACCGCATAGCAGTCCATGCCGTAGCCATGGTCTATGTGGTAGGAGATGGCGGCGGCCAGCTCATCGGCTGCTTTGTCCTCCCCTTTTTGGCGCAATTCATCAATTTCCGCCCGCGATTCGGCATTCAGCTCTTTGGCGTACATCTCTTCCAGTACGGGGGCGGTGGTGTTGTACTTCGTAAACAAGTCGTAGCCGAAGCCGCGTTCGCCCCGTGCCTGCAAGGCAGGCCCGTAGGCGCGGTAGCCGCCCAAATCGTTCTCCCATGCCATGTCATCGTCCCGTTCGGGATAGGGGCGTCCGCAGGCAATGACTTCCACAGGTTTGGGCGCACCGGGGCGGACGGTGTAGGTGGCCTTGCCCGAGGCATCCACTTTGACGGGGAAGACAAGCAGGTCGTTGTACGTGACTTGGTAGGGCACTTGTTCGCCTTCGGCATCCAGCACTACAATCTGTGCCGTGTCGGCCAAGTATAGCAAGTCGGACACTTGCTCCATAGACACCTCCACCAGTTCGCTCTCGCGCGGTACGTGCAAGGGATTTTCAACCGTGACGGTCACGGCATCCTGCCCTCCGCCGCCGCATGCCGTGCAGAACCAGGCCAGTGTACTCATGCATATCAGTTTCTTCATGACATTCTTCTGTAAAGGTAGCTGCCGCATAAAACAGGAAATGGATAACCGGGTTGCGAAAGTCGCGCTTCCTCCTACCCAGTTACCCATTCCATTCATGTCCAATGGCTGTCCTTGATTTATTCAGGCTGCTTGCCGATGTAAGCCAGAATGCCGCCGTCCACGTAGAGGATGTGCCCGTTGACCGCGTTCGACGCGTCCGATGCCAGGAATACGGCAGGGCCTGTCAGTTCGGCTGTTTCCAGCCAGCGGCCTGCGGGTGTCTTGGCGCAGATGAACTTGTCGAACGGGTGGCGGCTGCCATCAGGCTGCTTTTCGCGCAGCGGGGCAGTCTGTGGCGTGGCGATGTAGCCCGGGCCGATGCCGTTGCACTGGATATTGTACTGCCCGTATTCGGAGCAGATGTTGCGCGTCAGCATCTTCAGGCCGCCCTTGGCTGCCGCATAGGCCGATACGGTCTCGCGCCCCAGTTCGGACATCATGGAGCAGATGTTGATGATTTTGCCGTGCCCTTTCTTAATCATGGCGGGCAGCACAGCTTTCGACACGATGAACGGGGCGTTCAAGTCGATGTCGATAACCTTGCGGAACTCCGATGCAGGCATTTCGGTCATGGGAATGCGGCGGATGATTCCGGCGTTGTTTACCAAAATGTCAATCACGCCCACTTCTTTTTCAATCCGGGCGACCAATGCCTGTACGGCGGCTTCATCGGTCACGTCGCACACATAGCCGTGCGCCTTGATGCCCTTTTCGGCATACGACTTCAGGCCTTTGTCTACCAAGTCCTGGTTGATGTCGTTAAAGCACACTTTGGCACCTTGCTCTGCAAAGGCAGAAGCAATGGCAAAGCCGATGCCATAGGAAGCGCCCGTAACGAGGGCTACTTTACCTTCCAGTGAGAAATTCAAATACGGATTCATACTGCTTATTAGTTTTAAGTTAATTGAAAGTATTGTTTTATGCTATTTTCGTTTTTTTATTGCCTCTCTTGTTCACGTTGCCGGCACGCGGCATTTCCCGTCCAAAACCTGCCCGCAAAAAACGTGCCGTAAGCCTTACTTCAGGTCTGTAATCGCCCAAAAATCCTGATCGCCGTAGTCCAAGTTCTCGCCGCCCATGCCCCAGATGAAAGTATAATTGTATGTGGCGGCTGCGGCATGGATAGACCATTCGGGCGAAAGCACGGCTTGTTCGTTTTTCATCCAGAGGTGGCGTGTCTCGTCGGGTTGGCCCATCAGGTGGCATACCGCTTGGCCTTCGGGCACTTCGAAGTAGAAGTAGGCTTCCATGCGGCGGCTGTGCACGTGTGCCGGCATGGTGTTCCACACGCTGCCTGTGGCCAGTTCGGTCATGCCCATTTGCAACTGGCAGGTAGGGAGCACCTGCGCCACTAGCATCTTGTTGATGCGCCGTTTGTTGGATGTCTCCAAGCCGCCTAGCTCTGCCACTATGGCATCGGCCTTGGCCACCTTGCGGTCGGGATAGTTGCGGTGGGCCGGGGTAGAGTTGAAGTAAAACTTGGCAGGGCGCGTCGCGTCAAGGCTGGCAAAGCTGATGCGCCGGTCGCCCGCGCCCAAGTAGAGCGCTTCCTTATAGCCGAGGTCGAACAGCACGTCCACCGGTTCGCCTTCCACCTTAACGCGTCCCGGCCCGCCCACGTTGAAGATGCCTATTTCGCGACGTGCCAGAAAGTACGCCGCTTTCAGCGGGTCGATGGCTTCAAGGGGCAGCGTCTCGCTCACGGGCATGAGGCCGCCCACAACCATACGGTCGTACAAAGAATAGGTCATGTTAGCTTCATCGGGGACAAAAAGCCTCTCTATCAAGAAGTCGCGGCGGAGGCGTTGCGTATCGTAGAGCCTTGCATCATCGGGATGCGCGGCATAACGGATTTCATAATTTGTCTTCATAAGCGATGTTTTTTATGTAAAAAGGCCAACGTAACGTTTCGCTTGCATACACTTTGCAAATTTAGCAAAGAAAAGCATAGGTTGCAACAGAATATTCGGGCAATTATGTCCGAATATTAGTATATGGCCTGTATATTCCTGCCGTTGCATGCTTACGATTAAAAACATGAATCTTATTCTTTTCTTCTATATCATCCCTGTATGCCCTGCCCCCACTAATTTTTGTTGGATTCGCGTCAATGAAATCTTCTACCTTGTAATTTAGGGTTCCTGGATTTCTCTTGCGCATACAAAATTATTCTTGAAGTGTTCGTTTGGCTAATTTATTTAGACCAACCTTGCATATACTATAAGGGGACTTTATAAATTAAATGTTTGATAACGCTTTGTGAATCGAAATAATTATTCGCATATTTAAGCGTACAAGAAGCTGAGAATGATGAATAAGTCCGGCCGTTACAGGAGCCGTATCCATAAGAGCCTGCTTGAGCCCGAAGATACCCGATCTGTTTTGTCCGGCCTTGGTAACCTGTTGCCTGCCCTTTGAAGTATAGTTGGCTTCGGGATGTTTCGTTCAAGGCGCTGTTCCTGCAACGCTGTTACGGTTCGGGCGGCAGGTTTTGCCCGGCATGTGCGGCTGCATGGAGATTAGGAAAGGGCATCGGAATAGCCCCGCGCGGGATGTCATGGGAAAGAAAAACGGACAAATGGCCTTAGATTCTCCGGGAGAAGGCCATTTTTATTGAACATCAAACAATCAAAATAACGATAATGGCTACAGTTAAAGTGAAATTCCGTGCTTCTTCCGTTCCGGCGAAGGAAGGCACATTATTCTATCAGGTGATTCATAATCGTGTGACCAGGCAAGCCAGCACCGGCTACAAGTTGTACCCGCATGAATGGGACGCGGCAACTGCGGAAACAGTCATTCTTCCCGATGCCGGTGACAATCGCCGGGACTACTTGGTCTCATTGAGGAATACCTTACGTGACGGGGTCAAGCGGCTCAAAAGCATCATTTCGCGTTTCGAACATGCCGGCAAGGCCTATACAGCCGGGGACGTGTTGGAAAGATACCTCGCGTCAGATGCCGGAGGTTTCATGGGGTTCACGTATGACGTTATCCGGCAACTGGAACAGGCCGGCAAACCCCGCACCGCCGAAAGGTACACGGCCATCTTAAAAAGCTTCAGGCGTTTTCTCGGGGAAAACGACGTGCCCTTGGACGAGGTCGATTCCGACCTGATGGCCCGGTACGAGGACTACCTGAGATCGGGCGGCGTGTGCCCGAACACTTCCTCCTATTATTTGCGGGGCTTGCGGGCGATCTACAACCGGGCAGTCGAAAGGGATCTGACCGTGCAACGCTGCCCGTTCAAGCATGTTTATACCGGCATCGGCAAGACCGTCAAACGGGCCGTTCCCCTGAAAGTCATCCGTCAAATCCGGGACCTGGATTTATGCTCCTCGCCGGCTATGGATTACGCGAGGGACATGTTCCTCTTTTCTTTCTATACACGCGGGATGTCCTTCGTGGACATGGCGTACCTTAAAAAGAAAGACCTTCGGAACGGGGTACTGACTTACCGCAGGCAAAAGACGGGGCGGCTGCTGGCCATCAAATGGGAGCGGCCGATGCAGGAAATCGTGGAAAAATATGATGGCTCCGGAACGTCCTACCTCCTGCCTATTATCAAGGATACGGCACGCGACGCGAGACGGCAGTACCTCAATGCCGGGCATCTGGCCAATGGCAAATTGAAAGAAATAGGCAGGATGCTGGAACTTCGCATGCCTCTCACCATGTATGTTGCCCGCCATGCTTGGGCGAGCATCGCCAAAAGCTGCAGGATTCCCCTCCCTGTCATCAGCGAGGGGATGGGGCACGGCTCCGAGAGCACGACACGCATCTACCTCGCCTCCCTGGATGCATCAGAGATCGACAAGGCGAACAAATCCATACTGAAAATGCTGTAAAACAAGGACGTACACGCCTGATTCATTAGGCCAAACCGGTACTTCTCTTATTAGGAGAAGTATTAAACGCCGCGA
>CAYSIQ010000008.1:0-14052 GCA_964431195.1 uncultured Bacteroides sp.
GGAGGAGGTCGTGGCAATCGGTTATGCAAAAGTCAGGCGCAAAGACTTGACAGGCGCTATTTCTTCTGTTTCTTCCGATGAGCTGGCAGCTGTTCCGGCCATAACGGCCGCGCAGGCCTTGCAGGGCAAGGCTGCCGGCGTGAACATTGTCACTGCAAGCGGCGCCCCGGGAGCAGGCACCAATATTACAGTACGTGGCGGTACTTCCATCACCCAAAGTACAGAACCGCTCTACATCGTGGACGGCTTTGAAATGAGTGACGCTCTTAACAATATAGACGTTGCTGACATTGAGAGCATTGATGTATTGAAAGATGCTTCTTCCACCGCCATTTATGGAGCCCGCGGTTCCAATGGCATCGTTTTGATTACTACCAAATCCGGTAAGAAGGGCAAGACGCAGGTAAATTACAATACCTATTTCTCTTTTGATGTCCTCAGCAAGAAGTTGGATATGATATCCGACGCGGAAGCTTTTGTGAAATACCAATATGAAATGGCCGTGTTGCAAGGCGGTGAAACGAACTTCAGCACGGTATTTGACAATGTGGCTTCCGACGCTCCGGATTTTTACACAGGGGCTTATGCCCGCATCGCAGGCCGTTATGCTGATGCGCAGGCACTCGACTGGCAAGATGAAGTGTTCGGCGGTTCAGCCTTGACACAGAATCACAATGTAAATGTATCCACGGGAACAGAAAAGACCCAGGCTATGCTGAGCTATAACTATAGCGGGCAAGACGGCCTTTTGGACAAACACAGCGTGAATAAAAGTTCTTTCCGTGCCAAAATCAACTCTGAGCTTTGGAAAGGTGTCCGTGTTGACGTGAATGCGATGTTCTCTTACAAGAAGACAATGGGCGGCGGCGCTTACTCCGGAATGAAAAACGTACTTTTGCAGCCTATCATCGGCGGCACGAAATATTCTTTGGACGAATTGCTGAACACTCAGACTTATCCGGATTTGTCCGGCCTGGATAGTTATTATGATACGCCCAATCCGATTATAGCCAATGATGCTTCTACTTCTCAGAAACGCGCCCGGTTATACTCTGTCAATGCAGGCGTTGAGTTCGACATGTTTAAGCATCTGACTTGGCGTACAGCGGGCAGTTACACTTGGTCTAATAGCAAGAGCACATCCTTTGCCGATGAAAAATCCCTTTCATATCTTACGGACGGGGCAAATACCGGCATTAATGGCAGCATCAGCAACAGTGAATCTTTCAAATGGCAGATTACCAATACGCTTAATTATAACCAGACGTTTGCCGAAAAGCATAAAGTAGGAGTCCTGTTGGGACATGAAGTGACTTATTCCGAATCGGAGGGCAATGAGCTGTCTCTGGTAAAATTCCCGTATCCCAATTTCGGGTTGGACAATATTGGCCAGGCTACGGTGAAGGATAAGTCTGCAAGCCACTCTCGCTATGGCATTGTCTCTGCTTTCGCCCGTGTAAATTATACATTCGATGAACGTTACCTCCTCACAGCCACTGTCCGTGGAGACGGTTCTTCCAAGTTTGCCAAAGGTAACAAATGGGGCGTCTTTCCTTCCTTTTCCGGTGCATGGCGTGTTTCGGAAGAAAACTTCTGGAAAGGGAATGCCATTTCAAATATAATCAACAACCTGAAACTACGTGTCGGCTATGGCGCGACAGGAAACTGCAATATCAGTGATTATATGTACACCACTTCGTTTAAGCAAAGCGATTATCCGCTGAACAATACGGAAGGCTATCTGGCTTATGTGTTGGATGAAACGCTTGGCAACAAAGAGTTGAAATGGGAAACCATGCATTCCACCAATATCGGTTTGGATTTCGGCCTTTTCAATAGTCGCGTGAACGTGACTGCCGAGTGGTACAACAATCAGGTAAACGACCTGCTGCTGAAATGCGTCATTCCGTCCACTACGGGTTATAAAAACCAATACCAGAACATAGGGAAGATTCGCAACCGGGGATGGGAATTCACCGTCAATACAGTAAATATACAAACCAAGAGTTTCCGTTGGGCAAGCGATTTGAATTTGTCATTCAACAAATCCAAAGTGGTTTCTTTAGAGGACGGACTTGAGACAAAGACTTTCACTGTTGGCGGCAATCGTTCCGGCCAGGTGAACTATTATGCCGTGGTAGGTCAAAGATTAGGTGAAATGTATGGCTATATTTACGATGGCGTTTATACCACCGGTGATTTTGTGCAGGGCGCAGACGGGACTTTGACTTTAAAAGATGGAGTGACCAGGCCTGAGAGCGGCACCCCGCAGCCGGGGGACATTAAGTTTGCCGCCGATGGCGTGGATGAAGACGGCAATCCGAAATTTACTAAAAAGTTTGTGAAGATTGGCAATGGGACTCCGGATTGCATTGGAGGCTTCAATAACGCTTTCCAGTATAAAGGTTTCGATTTGAGCGTATTTATGAAATTCTCTATCGGTAACGATGTATATAATGCTACCAAACACAGCATGAGCCCGTATGCGCCTTTCCAGAATGTGCCCCGCGAATTCGGTGACAACTATTATCGCCTGGTAGATCCTGCCACAGGCCAAAAAGCCACTTCTTTGGAGGCTATCAAGTCATTGAACCCGAATGAAAATGCGCGCAACTGGAGTCTGGGCAAGACAAATTCAAGTTATATCACATATCCTTCTTCCTATTATGTGGAAGATGGCTCTTACCTGCGTATTGCGCAAGTAACTTTGGGCTATACTTTCCCGAAAGCCTGGCTGAAGAAATTCCTTATTTCCAATGCCCGGCTGTATTTCACTGCCAATAATTTGGCTACTGTTACCGGCTATTCCGGTTATGACCCGGAGGTTTCTGCCGCCAATGACCAGGTGGTTTGTACGCCAGGATATGACAGCTCCACCTACCCGCGTTCCAGAAGTTATGTAGTAGGCCTTAACTTAACATTCTAAACTTTATAGTGTCATGAAAAAAATAGAGTTCCGCATAAAGAAACAGCTGATATTGATGCATGCCCTCGCATTACCGTTAGGGATGATTTCCTGCTCGGACTGGCTTGAGATGCCTTCCTATTCTTCTGCCGATACAGAAACCGTGTTTGCCGACGAGGCTACGGCCGACGCATACGTATTGGGATGCTACCGGGGCATTATACCGACTGATATGGTTTACCAGCTGGCTGAGGGTGAAACAGTCAGCCATCCCAGCGAAGACGGCACGACGAATAACTCAAAGTATAACCTTGCCAACTGGTTTTACGGAGCCAATTCTCCGGACTGGACTACTGCCACGCTTTTCAATGAAGAGTACGGCGCGATAGAGTCAGCCAACATCGGCATCAAACGCCTGAGGGCGATGCCTGAAAGCGCGAAACGTAATTCCATGTTGGGCGAAGTGTTGGGGCTCCGCGCGTTTGCCTACCTCAACCTGATTAGCATTTATGGGGATGTTCCCGCCATTTGGGAACCTTTGGAGGATATGGATGCGAATGATGAAAATACGTTCTATCCCAGGCGTACATCCCGCGATGCCATTTATGACCGGATTGTAACGGACTTGCAGGAAGCCGTTGGTTATTTGTCTTGGTTCAGCGAAAGCGGTTATGCGACCACCGAACGCCTTACCAAGCAAGGCGCGCTGGCCTTATTGGCCCGTACGGCCCTTTATGCGGGCGGGTATTCGTTACGCTGGGATCTTGAGACCAACGACCCGGCTACCTTGAAAGTCGGACGCCGCAGCGATGACGCGCGAGTCCGCGAGCTGTACCAGATTGCGAACGACGCTTGCAAGGAGATCATAAGCCATGGGGAGAATTCGCTGGTACAGGCGTCAAACGGCATGAGCGGCTTCCAGTACATGTGGTATAATTTCTGCCAACGTAACTTCTCTTCCATCAATAACGAAATGATTTTCAGCTTGGCTCAATATGGCGCGACCACAAACTCCAAGTGGGGAGTATATGCGCACCCGGGATCTCACGGCGGCGTGTTCGGATCGCGCAAGGCCATGATTTCCATCCTGCCTACCTTCTATCTGTCTTTCAAACCGGGCGATACCCGCCGGGATGTAACGTGCACCTCGTATAGCATCTATCATCTTGAATCAGGGAAAGCGAACGATACATGGGTGGACGTAGGCACTACTTATTCTTGCATCATGCCCGGCAAGTTCCGCATTTCCTGGTGCGTGTCTCCGGCGGATACGGACAAGCGCAACCTGAATATCCCGATAATCAGTTATCCGGATGTGTTGCTGATGTACGCGGAAGCGCAGAACTATCTGAATGGCGGGCCTACGGAAGAAGCGGCCGATGCGTTGAGGCAGATCCGTGAGCGTGCCGGCATCGGCTCTTTGGAAATCCCTTCTTCAAAAGAAGCGTTTGACGACGCGCTGGCGCAAGAGCGCAAATGGGAACTGGGCGGGCAGCTGTTCCTTCGCACCGACTTGATCCGCATGGGGCGCATTTCCAAAGAGCTCAGGGCGACCCAGCAGGCTATGAAAGACCTTTCCGACCGTACAGGCGAATATGCCGGTATCCCGGTTTACCGTTTGTACAAGTTCCATAAGGACGCTCAGGCGTACGGCGACAAATTCCTGGCTATCGACTATATCGAGTTGACAGACGAGCAAGAGGTTGCCGTAGCGGCAGATGTCCCGGAAGAGGCAGGCTTGTATGAAGCCTATCAGGAGAAGTTGCGCGGCATCGTTCGTGCCCATGGGGTGGAAACGGCAGAAGGCGACAAATGGTATCCTTGCAACATGTTCCAGGCTTACACCAGTTCCTTTAACGGGAAGGCTCGCAAGGCAGCCGGTTTCGGGGCGGGTTACAATGCTTTGCAAATTGGCAGGATCCTTTATCAGAAACCTACCGGGTCTTTTGAGAATGTTGAGAATGGCGGTAAATACCCGGACTGGATTGCCGCCCCTGACGGCAGCGACGGCATTTACTACGGCTACAAGGAGGATTTTTCGGAATTGCTGCCGTTGGCCGGCAAGTCGGCAGGCCATCCGTTGGTTGACAACCCTAATCTGACGCAGCTTCCCGGTTACGCGGGCTCAAACTGAAAATAAAGGTGGCAAGAAATGCCCGCGCCGTTGTTTCCCCTGTGAGGCAAGGCGCGGGCATGCCGTTTTATAATGCGAAGCTGTCGGCAGGCAGCTGCAAATCGTTATTTCCACGCTGCCTAAAAGAGGGCATCCGGCTGATGCCTCTCAAGAATAAGACGGCATATGAGGATGGTAGGCTATAATCATCCCCTATGCCATCTTTATTGTAATTTCCCCTTTATCTTAGTATCAATCTTATCTGTCTGGCTGCGATGTTCCGGAAGGAGTCTTTAACCTTCTTCGGTTCAGCGTTTATAACCATGCCATGCGGCTTGTGCCGCCTGTTCATGGCTTTGCCAGCCTGGATACATAAGCGATTCCTTGCAGGCACGTCAAATAAAAAAACCGAAACGGATTCTCCATAAACCGACAGGCATGAGGATGACTGCCTAATCTTGTTTCGTTTGCTGTTGGACATTACTGCGTATTTTTCAACCTCAAAATTAAAAACAAGCTCAAAGAGATTCTTGTAAGAATGGCATTGTTTTTGTACTTTTACTATAAATTATAAGGAGGAATAGCTTAACTTTGTACTACTTTTATATCGTTTGCATTTCGATGTAACAAAAAGGGAAAATAGACCTGTATAATAGGTGAAAGCGAAACATCTTTTCAGTCTTTATGACCAATGAAAAAATAGGCTTTCACACGCGATGTGGAACTTTATTTATGCAAAATACAATGATTAAATAATATACAATGGGAAAAAAAATCTACATAACCGATGCAGAATACAAGAGTGGGAATGGTTTTTCAGTCATAGCCGATTTTGAAGGTAATGAAGAACAATTGATGAATGTCGAAATTAAAGATACGCTTTCTATCTTACCTCTACGGGATATGGTATTATTTCCCGGAGTATTTATGCCGGTGGCAATAGGAAGGAAATCTTCTCTGAAGTTGGTTCATGATGCCGAAAAGAACGGTTCTTTCATCGGCATCGTTTGTCAAAAAACTGCTGAAACCGAAACGCCTAAGCTGGAAGACCTGCACAATATAGGTACTGTTGCCAAAATCTTGCGTGTACTCGAGATGCCTGACCAAACTACCACAGTTTTTCTGCAAGGCTACAAAAGAATGGAACTCAAGGAAATTATTGAGAGCAATCCCTATCTGCAAGGGCGTATTGCAACTCTTGAAGAAGATATTCCCACCAAAGGCGATAAAGAATTTCATGCATTGGTAGAAGCCGTCAAAGACTTGACTGTGCGTTATGTCAAATCCTCGGAACTATTTCCCAGTGAATCGGCTTTTGCCATCAAAAACATATCCAATCCCCTCTTTTTGGTAAACTTCCTGTGTTCCAACCTGCCGTTGACAAAAGATGAAAAGATTGAATTGCTCTTGATAGACTCGTTGCGTGCACGGACTTATCGGTTATTAGAAATGCTGAACCGTGAAGTCCAATTGGCTGAAATCAAAGCTTCCATTCAAATGCGGGCACGCGAAGACATCGACCAGCAACAACGCGAATATTTTCTGCAACAGCAGATCAAAACCATCCAAGACGAATTAGGAGGCAACGGACAGGAGCAAGAAATTGAGGAGATGAAACGAAAGGCTGAAACTGTCAAATGGAACGATGAAATTAAGAAATATTTCTTAAAGGAAGTAAACAAGCTGGAACGTACACAACCGCAATCTCCCGACTACAGTGTGCAATTCACTTACCTACAAACCATGTTAAGCTTGCCGTGGGGAATCTATACGCCGGACAACCTCAATTTGACTAATGCTGAAAAGACATTGAACAAAGACCACTACGGACTGGAAGAGGTGAAAGAACGCATTTTGGAACATTTGGCCGTACTGAAACTAAAGAACGATATGAAATCGCCTATCATCTGCCTCTATGGCCCTCCCGGAGTAGGCAAGACTTCGCTGGGGCGTTCCATAGCCGCTGCGTTGAAGCGAAAATATGTCCGTATATCATTGGGTGGTGTACACGATGAAGCTGAAATACGAGGCCATCGGAAGACGTATATTGGTGCCATGCCCGGACGTATTATTAAGGGATTGATCAAAGCCAGTTCTTCCAATCCGGTTTTCATCATGGATGAAATTGACAAAGTCGGGGCAGACCGGCAGGGTGACCCTTCGTCTGCATTATTAGAAGTCTTGGATCCGGAGCAAAATTCTACTTTCCACGATAATTACCTTGATGTGGACTATGACTTGTCGAAAGTGATGTTCATTGCCACCGCCAATAACCTCAACACCATACCGGCTCCTTTGCTGGATCGCATGGAACTGATAGAAGTCAGCGGTTACATCACCGAGGAAAAAATAGAGATAGCTCGCCGTCATTTGATTCCAAAAGAATTGGAATCTACAGGATTGGGAAAAAATGCCATAAAAATTCCAAAAAACACATTGGAAGTCATTATTGAATCTTACACACGCGAAAGCGGCGTGCGCGAGCTTGAAAAGAAAATCGGCAAAATCATGCGAAAGTCTGCTCGTCAATATGCCACAGACGGCTACTTTGCAAAGGCTGAAATCAAGCCTTCCGACCTAATCGAACTTTTGGGCATACCCGAACATACCCGCGACAAGTACCAAGGCAATGAATATGCTGGCGTAGTCACTGGCCTTGCGTGGACTGCTGTGGGAGGGGAAATCCTTTTCGTAGAAACCAGTCTGAGCAAAGGCAAGGGCGGGAAGCTGACCCTTACCGGCAATTTAGGTGATGTGATGAAAGAATCAGCCATGCTTGCCTTGGAATACATCAAGGCACATGCTGCTATACTTGGCTTGGATGAATCCATCTTCGACAACTGGAACATTCACATCCACGTGCCCGAAGGTGCCATCCCCAAAGATGGTCCTTCAGCAGGTATTACCATGGCCACTTCACTGGCTTCCGCATTTACCCAGCGCAAAGTAAAAGCTAATCTCGCGATGACAGGTGAAATAACCCTGCGCGGCAAGGTACTGCCTGTCGGCGGCATTAAAGAAAAAATCTTGGCTGCCAAACGTGCCGGCATTAAGGAGATTATTCTGAGCGAAGAAAACAGGCGGAACATCGAAGAAATACAGGAGATATACCTGAAAGGATTATTATTCCATTATGTCAACGATGTGAAAGATGTGTTTTCCATTGCCTTGACCAATGAAAAAGTAGCCGACCCACTTGACTTGTCAGTCCCTGTCAAGAAGGACGAAGAAGAGATCAAAGCAGGAAAGCAACAGGCATGAAATTTGTTCTCCAACACACTGATTTTAAATCGAACGCCCGGGCCGGCTTGTTGGCCACAGACCATGGCGACATACTGACTCCCATTTTCATGCCGGTAGGTACATTGGGCACAGTAAAAGGCGTGCACCTCACTGAGTTGAAACAGGATGTAGGAGCGCAAATTACGTTGGCCAATACTTATCACCTCTATCTGCGCCCAGGCATAGACGTGATAGAGAAGGCCGGCGGCCTGCACAAGTTTAATGGCTTTGATCGTCCGATGCTTACTGACAGCGGGGGATTCCAGGTGTTCTCGCTTACTGGCATTAGAAAATTGCGTGAAGAAGGCGTCGAGTTCCGCTCCCATATTGACGGAAGCCGTCACTTCTTCACTCCCGAAAAGGTAATAGACATAGAGCGTTCCATCGGTGCAGACATCATGATGGCTTTTGATGAGTGCACGCCGGGCACCGCCACTTACGAATATGCCAAAAAATCAATGGAGCTTACCCATCGCTGGCTGGATCGCTGCATCCGGCGATTTAATGAAACCGAGCCTAAATACGGTTATTCGCAGTCGCTTTTCCCCATTGTGCAAGGCTGCGTCTATCCCGACCTGCGAAAGCAGTCGGCAGAATACATTGCCTCACAAAATGCGGACGGGAACGCCATCGGCGGGCTGTCCGTCGGCGAACCTACAGAAAAGATGTATGAGATGATTGAACTGGTAAACGAAATCTTGCCCAAAGACAAGCCCCGCTACCTCATGGGAGTCGGCACCCCAGCCAACATTTTGGAAAGCATCGAACGGGGAGTAGACATGTTCGACTGCGTCATGCCCACTCGCAACGGGCGGAATGGAATGCTCTTTACGAAAGACGGCATTATGAATATGCGTAACAAGAAATGGGAGGCCGACTTCTCTCCCATCGAAGCCGATGGAGCCTCCTGCGTAGATACCCTCTACTCAAAAGCATACCTCCGCCACCTCTTCCATACTCAGGAACTGCTGGCTCTACAGATTGCCTCTGTCCATAATTTGGCTTTCTACCTGTGGTTGGCAGGCGAAGCACGCAAACACATCATTGCCGGAGACTTTTCCGTTTGGAAACCTATGATGGTAAAACGATTATCCGCACGATTATGAAGAATACAGACCGTGGCAAAAGCAGAGGCCTCAAGTGGCTGGTTGCGAAATACGTCAAGCGGTTAGACCGCTACATTATCAAGAAATTCCTAGGCACATATATCTTCGCTATTGCCCTGATCATTTCGATTGCCGTGGTGTTTGACTTCAACGAGAAGATGGATCGCTTCATGTCGCACGAAGCCCCTTGGAGATCCATCGTGTTCGACTACTACTTGAACTTCATCCCTTACTTTGCCAACCTGTTCAGTCCGCTGTTCGTATTCATTGCTGTCATCTTCTTCACGTCGAAGTTGGCAGAAAACTCCGAGATAGTCGCAATGTTCGCTTCCGGCATGAGTTTCAAGCGCATGCTACGCCCTTACATGATTTCGGCCGCCATCATTTCGGCCGCCACTTTCTGGCTGGGCGCCTACATCATCCCCAAAGGAAGCGTCACACGAATCAACTTTGAAGACAAATACTACAAGCCTCGGAAAAGCAATGTGGCACGCAACATCCAGCTGGAAGTAGACAGCGGCGTGATTGCCTACATTGACCGCTATGAAGACCGCACAAAAACCGGCTACCGTTTCTCACTTGACCAATTCAAGGACAAGCAACTTGTCTCGCACCTCACGGCGCGATCCATTACCTATGACACTACCGCTTACCACAAATGGACAGTCAAAGACTACATGATTCGCCAGCTGGAAGGCATGCGCGAAACCATCTCGAAAGGAAGTCGCATCGACACCACCCTGTTCATGGAGCCGGCCGACTTCCTAATCATGAAGAACCAGCAAGAAATGCTCACCAGTCCTCAGCTTAGCGAATACATTGACCGGCAACACCAGCGGGGGTTCGCCAATATCAAGGAGTTCGAAATAGAGTACCACAAGCGCATAGCCGCTTCGTTCGCCTCGTTCATCCTTACGCTGATTGGCGTTTCCCTGTCATCGCGCAAGGCCAAGGGAGGCATGGGGCTGCACTTGGGCATCGGCCTGGCGTTGAGTTTCTCCTACATCCTTTTCCAAACCATCGCCTCCACGTTTGCCGTCAACGGGAACATGCCCCCCGTGATAGCCGTGTGGATACCCAACCTCCTCTATGCTTTCATAGCTTTCTATTTGTATAAGAAAGCGCCCAAGTAACACTCCGCATACCCGTCAATTTAAATTTGCGAGATTGCGCTTGCCGGTTGACTTCGCCATGCATGATGTCAGCGGGATTTGCAAAACATCGGGCGGATCGGTACGATGGCTTATTTTGCCAGCTTTTTAATGACATCCATCACTTGGCGGCCTGTCTCTTCGGCTTCTTGCTGCGTGCGAGCTTCGCTGTAAATGCGGATAATGGGTTCGGTGTTGCTCTTGCGCAGGTGTACCCATTTGTCGGGGAAGTCTATCTTTACGCCGTCGGTGTCGTTGATTTCTTCGTCTTTGTAGAGGTTCTTCACTTGGCCAAGGATGGAATCCACGTCAATATCGGGAGTGAGGTCGATGCGGTTTTTGGCCATGAAGTATGCGGGATAGGTGGCACGCAGTTCGCTCACCTTTTTCCTCTCGTGTGCCAAGTGGCTCAGGAAAAGGGCAATGCCGACCAGCGCATCGCGCCCGTAGTGGCAGGCGGGATAGATGACCCCGCCGTTGCCCTCGCCGCCGATGACGGCATCTACTTCTTTCATTTTGGCCGTTACGTTCACTTCGCCCACGGCAGATGCGTAATACCGTTGTCCGTAGCGTTGCGTCACATCGCGCAGGGCACGCGTGGAACTGAGGTTGGAAACGGTGCTTCCCGGCGTGTGCCTCAGTATGTAGTCGGCGATGGTGACTAATGTATATTCTTCGCCATACATGCGGCCGTCTTCGCAGATGATGGCCAGGCGATCCACGTCAGGGTCAACCACGAAAGCCACATCATTGCCGCCCTTTTTCATCAGCTGCATGATGTCGCCTAAGTTCTTTTCCAATGGTTCGGGATTGTGGCTGAAGTGTCCTGTCGGCTCGCAATAGAGCTTGTCCACGTGCTGCACGCCTAATGCTTCAAGCAGTCGGGGCAGAATGATGCCGCCCACCGAGTTCACGCAGTCGATGGCCACGCGGAAATCTGCCTTGCGTATGGCCTCTACGTCCACTAAGTCAAGAGCCAGCACGTTGTCGATGTGGCGTTGGTTATAGCTTAAATCTTCGCGGCAGGTGCCTAAGCAGTCCACGCCGGCATAGTCAAAGTCTTCGGCTTCGGCTATGCGCAGCACTTCATTGCCTTCTGCCTGGTCGAGGAATTCGCCGTGCCCGTTCAGCAGTTTCAGGGCGTTCCATTGCTCGGGGTTATGCGAGGCGGTGAGGATGATGCCGCCGCAGGCTTTTTCAAGGGCGACGGCCAGTTCGGTGGTGGGCGTGGATGCCATGCCGATGTCCACCACGTCCCAACCCATGCCCATCAGGGTGCCGACCACTATGTCCTTGGCCATTTCGCCGGAGAGGCGTGCGTCGCGGCCTACTACTATTTTGTTGTTGTCGCTTCCCGTCGTGCATGCGCGCCGGATTAGGGTGGCATAGGCCGAGGCGAACTTCACCATGTCAAGCGGGGTGAGGCCTTCGCCCGCCCGCCCGCCGACAGTGCCACGGATGCCCGAAATAGATTTGATCAGTGTCATGAGATGTGTAAAGGAATTATTTCCATATTTGATACTTATGGATGTCGTAGTAATACGGATACACGCCTTGCATCGCCGTGTTATGTCCCATGTCGGAGGGAATGATGAGGCGCACGTGCGCGCCGTCGCGCACGTAGGCCAGCGGCACCAGCCACCCGGCAGGCACGGTAGAGCCGTAGTAGCTCAGCATGTATCCTTCCAGGAAGATGCCCGCGATGGACGATGATGTCACCGTGTAGCGGAAAGAGTCCACGATGCCCGCTACATCGATGTTGGAGAGCGTGGTGTCCTCGTTCAGTATGCTGTATTCCATGAAGCGCACCAGCACCTCGTCGTTGTTCTTTACCGTGTCGGCGGGATTGTCCGATCCTTTGTCCACGATCTGCATGTAAACGCCGCTGGCCAGCTGCACGAACTCGTTCTCTTCCACGTGGGTGACTGAGTCTTGCGCATAGAACTCCGATTGCGATATGACTTTGATTTGGTTTTTGTTGATGAAATCGGCGATGCCGTTGTCTTCGTTCTCCAGCATCTCGGCGTATGTCTTGGTGTCGTCGCAGGCCTGGAAAGCCCACCCCGCGGCCCATGCCGCAAAAAGGAGCGTGATAAGGTTCTTCATTCGTATGGATAGGATTGTTTGCCGCAAAAGTACTTGATTCCGCCGAAAGCAGGAAAGCCGCGGCCTTAAAGTTCGTATCTTTTAACTTTTGTTCTCCTCAGGCCTTGGCATCCAGCAGCGGTTTGTATCGCTCGAGGGCCTGTTCGAACACCTTGCGGGCGTCTTCGACGGTGCCGCGGAACTCCCCGCCCGCGGCGTTGAGGTGTCCGCCTCCCCCGAAAAATTCCGCCGCCAGCCTGTTGCAGGGGAAACTGCCCGCGGAGCGCAGCGATACCTTGACCGCGGGCTTCTCGGTGTCCTCGCGCAGGAAGCAGGAAAGCGCCATGCCCTTGATGCTGAGCGGGATGTTGACAAAGCCTTCGCTGTCGCCCCGGATATAGCCGAAACGCCGTTGCTCGCGCTTGGCCAGCGTGATGAGGGCGGCGTGGAAGCCGGGGTACACCACCATGCGCGACAGCACATGCCCCATGAGGCGCAGGCGGCTCTCGGAACAGGCGTTGTAGACCTGGCGGTAGATGGCGTCCTTGTCGATGCCCTTGGAGAGCAGCTCGCCGATGATGAAGTAGATTTCGCGGTTGTTGGAGTTGTAGGTGAAACCGCCCGTGTCGGTCATCATGCCCGTGTAGATGCATTCGGCGCCCTCCTTGGTGATGCCCTCGGGACAGCCCATGCCCCAGATGAGGCGGAACACCAGCTCGGACGTGGACGAAACCTCGGGGTGCGAGATGGCGACGCCGCAGAAGCCCTCCGGGCCGAGGTGGTGGTCGATCAGGATCTTCCGGCCGGGAGCGTCGAGCACGGCCTCCCCCATGGCGTCGATGCGGCGGATGGCGTTGAAGTCGAGGCAGCAGATCACCTCGGCCTCGGCAATCAGCCGGCGGGCGAGCTCCTTGTGGCGGTCGTATTGCAGGATGTCCTGGCTGCCGGGCATCCACTTCAGGAAGTCGGGGAAAGCGTTGGGCACGATCACGTCCGCCTCCTTGCCCCGCGAGAGCAGGAAATGCCGCAGTCCCAGCGAAGAGCCGACGGCGTCGCCGTCGGGCGACACGTGGGACACGATGACGATTTTCCCCGCGCGGCCCGTCCAGCGGGCAAAGCGGTCAATCTTGGCTTGGTCGATAATTTGGGTCAGCATGCAGCGCCTTGTGTGTTAAGGGAAGAGGAGCGCCGCCCCGCGAGAGGCGGGCCGGCGCGGCCCCGTTCCGAAGTTAGGCGGGCAAAGTTATGAAAAAGTTTTGGAACATGGCCTCAAGGCGGCGGGCGGGCTCCTGTCGCGAAGCGGCCGGAAGCCGGCCCCGCCCGCGGCGGCCGCCGGGAGGTTTCCGCGCGGCGGCGCGTTCCCTCGCGCGCCGCCGTCCGCGCGCCGCCGCAGCTGCAATAGTTGTGCAG